>CAXPKH010000162.1:0-31972 GCA_964217615.1 Luminiphilus sp.
ATTTCTAGCTCTCGTTCCTTGTTTCCCTTGCCAATCACCTTGATCGAGCGATCGCTGAAGTTGATTTTATTGATATCGATGGTCACGACTTCGGCTCGGCGCGGTCCGCACCCAAATAAAACGCCCAGCAGAGCCGCATCCCGCACACCGGCAGCGCCTTCATCGTGCAAACAATGATCAATGAGTGACGCAATTTCGTCGACATGTAGCGCGCGGCCAACCGCCAATCGCTGCAACTTGATGGCGCGAATTTGCTCAATTAGGCTGAACTGGTGGTCGCTCATTTGCTGATGAAGCATGGCCTCACGGGCTACGCCTTTAATGATTGAGAGGTAGAGGTTCCGAGTATTATCCGACAAGCCTTTTTGTTTCAGTTTTTCCATCAATGCGAGCACCGTGGCGCGGTCTAAGCGATGCCAGGGAAAGGAATCGGGTGTTTGATCGCACAAGATGGCAATCTGCTTCATAACCGAGCGGGCTGTGGTCCTGCTGGCCTCAGAGCCCTGGAGTGACGCGAGGTAGAGAGAGGCTGGATTGCTGTGCTGCAGGGGACGATCCGCACCCACTGTAGTAAGCCAAGTACTGATCGCCTGATTCGGCGTCTGTTTGTTGGAATGCATGGGAAGCCGCCCCCCATAAGGGTTGCTTTAACTGACGTAAATATACATTTAAGGAAGTTATGGAGCAACCCCTGTCCCGCTCATGAAGATAAAGCCGCCAGATCAGCCCTCAATAAACTCCATAATTCCGTCAGCCCGCGGCTATCTTAGGAATGCGTCCTTAGGAATGCGTCGAGAGGACAGCGCATTAAATAGCCCATCGGTACCGAGACCTCTGCACACACCGCAGCAGCGGATCGCGCACCGACCCTGCCGCAACAAGGCGATGTGACAGCGGAAGGTGGTGACATCGGCGGTGCCGGGCGTATAGGGAGCATTTCTGGCCCTCATCCCGCCCAACGGAGGGGAAGCTGGTAAGATTTACTGGCATTTGGGGACAGAGTTTGGAAATATCGTTATTTCCAAAAAGCATAATTCACCCCCAAGCGCCAACAGGCCAGATGCTGGAGTACTGCGTGCCACAGGTTGCTGTTCAACACTTTTTCGATCCGGCCACATCAACCCTCACCTATGTTGCCAGCGATCCCGCATCAGGCACGTGTGTGGTGATCGATCCCGTACTGGATTTGGATTATGCGTCGGGGACGATCAGCACTCGCTCGGCGGATGAGGTTATTGAGTACATCAGAGGCCAGCAACTCCGTCTAGAATTGATTCTGGAAACCCACATTCACGCAGATCACCTTTCCAGTGCGCCCTATCTGCAAAAGCAACTCGGTGGTCAGATTGGTATTGGCTCTCATATCACCACAATCCAGAACACCTTCGCCGAAATTTTTGACGAAAATGAGGGGTTTCGGAGAGACGGCAGTCAATTCGACCTAATTCTAGCGGAGGGTGATCAATTTCATGTCGGTGGGCTGACTGGGGAGGCCTACCACGTCCCGGGCCACACCCCCGCTTGCATGGCCTACCAAATTGGCGACGCCCTATTCGTGGGTGACACTCTTTTCATGCCCGACGCAGGAACCGCTAGGTGCGATTTTCCCGGCGGGGATGCGAGGACCCTGTATGAATCATGTAAAAAGTTATTGTCGCTTCCCGGGGAGACCCGGGTTTATGTCTGCCATGATTATCAGCCAGAGGGTCGAGCGCTTGCCTTTGTTTCGACCGTCGCTGAGCAGCGCCGAGATAACATCCATGTGGGTGGCGACATATCGGCAGACGAATTCGTCGATATGCGCGAGACGCGCGATGCCACACTCGATATGCCAACACTCATCCTACCGTCACTGCAAACCAACATGCGTGCGGGCCATCTCCCGCCGAGTAACGCCGCTGGGCGGTTGTTTTTAAGAGTGCCAATCAATGCTTTCGGTGGAGCGGATATGCGCTCCCTGGCGGCAAGTGAGTCATAAAATAAATAAGGGGATCCCATGAGCGAACAACAATACGATGTAGTCATTGTCGGCGCTGGTGCTGCGGGCATAGCGACCGCTTCGAGTCTTAAAAAGCGTGAGCCACAGCTGTCTATTGCGCTCATCGATCCGGCAGAGAGTCATTATTATCAGCCGGGATGGACCATGGTAGGTGCTGGCATCTTTGCGCCCTCTACTACCGCTCGGTCAATGGCTTCACTCATCCCCGCCGGCACTACGTGGATAAAGCAAGCGGCGGAGCATTTTGACCCCCAGTCAAACGCATTGGTGCTCAACAATGGGCTAAAGATCTCCTATGAACAGCTGGTTGTCGCCCCGGGACTTAAGCTCGATTGGGACGGCGTTGAGGGCCTTAGAGAAAACCTAGGACGCAACGGCGTCACCTCTAATTACTCCTACGACACGGCGCCCTACACTTGGGAGCTCGTACAAAGCCTGAACAGAGGGCACGCGCTCTTTACCCAACCGCCGATGCCCATAAAGTGCGCGGGTGCGCCGCAAAAAGCCATGTACCTCTCTGCAGATCATTGGCGTCGAGTTGGCGTATTGGGCGATATCAAGATCGATTTCTGCACGTCCACTCCCGGTCTTTTTGGCGTCGCGGATTATGTGCCCGCTCTAATGGAGTACGTGGAGCGGTACGGTGCGCAATTAAATTTTCAGACAACGTTAAAGCGGATAGATGGCGAACAGAAGATCGCCGTCTTCGACTCTCCACAAGGCGATGTCGAAAAGCCGTTTGACATGATTCACGTGTGTCCGCCGCAATGTGCGCCAGACTTTATCAAGTCCTCGCCTCTATCTGATGACGCTGGGTGGATTGACGTCGACCAGGCTACTCTCCAACACAAGCGCTTTGAGAACGTTTTCTCCTGCGGCGATGTAATGAACGCGCCCAATGCGAAAACAGCGGCGGCCGCGCGCGCTCAGGCCCCTGTGGTGGCGGAAAACCTGATGGCGCAGCGTGCTGGCAAAGCCCTGCGGTCGGCATATAACGGCTACGGGTCCTGCCCGCTCACCGTCGAGCGCGGAAAAATTGTCCTCGCAGAGTTTGGCTACGGGGGCAAATTGCTACCTTCGTTTCCCAAGGCGGTGCTGAATGGTTTGCGCCCTACCCGTCTCGCCTGGCACTTGAAAGCGGATCTGCTCCCCTGGATCTACTGGAATGCCATGCTGAAGGGTCGTGAATGGATGGTGAAGACTGAAGTCAGACAGTAATTACCCTGAGTTTTATGTTCGATTGGTCAAAATGGGTGCCAGCGACCGTCTGGCTGAGGCACTACACCAAAGATAACTTGGTGAATGACAGCCTCGCGGCTGTGATCGTCACGATTATGCTCATCCCGCAGTCTCTGGCTTACGCGCTGCTGGCGGGCCTACCGCCGGAAATGGGTTTGTATGCTTCGATTTTCCCTTTGGTCGCCTATGCCTTTTTCGGCAGCAGTCGCACGCTATCCGTCGGGCCCGTTGCCGTCGCGTCATTGATGACCGCTTCCGCCGTGGGCTCAGTCACAGCAGCTGGTACGGCCGACTATGCTACGGCAGCCACCGGTCTCGCTCTGCTCGGTGGCTTAATGTTGATCATTCTCGGTTTGCTCGGATTTGGCCTAATCGCCAATTTCTTGTCTCACCCTGTGGTATCCGGGTTTATTACTGCTTCTGGGGTGATTATCGGGCTCGGCCAGTTGGGGCCTTTGGTGGGAATATCGCTTAGCGGGGATAATCTCCTCTCGCTAGTCACAACCCTCTATCAACAGGCGCATCAAGCGCATGTTCTGACCGCCATCATCGGTATTTCCTGCCTGACTTTTCTCCTGCTCGCACGGTTTTGGCTACCTCAGATTATGGAGTCTCTGGCATTGAATGACCTCGCGATTAGCCTGATAACGCGAGCCGCACCCGTGCTGATGATGTTGGGGGTGATTCCCCTCTCTATCGTTGAGGATTTTGCCGCGCTCGGCGTCCCCGTTGTGGGAGCTATACCGAGCGGCTTACCGGCCTTCAGCTCGCCGCTTTTCAGTTGGACTTTGCTCTCAGATCTAGCGCTGCCGGCTTTTTTGATCGCTTTAATCGGGTTTGTTGAGTCCGTATCGGTGGGAAAAACGCTCGGCGCGAAAAAACGGGAGCGTATTGACGCCAATCAGGAATTGGTTGCTCTAGGTGCGGCGAACACGGCCTCGGCTTTGTCAGGCGGCTTTCCGGTGACCGGCGGGTTCTCTCGTTCTGCGGTGAATTTTGATGCGGGGGCTGATACACAAATGGCATCGATACTGACAGCCGTCGGTATTGGTTTGGCCACGCTGTATTTAACTCCGATTTTGCATTTTCTACCGACGGCCGCCCTCGCAGCGACCATCATCGTTGCCGTTCTCAGCATTATTGACTGGGAAATTCTCCCGCGCGCTTATCGATTTTCCTCCGCTGACTTCGCGGCCGTCGTGTTGACTATTGCGATTACCTTGCTAGCGGGAGTCGAGCTCGGGGTACTGTCTGGAGTGGCCGTAAGTTTGGGGTTGCACCTTTACCGAACCAGCAAGCCCCACTTTGCCATTGTTGGCCAGGTCGGGGAGTCAGAGCACTACCGGAACATTGACCGCCATGCGGTGGTGACTTTTCCAGAGATACTCTCAATCAGAGTCGATGAATCACTCTATTTTGCCAACGCTGGTTACCTGGAAGAGATCGTCCTAGATCAAATATCCCGAAAGCCGATGCTTTCGGACGTAATTCTTATGTGTCCGGCGGTCAATAGTATTGATATGAGTGCCCTCGATGCGCTCCAGGAGATAAACGCGCGACTCAGCGATTTGCGTATCAAGTTACACCTTAGCGAGGTCAAAGGGCCGGTGATGGACGCGCTACAAAGAAGCGATTTCTTGCACTCACTCAGCGGAGAGGTGTTTCTATCCCACCATGCCGCAGTCAATGAGCTGCGTTCAAAGCTGGCGTGACGATGTCATCACAAAAATCTTTGGTCTTGCTCCGACTTCATCAGGCGTTTAATGCTTCGGTCAACTACGTGGCCCGCTGCCAGCCCCAATTTTTCCTGCCAGCTCCGCCTCGCGCGGTAACGAACCTCCACAAGGTCGTGATTTTCTAATTTCTCCATGAGGTAGCTATCCGACGTGCAGAGTCTGTCCACAAGATTTTTTTGCAGGGCTCTCTCGCCGAACCAATACTCCCCGGTACTGACCTCATCAATAGAGACTACGCTTCGGTTTTCGGCTACGAATTTCTTAAACAGCTCATGGACGTCGTCGATGTCAGCCTGAAACTTCTCTCTGGCCTTGTCCGTATTTTCGCCAAATATCGTGAGTGTTCGTTTATATTCGCCGGCCGTATGCATCTCGAAATCAATGTCATTTTTTTTCAACAGTCGATGAAAGTTCGGTAGCTGGGCGACGACCCCAATTGAGCCAATAATCGCAAAAGGTGCCGCGATAATCGTATCGGCAACACAGGCCATCATGTAGCCGCCGCTGGCGGCTACCTTGTCTACCGACACGATCAATTTGACCCCCGCATCTTTAATCCGGAGCAGTTGACTGGCTCCAAGTCCATAGCCGTGCACTACTCCGCCCCCGCTCTCAACCCTCACCAAAATCTCATCGGCATCAGTGGCCAGCGGCAGGATCGCGGAAATCTCCTCACGGAGTTGCTCGACCTGACTGGCTTGCATGTCACCATTAAAATCGAGGACAAATACTCTAGGCTTTCCAGTCTCGCCTGCTTCGCTGCCATCCAATTTTGCAGCGGTTTTTTCGTCTTTTTTCTTTTGCTTATCGGCCCGCTTCTTTTCCTTCACTCTCGCTTTTGTAGCGGATGGGCTTTCGACTACGGCTCTGATGGGCTCGCGCTGTTCCTCGTATCGATCATTGAGCAGCCGCGCCTCGACAACGCCGTCTTCTCCCCCCTCTCGGCGTCGCTGCGATATCGCCACCACGCCCGCGATGGCGACCAGGAACACTCCGAGAAGAATCACCGCTTGCAGCAGAAATTCTAAGATTTCCAAGACAAATTCCATCAGCGCTCTTCCTATCGGCTATTGATAAAGTGGGCGATCAGCTGGCCAGAGATAGAGGCCATAGGGGGTATCGGTGGTAACGCGTCCACCTCGAACCAATCAGCGTCTTCTATCTCTTCCTCATTGAGTTTCAGATTACCCGATCGCCACTCGGCAAAGAAACCAATCATCACCTGGCTTGGGAAAGGCCACGCTTGAGAAGAGAAGAACTGAATGTCGCCAACCTCTATGCCAACTTCCTCTCTGACCTCCCGCACAACCGCCTGCTCACAGGTTTCACCGGGCTCCATAAAGCCCGCAAGCGTACTGTAAAACCGCTTCTGAAAGCCGGCAGCTGCCGCGAGAAGCAGCTGATTTCCCTTGGAGACGAGTACGATGACGCAGGGTGATACCCGAGGATAAACTCTGAGCGCGCAATCTACGCAAAGAATGGCTCGACCACCCTCGGTTATCTCAGTGAGTGACCCGCATCTACCGCAGAATTTGTGCGTGTTGAGCCAGTGTAGTAGTTGATAAGCCCGACCATGGGCCCGGAAAAGATCGTCGTCAACGCGTCCCA
Organism: Luminiphilus sp.; assembly: GCA_964217615.1. Taxonomy (GTDB): domain Bacteria; phylum Pseudomonadota; class Gammaproteobacteria; order Pseudomonadales; family Halieaceae; genus Luminiphilus. The sequence continues at coordinate 6,583 of CAXPKH010000162.1, forward strand.
GAAGACTGTAAAGATTGCTTGCAATGTGTTCGGTTGAGTTAACACTGCTTTCAGGTATTGAGAACGCCCACAACGCTCTCCCTTGCCAGTACCCCACGGGAACAGCGTTTGTTGGATCAATGTCCCACAGGTCAATGACCGCGCTTACGGTCCATGGTGAGCCGGGTGCGGCACGCATTCCCATCACCGAATTTCTACCCGCGAATACCAGGCTCCAGTCGGCGGGTTGAGGTTGGACTGGTAGCGCAGAGATATCGAGCACGTCCGCTCCTAGGATTTGGGAGAGGCTAGTCTAGGAATCGATGGCCGGGAGCACAAGAACCAATGCCCCTCGCCTGACCTGTATCGCAGGTGCTATTTCAGGTATAAAGATCACCTGCCGTTCTACCGGAAGATGGCGGACACTCTTTGGCCTCAACGAGGGCCCTCTGACAACTGCATCACAGGTCTTAATAAACGGACATAAAAAATGAGCGAATCTCGATTGGCCGCGCTGTGGCACAACTTCCTGGGTGAATCTCCAGTTTGGTACAAACAGACCATTATTGGTTTTCTGGTGTTGAACCCAATTTTGTTGGGCGTTGCGGGCCCCGTTGTTGGAGGCTGGGCGTTGATAGCGGAGTTTATCTTCACGCTGGCGCTGGCGCTAAGATGCTACCCCCTACAACCTGGTGGACTTCTGGCCATTGAGGGTATTCTGCTCGGCCTCGCGGAGCCCCACAGCGTGTTTCACGAGGCGGAGGCCAATTTTGAGGTCATCCTGCTCCTGATGTTTATGGTGGCGGGCATTTATTTCATGAAGGATCTGCTGCTCTACGTTTTTACAAAAATCTTGCTGAACGTTCGCTCCAAAAAACTGCTTTCGTTCTTGTTTTCTGTTGTTGCTGCCTTCCTCTCCGCTTTTCTCGATGCGCTCACTGTGACCGCCGTGCTGATTGCCGTGGGCGTCGGCTTTTACGCGGTATTCCATCGTGTGTCATCAGGAGCATCTCTCGACGACAAGCAGCATGATCATACGCAGGATACGCGCCTCGATCCCGCGTCATTGGATGACCTAGAGAATTTCAGAGCCTTCCTGCGTAGCCTGCTGATGCACGGGGCCGTGGGCACGGCGTTGGGAGGGGTTTGTACGTTAGTGGGCGAGCCGCAAAATTTGCTTATTGCCACCGTAGCGGGCTGGGACTTTCAAACGTTTTTTGTCTACATGGCGCCCATTACCATGCCTGTGCTTGCCTGCGGGCTCATCACCTGTATTTTGCTTGAGGTGACGGGACTTTTTGGCTACGGAGCGCTGATGCCTGAGAAAGTACGGGCCGTCCTAATTGATTTCGATGCCGGCCAGCAGGCTAGTGCAACGCAGCGGTCCCAAGCGAAACTTTTGGTACAGGCGATCGTGGCTGTGATTTTGGTATTCGCTTTGGCCTTCCATTTGGCGGCCGTGGGTCTGATAGGTCTGCTCGTGATCGTACTGCTGACGGCGTTCAATGGCGTAACCGATGAGCACGAAATTGGTCATGCGTTTCAGGAGGCGCTACCTTTTACCGCCCTGCTCGTGGTCTTCTTCGCCATCGTAGCCGTTATCCATGAGCAACATCTTTTTACGCCGGTGATTGAGTCGGTGTTGGCGATGTCAAGCGATGTCCGACCAGCGATGTTTTTTCTCGCCAATGGCTTGCTCTCTGCAATTTCCGACAACGTGTTTGTTGCCACCGTTTACATTTCAGAGATCGATGCTGCGCTCAAGGCGGGTGAAATTGATCGTGCAGAGTTTGATCGACTGGCAATAGCCATTAATACGGGAACCAACCTTCCCTCTGTGGCAACGCCGAATGGGCAAGCAGCGTTTCTGTTTTTGCTGACCTCGGCGTTGGCTCCGCTCATTCGCCTTTCTTACGGGAAAATGGTCTTGATGGCCCTCCCCTATACCATTGTTCTGACGGCTGTTGGGCTGGCCGCCGTCATGGTCAATCTCTAGTTAGGAACGAACTGAGGTTCGCCACAGAACGCTGGATGCATTATTTTCCAATTCGGTGAGCCTCGCCTCGTGACGCGCTATCTCTTCAGGGGTGGCCCTGACGACAGGCGTTGCCTTTCGGTCAGAGGGTAGACGTCGTATGTCGTTGTCACTGCCAGTGCGCGTTTGGGCGCCTGTTACTCCGCCTTCTGACGAAAGCCCAAGAGACGCCTGCCCCCCGGTCATCGTCAAATAAACCTCGGCCAGTATTTCCGCATCTAACAAAGCGCCGTGTAGCGTTCTGCTGCTGTTGTCTATTTCATATCGCTGGCATAGCGCGTCCAAACTGTTTCGTTGCCCAGGGTGCTTGTGTCTCGCCATTTGCAAGGTATCAATGACATCGCACATCTCGGCAATCGACCTGCGGTCTTCGCCCAAGCTGTGTAACTCAGCATCCAGAAAACCAACGTCAAAGGCCGCGTTGTGAATTACAAGCTCGGCGCCATCAATAAATTCGATGAATTCCGACGCGATTTGACTGAAATTTGGTTTGCCAGCGAGAAATTCCAGCGTGATTCCATGAACCTCCATCGCGCCTTCGTCGATTTCTCTTTCTGGATGAATGTACTGATGAAAATGGCGGCCCGTGATGCGTCTATTCACCAACTCAACACAGCCTATTTCGATAATCCTGTGCCCCTGCGACACCTCTAGGCCTGTGGTTTCGGTATCCAGTACGATTTGGCGCTTATCCACCCTTGCCTGCCCCCCTTATTTCATTCATACCTCTGTTCGCCAAAGCGTCGGCACGCTCGTTGTCGGGGTGCCCGCTATGGCCTTTCACCCATCGCCAATCCACGGCGTGACGGACAGTCTGCGCTTCTAGTTGCTTCCACAGATCCTGATTTTTTACCGGCTTTTTGGCCGCCGTTTTCCAGCCATTGCTTTTCCAATTCTGCAGCCACTTTGTGATCCCATCTTTCACATAGGTAGAGTCAGTGGTTAGCTCTACCGCGCAGGGCTCCGTCAACGCCTGCAACGCTTGAATGGCGGCTGTCAGTTCCATCCGATTGTTCGTTGTCTCTGGTTCCCCACCGTAGATTTCTCGCTCATGCGCGCCAGTTCGCAATAGCACTCCCCAACCACCCGGTCCTGGGTTGCCGCTGCAAGCGCCGTCGGTAAAGGCAGAGACCTGCTTCACGAGAGTCGCTCGTCGACCGAATAGGCCCCCTGCTTAGGAACAGGAACCCCCCCGCTGGGCTTGCCTAGCGGCATAGCGATCAAACGCGAGCGATTCACGGCAGGCGCTGGGATATCCAAATAGTGCGCCACCCGTTTGCGAGCATGTATGAGATAGGCACTTCCAGTTGGCGAGTTATGCCGGACGAGCCACTGGTCGACACTATCGACAAAGCTGCTCAAACGCCCCTCTCGGGACGGTGTCATGGTTGTCATGAAAAGAGGTTCAGAATAGGAAAAATCAAGCAGCGAGAGCCAGTCTCGTAGCTGGCGGCTGCCAATTGCCCGTAACCGCTGACGCCGACGTCTCAAAAGATTGCGGCTCCAATTACTCAATCCCCAGAGGCTGTATGGAGAGAAGCTCATGACAAACAAATGCCCATTGGGTACCAGAACTCTCCGACACTCTCTGAGTACGCTATGCGGCACAGGAGACGTATCGAGCGCATGGCATAGTATCAGCGCATCGATAGAGTCCGCGACAAATGGCAGTTCGCTGGTGCTCCCAATCGTCTCTCGGCTGGTGGCCGCTATCGGCGCTGTGCTCCCGAGTCGGAACACGCGCTGTGTCTTGACCATCTGGCTGAAATCCATGCCGGTATCGGCACCCGTGACCAGCATTTGGTACCCAAAGACTTGCTCAAGAACCTGACTCAGGACGCGACTAAACTGATCGCTTAGACGTTTGCCCATCGCTGTTTCTGCATACCAACGATTGAGTACGGCATGATTCGCTAGTTCTTCGTGGTAAGGGCTGGTAACAGTCATCACTTAAAGGTAGCCTCCGGCCAACCTGTCTGTCATTAGGAATCGGATATGGGATCCCTCACTATATCTCCCATCAATGCGTTCAGCGATAACTATATCTGGCTCATCAGCGATGGTAGTGCAGCGTTTGTCGTCGATCCCGGAGATGCTGAGCCAGTGCTCGAGGCGCTAGCGCAGGCAAGACTTGAGCTGTCGGGTGTATTGATTACGCATCACCACTTTGACCATACCGGCGGATTGTCTGAGTTAAAGCGTGCAACTGCCTGCAAAACCTGGGGGCCGGTCGATAGTCCCGCAGGAAACTATGACCATATGTTGCAAGAGGGTGACGTGGCTGAGGTGCTGGGCGTCGAATTTTCGGTACTTGAGGTACCTGGCCACACGCTGGATCACATCGCTTTCTATTCGGCATCCGAAGCGGCGTTGTTTTGCGGCGATACACTATTTGTTGGGGGATGCGGCAGGGTTTTCGAGGGCGACCCGCCGCAAATGAGGCGCTCGTTGGAAAAGCTGCGAGGCTTACCGGCAAAAACCCGAATTTTTTGTGCCCATGAGTACACACTGGCAAATTTACATTTCGCGAGACAGGTCGAACCCGAAAATCCGCGGCTTGAGGCATTTTTGGATGACTGCGAGGACCGGCGTCGCGCGAACCTGCCGACGGTACCCTCGCTATTGGAGGGTGAATGTGAATACAACCCGTTTTTGCGCTGGGATAGCCCGTCGGTGCTGAAAACGCTGACTCAAGTGGGTCGACTCCAGGGCAGCACTTACGACGCCATATTTACGGCGGTCCGCAAGTGGAAAAACGAGGCCTAAGACGGTCGACAGCAATTACTGACAGTCTTGATCGCCAGACTTTTAGATAACTTGCAATTGAGGTATCTTTCCCGGCCCTAATTTGTCTGGCTGGCTCCGATTTGGAGCGATATGAGGAATCAAACTATGAAGTTGTTATCGATCTTTTCCGCCGCTTTTTCCTTGGTTTTAACGGCGTTCGCCGTATCTGCTCTCGCGGCGCACCATGAGTCGGGCGAGCATGATCATTCGGTCTCAGCGGAACTGAATTCGGCTGATACCGTTTGGGCCTCGGGTGCTAGGGCGGTTGTCGCCGAGGTCGAGGGCGAGGTGATTGCCGTTGACCTGAACACGCGAGAGGTTGTTGTGCGCGGCCCTGCAGGTAATTTTGTCACACTGACCGCCAGAGAGGATGGCGTGGACCTGTCCAAAATAGCCGTGGGAGATACGATTATTGCCGACTACATTGCCTCTGTGGAGGCAGAGGTCAGAGCGCCCACCGAGGAAGAGGCAGCCAATCCCTGGGTTGTTATGGGCGAAATGGGTAACACCACAGGCGACTCGGAATTGACCGCCGCAGGTGCCGCGCGGCTGGTTCGGGCTGTCTGCACCATCGAGGCGATGGACCGAATGGGCAATGTGGTCATCAAGGATGCGCGAGGCAGAATGCACACGGTAGGTGGCGTGGAACTCGAGAAGCTGGATAACGTGCGGCTGGGAGACACGGTTGTCGTGGTCTTCACCGAAGCGTTGGTGCTGTCTTTGAAGGAAGTGTGAGCGTTAGGGGATCTACCCCTGAAAGCCCGGCCTCAGCGCCGGGTTTTTTTATTGGTGTGGGACCAGCGCCTGAATGGCCGGAAAATACAGCGCGGTCTTGATCGGCGCATCAGACTGCCAAGCATAGTGTTTTAGTAACTCAGCGTATGTTTCCAGTTGAGCGCCGTATTTCTCAAGCTCTCTGGACTTAAAGGTTTCCTCGTCCTCATCACCTTTGGGCCTACTGGTTTTATAGTCAATCACCCAGCGTACATTTTCTTGTTCGTCGAAAAAGGTGCGATCGATCACGTAATTCCTCAATTCTGGGCCACCGACGGACGCAATCTGTAATTCGCTGTGCGCTTCGGGGTGCTGCCCCAGAAGCCAGCGCCCTCGCGGGCATTGCAGGGTGTTCTTGATCAATTCGACGCAGGCGGTCACCGCGCGCTCACCGTCACTGTCGCTCAGGCTGGCCTGCAAGATATTCGCGTTAATCCACGTTGTGATTTCTTCAGTGATGTCTGCAGGTAAGGGGGATTGCGCTGACAGCCGCTCAAATATCCGATGGGTAATGACACCCAGAATCCGCTCGTAACGGTTGTCCTCGCCCAGTTCTTCTACAGGGGCCGTTAGCCGGGTCGATACTAAAGACTGGCTCTCCGAGAGCACTTGGCCGGCCACCGACAGCGCATGATGGGAAATCCGATAAAGGGAGTTGCTGACTTCGTGCGGCACGTCACCTATCTTAGACTGACCCGCCGAAGAAACTTCGAACTGAGCACAAGGTCTGTCCGCCTGTTCGAGCTGCGCCTCCAACAGTGACAGCAATGATCCTGTGGGAGCGGTCACTGGGCTGCTGTCTTCGGTTGCCGTCACTGTGCCGCTGAGAAACACACCCTCGCGAGCGCGTGTAATACCTACGTATAACAGTCTTTTAAGCTCCTCCCGCCGCTTCGCTTTTTCCAACCAATTGAGGTAGTTATACAGGGTGGGCGCGCTTTTTTCCTGATCGTCGGCGGCAATAAGAAGCCCCGTATACGTCGGACTTTCCTGCCAGTGCCAGCGCAATAATTCTCGAGTGTTAGCCCGGGGCTGCTTCTGAAGGGCCGGTAAAAACACATAATCGAACTCGAGACCCTTCGCCTTGTGCAAAGTAAGTATGCGAACGGTTTCAGAGCCTGCCAGATTATCCAATGAAATTTGGTTCAGCTCATCGCGGATGCGGTCAGTATTCAGTCCCTCAGAAAGCGCGGTTCGGCGCAAGGCATCAAAAAAAAGGCGCACACTCGTCAGCTCATCGGGTAAGACCGTGGCAGGACCGTTCAGGCGCAACCAAATTTGTTCTATCCAAATGGGAAGGGCGAGCCGATCTCGCGTGCTATTCGCCCAATGCAGCGTCGACTTCAATGCCTTCAGTCGGTCGCTCTCCTCCTTGGATAGGCCCGTCAATTCATCGCCGTTACCAATTTCGAGCAGGCTGAAGAGCTTATCTGCTCTGCCCTCTAGCAGGCGCGCGATCGATTGCAAACGGAGTCCGACCCAGGGGGAGCGCATCAGAGCCAGCGCGGCGACATTATCGGCCGGGTTTTCTAGCCATCGGCAAAGGGATAATAAATCCCGAACAATCATCCGCTCGGCCAGAGATTCCAGCGTGTCGCCATCAAAGGGAATGCCTTGCGCTGCTAATGCCGTGACTATTTCTGTCGCGTGGGACTTCGCGCGCACTAAAATCGCAATCGATGCGTTGGGCTGAGCGCTACGTAAGGCTTTAATTTGCTCGACAATATAGGTTGATTCCGGTGGCGAAAGATTCTCGTCAAAGAGATTGATATGCACCCCACCGGTATCAGTTTCGATCGCGTCTGTTCTTGTTGAAAATGCCGTAACGTGTCTCACTCGCCCCCAGTTGAGATCCTCTTCCCCGCCCATTAACGAAGCAAATGCTGCGTTTACCCAGCCGACAATCGTGTCCTGTGAGCGAAAATTCTGTGACAAAGTCAGTGGAATGAGATTCAGTCCGTTAAAACCCGATTGTTGTATGCGCATAAAAAGCGCGACGTCGGCGTAACGGAATCCGTAGATGGATTGCATCGCATCTCCGACAACAAACAGGGTTCGAGGCGCCGCTCCTGTGGCGTTGTGGTCCGGCCAGTCTCTTGTTAACCGGCGCAGTAACTCCGCTTGCGAGTGCGCTGTATCCTGAAATTCATCCACCAGAATGTGCTCAATTTGATAATCGAGTCTCTCAGCGACTGGCGAAGGGTTGTCGTCTGACCCCAAGGCATCGCAAGCCGCGAGTGCAATGTGAGTGTGATCGACCACACCTGCTCTCTGAAAAACCAGTAACAAATGTGCCTGGAGAACCGGCAGCAGCGAGGAAATCGCGACAACCAACTGCCAGCTCTTTCTATCCCGCTGGGTGTCCGGTAAATGTTTGATATCTAGAAGGATTTCTTGCAGGCACTCATCAGCACTGATGTCTCTCAGTATCTCGATAAAGCGCTGTTTAGCAGGGCTATTTTTCTCGAACCCTTGCCGGACGGTGATTCCTGCAGGTTTCCGCCAGTCCCCGCCGGTCGTCAGCAACATATTTGTTACGACGCGCCAGTCCTCCAGCGCAGTTGCTTCCGTATCCAGGGACAGGGCTTCCAGAGCCTGATTCTCTCTAGCCTCGTTGAGCACCGCCCGTAATGGCTCAAAATGCTCACCCAGCCGGGTTTTCGCAACACAGAGGCGTTGGTGAATCAGATTTAATACAGACTCGAACAGTCTCTCCTCTGCGGCCACGGGATCACGGTGTTGGCCAATATATGTTGCCCAATCTCCTCGCCGTGCCAGCAGCGATACCAGCAGCTCACGGACTCTCAGCCAACGATTGTCGAAGTGAGCCAACAGCAATCGAAGCGCATTTCCCAAGTCACTGTGATCGCCGACCTGAGCGAGTAATTGACCGACAGCGCGCTCGTACAGCCCGGTTGCATCGTCTACCGGCTCGACGATCCCTCCGATCCCACTGACGATCGGCATTTGACGGGTAATTTCGTGGCAAAGGCTGTCTATCGTCCGAACATTCAGCGTCGATTCATCAAGCTGCCACTCAAGCCTTTCTGCATGGGTCAGCAATGACTGCGCCAACTCCCGCGTGGTAGCCTCATGGGGAAACCGAATGGGCGCTGACTGCCTCGCCTCCTCAAGCTTTTCCAGCACCCGGCTTGCCATCTCGCTAGCAGCCTTACGAGTAAATGTAATGGCGAGTACTTGCTCTGGGCGATTAACTCTCGATAGCAACGTCAGGAGTCGTTGCGTAAGAAGTTCGGTTTTGCCAGAGCCGGCTGGGGCACTGACACAAAAGCTCATTGTCGGGTCTATTGCGCGCAACCGGTGTTGCTGGTCTTGAGCGCTCATTCTACGACCTCACTCATTCCACTCCCGTCGTCTAATCGACGTAACTGATCGACCCGGCAAACGGACGCTAAATCACAATGTTCACAAGTACCTGGAAGTGGATCAACAGTGGTTGCTCCGTCTAAAAATGCCCCCGCTAGCTGTTCCAGTCCAGAGGCCCATTTTTCTATCAGATCATTCCAGCTATCGGACCATCCGCTGGTCTGCTGCGACAGGGTTTTATCGGGTGCTGAGCTCAGGCCGAGGTTGGTTCCTAGGGAGATGAATTGAGAATCTCTCGCAAGCGGTGCGAAAGCGACGCCCTCCGAGGTGGCATCTACTAGCGCGTAGAGCGGTAGCTGGGGTTCTTTGGGACGGCGTCCCAGCCACCGAGATTTGGCTGGAGCATTTGATTTGTAGTCGATTACGATGCGACGCCCATCCTCGAGCTGATCAATTCGGTCGGGCCTTAGTGTCAAATCTAGGCCACTTAGGCTTAGGACAAATTCCTCCTCTAACGCAACTGCGGTAAAAGATATTTTCCTTTCTCCTTCGCGACGCATCCACGCGGCAACAACTTCACAACAAAAAGCGCGCTCGAGCTCCCAACAACCCTCTCCAACTCGCGTTCGCAAACTGTATCCGGTTCGCTCTGCGTCTTTTTCAAGTTTTTTCAGGCCGGTTAGCGCCGCCAGCTCGATTTTTTCTAACAACGTCTGTTCGGGAATCGCCAATAACGCCGATTGCGAGGCGATATCGCGCCAGAGATGAAACATCATTTCGTGTAGCAGTAGTCCTCGTTCAATGGCGGTGAATCCAAACGCCTCGGCGCTCGGTGCCGCGACCTTAATCCGATGCTTAATAAAAGCTCGAAAAGCACAGGCGGACTGATCTCGTAGGAGACTGCTCCCGCCGGTAAGCTGGTCTGTTGTTACCGGGACGTTTTCATCTGCTGGCATGGCTTCTACCTGCCGCTGGACATGCCATCGAGGGGGGGGAAACCAGCTTCGCTTATCGCTGCGCTTGTGCGGTGGAAGAAGAGTGCTCGGCTGCCGCCTCAGGCCACGGTCCGTTTCGTGGTAGCTGACGATAGTTTCATCGCTTCCACCGCAGCAGATCTCAAGCAACTGGTGGGCTTGAGCAAGTTGCTTGGGTGCGTTGAGCGCATGAAAATTTAACTGCTTTTGTAAGGCAGCGGGAATAAAAGGATCCAGTCGTGGTGGTTTGGGGAACTCCCCCTGCTGAACGCCGCATATCCACAGACCGTCGAACGCCAACCCAATGGCTTCGAGTGGCCCCATCACTTGCACGCTGTCGAAGGGCGTCTTGGGCTGAAAAGCCAGATTTGCCAACGCTTGTCGCCAGAGCGCAAGTGCAGCTTCATGCGCTTTATTCGGCAGAACCGCTGAAAGGGCCGCCAACGAATCCAGGCTAGCGTCTAGGCGATCCAATTGCTGATATTCGATCGAATCAAGGGGATTCCGATTAGGCCAACCCCATAGGCTCAGTCGCTGGCGAATCCATGTACTCCAAACCTGAAGATTCTTTTTATTGCGATGGCTTTTGTCCCCTCTGATTTTTATTAGTATGGATTTCAGCGGAGCCTCTGGCGCGTACCGGGTTAAAAAATGGAGGGTCTGATCGATGCTGATTTCGGAAATTCCGGACTGGAATAGTCGGTCTACAGCGTTTAGTTCTCGAGGCGAAGGGTTAGCCAATAAGCCGGGTATAAACGGCGAGCGCATTAATGTCAGCCACTCACGTCGAGGTAGCGGACGAACTTCCCATTCAAGCGCAATGGCCGCGTCACGAAACATCGGGGTGTCGCTTAACGGCATCCCAGTAGAGAAATTGACTGGTAAATCATTGTATTGAGCGTCAAGACACTCGAATTCCGCCCGTAAGAAATATTCCAACTGTGTCCGATCGCGCTCTAAATCCAGCAAGACGATGGCGCTTCTCTTATCGGACTGCCGGCTCATTCCATGGGCCCATGCGGCGGCGGCAGCTAATTCATCCTCTCGATTAGCAAAGCTTTCAATATTCAGTTTGGTTGAGGTATCAGCGTGTGCCGCCGGCTCTATGAGCTTGAGCTCGCTCAAATGCTCCAATGCTTGCCGGGTAACCGGAGGTAGTTGGGGGAATGAATACAGTGCGAGGGGCGTCGATCCTGGGGGGAGTGACAGTAACTGACTGTAGGCTTGATAGCGGGTAGTGCTGCCTGTTTTGGCGAGCCGCCTCTGAAATTTTCTGGCCCAGCGAGCGAACACCGTGCAGTCCTCTTCATACTGAAAGAGCCCCCAAACACGAGGATTATCCAATCCGCCGTGCATGCTTAATTGATCCCAAGACGCCCTCGCTCGGTGTGCGGTTGCCCTTGGTTGAGTCAGATTAAAAATTCGATTGTTTGTGGCGTCTTCTCGAATAATTTCCAGCCATAACGCCGTTTGTTGCTCGCTATTTAAAAGACGTTGCAGAGGTAGCGCGCCCTCTTCAACTGCATAGCACCAAGTCCGTTCCAGCCAAGCATCTGCGGGTTCAATGCTCGGGTTTTGCCCAGGGTGTCTCGAGCGCTCTGGATAACTCAGCCAGGCGTTGGATACTTCGCGGGCCAAACGTCTGCCAGGCGTCAGTACGGTTTGCTCGCTTTGGAGAAAAGGCAAAAAAGAGGAAAGATCAACTGCAGAGCGCATGCTCAGAAGTATCCCATGCCGATGCATACGAGGGAATGTAGCCTGACTGCCACTTAACTAGGGTGCGCGCGACGCAGTACTCAGTGGGCCCGGTTGCTAGGCCCCTGCCGCTGCCAAGAGGGGCCTAGTAGTAGGCCTGGCTGCGGTCGCTATGATCGGTCGTATCGCGCACACCCGCGAGTTGAGGGATTTGTTCAAGTAGGGTTTTTTCAACGCCGCCTTTAAGCGTCATATCGACGGCGCTACATCCCTGACAGCCCCCACCAAAACGGAGCACCGCGTATTGGTCTTCCGTTACTTCAATGAGTGAGACCTCACCCCCATGTGCGGCAAGTGACGGGTTAATTTCATTGTAGAGGACATAATTGATGCGGTCTTCGATAGGGCTATCGTCGGACACTCGGGGCATTTTTGCGTTAGGTGCTTTGATCGTCAGCTGCCCACCCATGCGATCAGGAGAGTAATCCACCAGCGCATCCTCTAAAAATGGAATGCTACGACCCTGAAACCACGCCGTGAAGCGCTCAAAGGACTCTTCAATATCTCCGGCTTCGACATCACCCTCACGGCAATAAGCGATGCAGGTCTCCGCTCGCGGAGTTCCGGGATCATTGATAAATACCCGCACGCCAAGCGCATCCTCTTGCTTTGATAGCAACTCTGCCAAATAGTCCTGTGCTGATTCAGTAATAGTGATCACGGCTTTATCCCGAGTAATACCCGACTAATGGAGTCGGATAATAACTGGATTGCTGGTGAGCTGCCAATGCGGGGCGGACAATTCTTGAAATGACACTCAAGGCTTTATAGCCAATAATCCGATTTTGCCGCCGAGTATCTGATGCTCTCTCCGCCGTAACGGTCTACACTCGGGCAGCAAAAGAGACTGGCCGCTTCAGCATGACCAAAGCAAAACCTGACGTTAGCGCTTCAGACATGCCTGCACCCGATCAGCAAACCGGTGAAAATCCGCGCCCCAGTCACTTAGCTCTCAGCTGGCGACACACCCTGCTCTCAGGACTCTCGGCGGCCATGGGCATTCAGAGTAATGCGACACGGCAGCGAGACTTCGATCAGGGATCCGTTACCCGCTTTCTGATCGCCGGAGTGATGCTTACAGGGTTGTTTGCCGGCGCTTTACTGTTGGTCATCTCATTGCTCCTGCCATGACGTCTGCACCTGATCTTGGCGCCTTGTGTGCAGACATTGAAGTAGCCGTCGCTCGCATTCAGCCTTATTCCGTCGAAACCCCGTTGCTGCGAATCCGATTACTTGACCAACTGATCGATGGCGAGGTCTTTCTAAAGGCGGAATGTTTGCAGGCAACCGGCTCTTTTAAAATCCGAGGCGCGTTGAATGCGGTTTCGGTGTTGGCAGCGTCCGGTAGTGTCCGTTCAGTCGTGGCTTTCTCCTCGGGCAATCACGGCATAGGCGTAGGTTACGCGGCTAGGTGCTTGGGACTGACCGCAACAATTGTCGTGCCGACTGATGCGCCTGAAACGAAGATAGCTCACATCAGATCGCTTGGCGCTAAAGTCATTTTTTATGATCGACAGCACGAGGATCGGGAACAAATAGCCATCACACTGCTCAATGATTCGTCTGCCGCATTAGTGCGACCGTACGACGAGTGGAACACAATCGCCGGTCAGGGCACCTGTGGTGCCGAGGTCCGAGCGCAACTCCCAGTAAGAATCGATAGCGTTATCGTGTGCACGGGCGGCGGCGGATTTGCTGCCGGCGTTGGCAGCTATCTCAAAAACAGCGACCCGTCGTTAGCTATTTTCACTGCCGAGCCTGAGCACTGGGCCGATCACCAAAAGTCATTTGCCGCGGGACGAAGGATTGCTCTTACCGACACACGCTCGACGCTTTGCGATGGATTACTGGCGCGAGAGCCCGGGGAGCTCACCTTCTCCATTAATGCGCTCAACAACGTTCGCGGACTGTCCGCAAGCGACAAACGAGTGATCGAAGCAATGCAACTGGTTTGGCAGCATCTGGGGCTTCGTCTTGAGCCCAGCGGAGCGGTTGGCGTTGCCTGCCTGCTCGGTTCGAGGGAGCAGTTTCAGGGGCAACGCGTGGTTGTGACGTTAAGCGGTGGTAATGTGGACAGGCCGCTCTTCGACCGCCTGATCGGGTCAGCTGGGAAAGCCGCTTAGCCAGATAATGAGGGTTACCAGAACAATGCTGATAAGCGCAGTTGCGGCTATTGCATCCGCCATGCCGTCTTCCATCTTGCTTTTAGCCATAGTTAAACCGCTGTCAGGTGTAAAAAATAAGGTCGGGTGCTTCCGAGCGCGCGCATTTTAACGCTTATGACCTGCTTGCCAACAAGTTTTTTCAAGTGCTGAGATGATGCGTCAACTTGCCAAAATGACCGCACCTTGGGTACCGTCCGCGCTGTGACGCCACTCAAAGCAAAATCTCGAACCCATCTGAGGCAATCCGATTAATGGACGGCGGCATTACTTTTACCTTTGCTGTTATCTTCTTGGGCGCCGCCGTGCTGTCATCGGTGGCATTGTACGCCCGGCAACCGATTATCATTGCCTATATCGCGCTCGGCGTCGCTCTTGGACCCCAAGGCGCGGGGCTCGTTTCTGATACTAATCTCGTGTCCGGAGCGGGCCACGTTGGCATTATTTTGTTGCTATTCTTGTTGGGTCTGGACATGAAGCCCGTCGCTCTCTGGAATAGCTTGCGTCAATCCACCCTCGTGGGAGTCCTAAGCGCCCTTATTTTTGGCGTGGCAGGCTACGCAATGAGCCGCTTTTTTTCTTTTAACCACCTCGACGCTATTCTCATCGGTGCCTCGTTAGTTTTTTCTTCGACGATCATTGGTATCAAGCTGTTGCCAACGACGGTACTTCACCACAAACACCTTGGCGAATTGATGATTGCTTTACTGCTGTTACAGGACGTGATGGCGATTGTTATATTAGTGTTGATGGAGAGCGTGGGTGACGGAAATTATTCGCCTCGCGAACTTCTGATGCCGCTGATTACACTGCCACTACTCGCTTTGGTGAGCTGGATCAGCGTTAAAGCTATCCTACTGACGCTAATCAAACGCTTTGACCGGTACCACGAGTACATCTTCTTGCTCTCAATTGGTTGGTGTCTCGGCATGGCGGAGTTAGCCATATGGATGGGACTGTCAGCGGAGATCGGGGCTTTCGTCGCGGGGGTCAGCATCGCGAGCAGTCCGATAGCCCAATACATCGCAATGAGCCTCAAGCCCCTGAGAGATTTCTTTCTGGTCGTCTTTTTCTTCTCCGTGGGCAGTGGGCTTGATATGTTGGCGCTGCCTCGGGTAGCTTTGCCAGCAATCGCTATGGCGGCGCTGTTTTTATTGATCAAGCCGTTGGTTTATCAGTGGCTTGTAAGGGGCGTTTTCGAAGAGCCAAAACTTGCTTGGAACTTGGGGCTACGCTTGGGTCAATGCAGCGAATTCTCCCTGCTCATCGCCTTTTTAGGGACGGCAAAGGGGCTGATAAGCGCCGACGCTGCGACCCTGATACAGGCGTGCACGATATTGACCCTGCTGGCCTCCTCCTACATCGTGGTGCTCAGGTTACCTAACCCGATCGCCATTTCAGATAAGCTACGAAGAGACTAAGTCAGCCGGAACACCCAGCGCAGTCATACAGACAGCGCTAGGGGTAGGCGTTGTTATAGGGCCGCCTCCAGCGCGGGCAGTGCCTCGAAAAGGTCCGCCACCAGCCCATAGTCTGCCACTTGAAAGATTGGCGCATCCTCGTCTTTGTTAATCGCGACAATGACTTTACTGTCCTTCATGCCCGCGAGGTGCTGAATGGCGCCAGATATGCCAACCGCGATATACAAATCCGGAGCGACGATTTTCCCTGTTTGACCCACCTGATAGTCGTTGGGCACAAAGCCGGCGTCCACTGCTGCCCGCGACGCGCCAATGGCCGCGTTGAGCTTATCGGCGATACCCTCCAACAGGCTGAAATTATCACCGTTTTGCATCCCTCTTCCGCCTGAGATCACCACTGATGCCGACGTCAGCTCGGGTCGATCGGAGACAGCTACTTCTTCCCTAATGAACTGGGAGACACCTGCATCGTGCACAGCCTCAGAATGCTCCACTGAAGCAGATCCCCCCTCTGCGGGCACAGCATCGAAAGCCGTGGTGCGAACAGTAATCACTTTTTTGGCGTCAGCCGATTGCACAGTCGCAATGACATTTCCGGCGTAGATTGGGCGGGTGAAGGTGTCTGCGCTCTCGACAGAGAGGATGTCCGATATTTGACCCACATCCAGGAGGGCTGCTACCCGAGGCATGAAATTCTTGCCGTTTGCGGTAGAGGCCGCTAATAAATTGTCGTATTCAGACCCGACTTCGGCCACGAGCAAACTAATGTTCTCTGCAAGTTGATGCTCATACGCGGCGTTATCCGCGCAAATCACCTTGCCGATACCGGGTACCTGTGCTGCCGCGTCTGCCGCCCCACCGCAACCCAAGCCAGCGACAAGAATATCAATATCCCCTCCCAGCGCCTGAGCAGCGGCAACGGCGTTCAGAGTCGCCGGCTTGATAGAGGCATTATCGTGTTCTGCAATGACCAGCGTTTTCATGAGATCACCTTTGCTTCGTTCTTGAGCTTATCAACCAATTGTGCGACGTCTTCTACTTTTATCCCCGCTGCACGTTCCGGAGGCGGTGCAACGCCGCATTGACTCACGTGAGTCTTTACCTCTACGGCAAGTTGCTCCGGGGTCATTGTCTCAAGGGGCTTTTTCTTGGCCTTCATGATATTTGGCAACGAAGCGTAGCGGGGCTCGTTCAAACGCAAGTCGGTGGTAATAATCGCCGGTAGAGTGAGTGAGAGGGTTTGTAAGCCGCCATCAACTTCGCGAACCACTTCAACCTTACCGTCCCCTACCTTGAGTTCCGAGGCAAAAGTCCCCTGCCCCATCCCAGTGAGCGCACCAAGCATCTGCCCGGTTTGGTTGTTATCACCATCGATCGACTGCTTTCCCATAATAATTAGATCGGGAGACTCCTGTTGTGCGACCGCTTTCAAGAGTTTGGCCACTGACAAAGGCTCTACCGTGCCATCCACCTCAACGTGAATCCCTCTATCGGCGCCCAGTGCGAGTGCGGTTCGGATCTGCTCCTGACAACCAGTGCCACCCACTGATACCGCGACGATTTCCGATACGGTTCCTGCTTCTTTCAATCGGACCGCTTCCTCTACGGCGATTTCGCAGAAAGGATTAATTGCCATCTTCACGTTGTTGAGATCGACGTCCGAACCGTCCGATTTAGCGCGTACTTTGACGTTATAGTCCACCACGCGTTTCACCGCGACCAATGCTTTCATGGTGTCTCCAGATTCAGTTTGAAACTGTATACAGATTGTCAGATAGGGTGTGATTTGAACACACGGCTTTAACTCTTGGAAAACCAGGTGGGCCCGATGACTTTGCCCGCACCATGCCCTGTGTTCCAGATTGGCTTAGTGTATCATGCCGTCCAATTTTAATTCACCTGACAGCCCTGAATTCCTATGAATTTAGGTGATAGTGGACATAACCCAATCGCACCCATCAAACAGCAGAGGTAGATGTGGAAAGAGAATCCATGGAGTTCGACGTTGTTATCGTAGGGGCTGGCCCAGCCGGGCTCAGCGCAGCGATAAAGATTATGCAGTTGAGTGAAGCCGAGGGTCGGGAGACCACGGTCTGCGTGGTGGAAAAAGGCTCAGAGGTCGGGGCCCACATACTCTCGGGAGCCGTTCTGGAACCGAGGGCGCTGGATGAACTGATACCGGATTGGAAGGAGCGTGGCGCGCCGCTAAACACCCCGGTGACAGACGATACGTTCTACTTCTACACCAGCGACACGGGCGCAATCAAACTGCCCGGGTTCGCGATTCCTCGTCCTACTCACAATGACGGCAATTTCATCGTCTCGATGGGGAATGTGTGTCGTTGGTTAGCTGAGCAGGCGGAAGCCCTCGGTGTAGAAATCTATCCCGGCTTTGCGGCAGCTGAGGTGCTATTTCATGAAGACGGCGCGGTGAAGGGTATTGCGACTGGAGAGATGGGCGTGGGCGCAGAGGGGCAACAAAAGGATAGCTATGTCCCCAGTATGGAGTTACACGCCGCTTACACCCTTTTCGCAGAGGGCTGCAGAGGACATCTTGGTAAGCAACTGATTAGGCATTTTGAGCTGGATAAGGACAGGGACCCCCAACACTATGGCATTGGCATCAAAGAGGTGTGGAAGATCTCGCCTGAAAAGCATCAGGAGGGCCTTGTCGTCCACGGCATAGGCTGGCCACTAGCTGAATCGGGTTCAAGCGGAGGGGCGTTCCTTTACCACGCTGAAAATCATGAGGTATATCTGGGCCTGATCGCCGATTTGAACTACAGCAATCCACACTTAAGCCCCTTCGAGGAGTTTCAACGATGGAAAACTCATCCGAAAACACGAGAGGTACTTGAGGGCGGTGAGCGGATTGCCTACGGCGCTCGTGCCTTGGCTAAAGGAGGTCTCAACTCCCTGCCAGAGATGGCGTTTCCGGGTGGAGTCCTGATCGGTTGCGACGCGGGCACACTGAATAGTGTAAAGATCAAGGGGAATCACACTGCGATGAAGAGCGGCATCTTGGCAGCGGAAAGCATCGTAGTAGCGCTCCAGTCCGCTGGCGCCGCACCGAAAATACTCGACTATTCATCGCGTCTGAAGGATTCCTGGCTGGGTCAAGAGTTGCACAGTGCGCGCAATTTCTCTGGCTTTATGCATAAGTTCGGGACGCTCCTCGGTGCAGCCATGGTTTGGATAGATCAGAACCTTTTTGGGGGGCGTCTCCCCTTCACACTACATGACACGAAGCCCGACCACGCCTGTCTCATCGAGGCGAACAAAGCGGCGCCTATCGCCTACCCCAAACCCGATAATACGATTACTTTCGATAGGCTCTCTTCGGTTTTTCTTTCCAACACTAATCACGAAGAGGATCAGCCCTGTCATCTGACCTTGCGCGACAGCAGCGTACCTATAACGGTAAACTTGCCTAAGTATGCAGAGCCCGCTCAGAGATACTGCCCAGCAGGCGTTTATGAAATTGTGGAAGAGCCGGAGGGGCCCCGCTTTCAGATTAATGCGCAGAACTGCGTGCACTGCAAAACTTGTGACATTAAAGATCCCTCTCAGAATATTACCTGGGTTACTCCAGAGGGCTTTGGCGGCCCAAACTATCCCAATATGTAGGGAGTCGCTAAATCAGTGGGAATGTTGCCCCACCGCTAGTGATGCAGTGTTTATCGTCGGCTAGGGCTACTAGGCGATACCACGCCGCTCTGGAGCATAGGGCCGTTAACCCCTGGGGGAGATCGATGTAAGCCGCACCGCTGGCTTGAGGCTCGGGCCTGAGGGGATGGCACATGGAGATGGGGAATTGACCCCCGGCATTAAGAGAAGCTCGGATTACCGTGCCGCTTTCTTCTGAACCTACCTCAAAATCCGTAATGATTAATGGATGCAGGGCGACGGCAACACGACACTTTTCGACGGGCGTGACAAGATAATAGTCACCGTCCTTCTCTCTCCGGAGGATGCCTGCGAAAAGCTGCCACAACTCTTTGCGGCGAATTGCGCGACCGTCGTGGTACCAGGTGCCGTCGGCGCCGATGGCCATATCAACGTCACCGCAGTAGGTGGGATTCCACTGATCAAGGGGTGCCGGTGCTCTTCCGTTGATAGAGGCGGCTGAAGCCGCTAGCGGCTTATGAAGACGATCGGGGACGCTTCCCGCCAACGCGTGTAAACGGCGGTCTTCATGCTCGCCCTGCCCCATATTCCGCGGTTCCCCCGGACGCTTACCGAATAACGATATCAGCCGTGTCGCGCTGATATTTAACGTATTCACCAAAGCTCAGTCGCTGTTGCTCGGCGCCTCGGCGGGCTATCAAGGACTCAGCCTCAGATTGAGTCAAACTGTCGACAGAGCCTGGCGTGACCCGCGCAAGCTGAATGATTGCGTGCCCATCACCCGGCACCACGACCGCGCGAAGCTCTGTGCGCTTACCTGCCGGCATGGCAAAAGCTGCCTCCAGCACAGGTCGGGGCAATTGGCTCGCGAGACGAGTTGTCGCCAGCTCAACCCGCCACTCCAGCCCGAGCGATGCTGCAATCTCTTCGAAGCTGGCGCCCTCGGCCAAACTCTGCTCTGCTCGAACCTGCAATTCGGTTAAGGCACTTGCCTCGAGCTCGGCCCGCAACCGGTCAGTGATTTGAGCCTCGACCTCAGAAAACGGTGCTGTTTGGGCCGCTTTGACCTCATTGATCCGAACGACCGCAAAGCGTTTACCCGAGAGCTCAACAACCTCACTGTTATTGCCCTCTTGAAATACATCATCAGAAAATGCGATCTCGCGCAGAGCGCTGTCGGCGAACAGGCCCGTTCCGAACTCTCTGGAAAAGGCCGCCGAGCGCTCTACTGTGCCGCCAATAGCTTCAGCCGGGCCATTAAGGTCAGGTGCGTTGAACACGAGGTCACGCAATTCTTCTACCGCTACCAACAAGGCACGCTCAGCCTCGGCTGATTCAATGGAATCCCGGAGCTCGTCTTTAACATCGTCATAGCTGACGGTTTCACCGGCGATTCGCTCCTCCAACCGAATAAAGTGGGTTCCCGCGTCAGTGACTACCGCCGCAGAAATCTCGCCGGGCGCTTGTAAGGACGCGATGGCTGCTTCCATTTCTTCGGGAAACGCCGTGCCGTCAGTAAAACCCAACTCACCACCCAGACTGGCCGAGCCAATGTCGTCGGAAAACGTCTGTGCGATGACAGCAAAATCCTCGGCGAGATCCAAACGTTCAGAAACTTCGGAAACCCGGCGAGCAAAATCAGCTTCGGACTCCTCCTCTCCAGGAATCAGGAGAATATGAGAAACCCTTGATTGGGTGGTAACGGTATATTCGTCGCGGACCGACTCAAACTGCTGCCGGACAACCTCCTCGGAGGCCCTCTCTCGGAACTCGTCTGGCGTTATTAAAATATAATCAACCACGACTTGCTCTGGATTCAGAAAGTCGGATTGGTGAGTGTCGTAGTAGGTGCGCAACGCGTTCTCCGAAAGCGCGCCGTCCGCTACTAACGTCCCTTCGGGAATGACCAAGTACCGCACGTCTCTCTCTTCGGCAATCAGGTCTGCCATAGCCGAAAGCTCTTGCTGAGTCACGAATTCGCTCTCGCTGACACCAGTTTGCAGTTGCGTCAGCAGAATATCTTCTGCCTGTAACCGTCTGAAGCGTTCAGGAGTGTATCCGGCGTTCGCGAGCACACTTTTATAAGCCTCGGGGGAAAAGCTACCGTTCAGCTGGAAGGCGTCAATGGCCGTGATAGATTTTCCAATTTGAGCGTCCGATGCGACAAGATTGAGCTCAAGCGCTTTCTGTAACAGCAGAGCACGTTGAATGAGTGATTCCAGCGCTCGAGGCTGGAGTCTCTCATCATCCAACATCGCGGGATCGATATCTTCGCCCAAAATGCTAACAAGCTGCCGCTTTTGCTGCGTGACTGCCTCCTGCAGTGCAAAGGGCGTTATTTCTTCGCCGTTAACCTCTGCGACCGAGGTACCGGTCCCCCCGGGTAATAGCGTCTCAAGTCCGAAGGCGGCGAAAGACAGTACGATCAAACCAATAATAACTTTGGCGGTGGCGCTCTGAGCACCCTGACGCATGGACTGAAGCATGGGGGTTCATTTCTCCGAGAATGACTGATCGGTGCTTATCAGACGGCTGAGGCTTGGCAGTCACGAATTTTGACCTATTACGTAAAGAAGGCGCACTGTGGCGCCTTCTCGGGTTCGCCGCTCCTAGTGCGGCGGCAAAGTGGGTTTGAATTACTTGTTAACGGCGTCCTTCAACGCCTTACCTGCTTTGAAGCCTGGCGTATTCGATGCTGCGATCTGGATGGTTTCACCCGTACGTGGGTTGCGGCCTTGCCGCGCTGCACGCGCTTTCACTGAAAACGTGCCGAAGCCAACCAGTGACACACTGCCACCCTTGGAAAGGGCACCGGTAATCGCACCGATCGCCGCGTCGAGTGCGCGGCCAGCAGAGGCCTTAGAGAGATCCGCATCTGCGGCAATGGCATCAATCAAGTCATTTTTGTTCACGTTATACCCCTCGAGTCTATTGAGCTAAATTGCGTGGCACCTGCCATAGCACCTTTGGTAGCCTACTCCTCAGATTGTTGAGGGTCAACGCGTGTGGCCGCAAAATCAGTGGGATCTGGGACGTTTCGACTCATTTGTATCTTCTCCTGCATCCTCGGGCGCCGAAATTGAGGAGAGTTCCTTCATGTATTCGTCATCCGACAGCGGCTCCGGCGATCGCTCGAGCGCGATCGAGAGCACCTCGTCGATCCACTTCACCGGACGGATTTCCAGATTCTCCTTGATGTTATCGGGCACCTCTTGCAGATCTCGCTCATTCTCATGAGGGATTATCACGGTTTCTATTCCACCGCGTCTTGCCGCCAGTAGTTTTTCCTTCAAGCCGCCAATCGGAAGCACCTCACCCCTGAGGGTAATCTCGCCTGTCATCGCGACGTCCGAGCGCACCGGAATGTTGGTGTAACTGCTGACGAGGGCGGTACACATGGCGATCCCTGCGCTGGGACCATCTTTAGGGGTGGCGCCCTCAGGCACATGTATATGAACATCTCGGGAGTCATGGAGCGCAGCGGCAATACCCAAGGACTGGGATTTGGCTCTGACGACCGTCATAGCCGCTTGTATGGACTCCCGCATAACATCGCCCAACGAGCCGGTCTTGACCAAGCGGCCTTTTCCGAGCGTTGATGCCACCTCGATGGTGAGTAATTCGCCGCCCACGGACGTCCATGCTAGGCCAGTTACTTGTCCCACCTTGTTTTCTTTTTCAGCGGTACCGAAGTTGAATTTTCTCACTCCCAGAACGTCTGGAAGCATTTCGGGCGTAATTTCTTGCCCCGGTGAGCGCTCTTTGAGGGCAAAAGCCTTTACCATTTTCCTGCAAACCTTGGCTATTTGTCGCTCGAGCGCGCGGACACCCGCCTCACGCGTGTAATAGCGGATAATATCCAGACACGCGGCCTCGGAAAGCGAGATCTCGTCGACTTTTAAGCCATTCAGTTTGGTTTGCTTGGGAATAAGATACCGCTGGGCGATGTTGAGCTTTTCGTCCTCGGTGTAGCCCGGAATCCGAATGACCTCCATTCGATCGAGCAAAGGGCCCGGTATATTCATGGTGTTGGAGGTGCAGATAAACATCACATCCGATAAATCGTAGTCAACTTCGAGGTAATGATCATTGAAGGCATGATTTTGCTCGGGGTCCAGGACCTCCAGCATCGCCGAGGCAGGGTCTCCACGATGATCCATACCCATTTTGTCGATTTCGTCTAACAGAAACAGCGGGTTGCGGACCCCCGCCTTCGCCATTTTCTGGAGCAACTTACCGGGCATTGAGCCAATGTAGGTTCTCCGGTGACCACGAATCTCCGCCTCGTCTCGAACGCCGCCGAGCGCCATGCGAATAAACTTCCTATTCGTTGAGCGTGCAATAGACTCTCCCAGAGAGGTTTTCCCGACCCCGGGCGGGCCCACTAGACACAATACGGGCCCCTTGAGCTTCTTGACGCGTTTCTGCACAGCCAGATACTCAAGAATCCGCTCCTTAACCTCCTCTAGGCCATAGTGATCCTCATCCAGCACCTGCTGCGCCCGGCTGAGGTCATGGCGGACTTTGCTGCGCTTGAACCAGGGGATGGAAACCATCCAATCGAGGTAGCCTCTCACCACAGAAGCCTCTGCCGACATAGGTGACATCATCTTTAGCTTGCTCAGCTCCGCATTGGCCTTATCCAATGCTTCCTGAGACATCCGAGCCTCTGTAATTTTATTCTGCAGGCCATCGATTTCGTTGGGCGCATCGTCCATTTCGCCCAGTTCTTTCTGAATCGCCTTCATTTGCTCATTCAGGTAATACTCGCGCTGGCTTTTCTCCATTTGTTTTTTGACTCGTCCGCGAATCCTTTTTTCTACTTGAAAGAGGTCTATTTCGGCGTCCATTAAAGACTGGAGATGTTCTAGTCGCGCGCGGATATCGGCAATTTCCAATATGCGTTGCTTTTCTTCGAGATCTACACTCATATGGGCTGAAATGGTGTCAGCTAACCTACCCGGCTCATCAATCCCCGAGAGCGATGTGAGAACCTCCGCGGGCACTTTTTTGCTCAAACTCACATATTTTTCAAACTGCTCGACTGTCGCTCGGACCAGCGCTGTTCCGTCCTTACTCGCTAGCGATTCGGACTCGATCTCTCGCACTGAGGCCACCGCAAACTCGTCCTCTTCATCCACAGCAAGAACCGCCGCGCGATAGCTGCCCTCGACGAGCACTTTGATCGTTCCGTCGGGCAGCTTAAGGAGCTGCAAGATATTGGATACGGTGCCCACCTGGTAGAGATCGTCTGCGCCCGGTTGATCGTCAGAGGCATTCCGCTGTGCGACCAGTAATACCTGCTTATTGTCGAGCATCGCGTGCTCAAGCGCCTCTATGGAGCGCTCGCGACCAACAAACAAGGGCAACACCATATGGGGATAAACGACTACGTCCCGCAGTGGCAATAGCGGCAATTGGTGGTCTTGGTCCGTCATATAGTCCTCCGTCTGTTACGGGGATATGGGGTCAACTTGGCAATTTTAAAGGCCCCGGCCCACCATCTTGCCCACGCACAGTTATGATACCCGGATATCAAAGCTCCGGATTAACCACAGGGCGCAATGGACGAAAAGTGGGTAAGCGCTTGGGAGCTGAGATTAATCCTCGGCGCCCGCAACGGCCGGGGTTGAACTCTCGTAGACCAGCAAGGGTTCGGAGTCACCTTTAACGACGGATTCGTCAATAACGATCTTCGCGACATCGGGGGTCGACGGAATGCTGTACATGGATTCCAGCAGGATTCCCTCGAGAATAGACCTTAGGCCGCGGGCACCGGTCTTTCGCTCCATCGCCCTTTCCGCCACCGCTCGGAGACCATCCTCCCGAAAATCAATCTCGACACCTTCCATATCGAACATTTTCGCGTACTGCTTGGTCAGTGCGTTTTTGGGCTCGGTCAATATCCGAATCAGTGCGGGCGCATCCAGTTCTTCGAGCGTCGCAATAATGGGTAATCTTCCGACGA
Source organism: Luminiphilus sp. (assembly GCA_964217615.1). GTDB lineage: Bacteria > Pseudomonadota > Gammaproteobacteria > Pseudomonadales > Halieaceae > Luminiphilus. The sequence continues at coordinate 31,392 of CAXPKH010000162.1, forward strand.
ACTCAGGGATTAGCCCATACTGCACCAAATCCTCCGGCTGAAGATCCGACAGGGTCTCTCCAAAATTGCGGGTTTCGTTCTTGCTTTTGACTTCTGCTCCGAAACCAATGCCGCCTTTCTCAGAGCGGTTCCGAATCACCTTATCGAGGCCGGCAAACGCGCCTCCGCAGATAAACAGAATGTTGCTCGTATCAACCTGCAGAAACTCCTGCTGAGGGTGCTTGCGTCCGCCTTGAGGTGGCACTGATGCCACCGTGCCCTCAATCAATTTTAGGAGGGCCTGCTGTACGCCCTCTCCTGACACATCCCGTGTGATCGAGGGGTTATCTGATTTTCTGGAAATCTTATCGATTTCATCGATATAAACGATCCCCATCTGGGCGCGATCGACATCGTAGTCGCACTTCTGGAGCAGCTTTTGGATAATATTTTCGACGTCTTCTCCGACGTAGCCCGCCTCGGTCAGCGTGGTGGCGTCGGCAATAGTAAAGGGCACATCCAACAATCTCGCTAGCGTTTCGGCAAGCAAGGTTTTGCCCGAGCCCGTGGGGCCTCCCAGCAAAATATTGGACGTACTGAGC
>CAXPKH010000163.1:0-3333 GCA_964217615.1 Luminiphilus sp.
TTTATTTTGATCTGGTGGGAGACCCCACTCTGACCACGGTGGCGCAGCAACTGTCGGTTGGTGGTCGTGTGGTGTTGTGTGGCTTGATCAAGGATTACAACGGCGATCACAAGACGACGGGTCCACACCCCGGTTTATGGATTACCAAGCGCGCGACGGTAACCGGGCTGGTGGTGTATGACTACGAATCACAGCGCGCGGCCTTCGAGCAGGAATTTGTGCCTCTCGCCGAGGCTGGCGAACTGGTCGCTAATGAAGAAATACACGACGGACTCGCCGCCGCCCCCGACGCCTTTTGCGATCTGATGCGCGGGCGTAATCATGGCAAGGTGGTGGTGCGAGTCGGCGAGTGAGCCACCTCGACACCCGTCAATACTCGACACCCGTCAATAAGGGAAGCGTGATGACACAGATTACGATTAGCGAGGTCGGACCCCGCGATGGTCTGCAGAGCGTTGAGACAATCCTCTCGACGGAGGGAAAGCTCGCATGGATCGAAGCAGAGTATGGCGCGGGTGTCAGAGAGATCGAAGTCGGCTCCTTTGTCTCTCCAAAGCTGTTGCCGCAGATGGCCGATACGGCGGCCGTGGTCAAAGGCGCGCTCCGTCACAAAGATTTGGTGATTGCGGTGCTGGTGCCCAACCTGCGCGGCTGTGAGGCAGCGGTGGAGGCCGGTGCCCACAAAATTTCGATTCCCCTGTCTCTGAGTGAGACCCACAGCATCAAAAATGTGCGGCGTGATCACGCGCAGATGCTCGAGGAGATCGCGGCCTGTCAGGCGCTGGTCGATCAGGTGCCGGAAGCAGACCGCCCCGACTTCGAGGTGGGCCTGTCGACGGCGTTTGGCTGCACGATTGAAGGCGCCGTAGAAGAATCCTTCGTCATTGATATGGCGGAGCGTGTGTTGGGGCTGGGTGTCGCCGAAGTGGGTTTATCTGATACCACCGGCATGGGTAATCCGGCCCAGCTGGAACGCTTGGTAACGGGCATCTGGCAACGCTGCGGCGAGTCCCATCTCACCGGCGTGCACCTGCACAATACGCGTGGCCAGGGTCTTGCCAATGCATTGCGCGCTGTCGAGCTGGGCATCACCACACTGGACAGTTCCCTCGGTGGCTTGGGCGGTTGCCCGTTTGCGCCCGGGGCCAGCGGTAACATTGTGACCGAAGATCTGGTGTTCATGCTCGAGTCGATGGGCTACGACACGGGGATTGATCTAAAGGCGTTGCTGACTGTGCGGCAGGAGGTCGCCAAACTATTGCCAGAGGAAGAGTGGTTCGGCTTTACCGCGGCGGCAGGCTTACCCAAACATTTCGGTGACGTGCCGCTGCAGGAAGCCAGCTGACATGACGGCGTCGATGCTGCCGGTCCGCAACCCGCGAACTGGGGAGTGGGATCACGAGATTCCCATCACCTCGCCTGAGGACATCGCATCGATCACCATCGCCTTGCGTGCAGAGCAGGCCCAGTGGGTCGCGATGGGTGCATCAGGCCGCGCGGCGTGCCTAAACCGGTTTGCTGACGCGGTGATGGCCGAGGTCGGCCCGCTGGGGCAGGCGCTCTCAATTGACACCGGCCGATCCACCTTCGCTCAGTTTGAGGCGATTAAGTCCGTTGAGCTGATTCGCATGTGGGCCGAGCGCGCAGGGCCCATTCTTGATGAACTGGCGGGGGCGGGTCAGTCTGGTCAGGTCCCCGCCGTCCATTATCAGCACCGGCTAATTCCCTATCAGGTTGTCGCGGTGATCAGTCCCTGGAACGTGCCACTGCTGCTCGCCATGATCGACAGCCTCGCGGCACTCTCTGCGGGCTGCTCGGTATTGCTGAAGCCCTCTGAGGTCACGCCACGATTTATCGGGCCATTGCAGCGCGCACTCGACACAGTACCCGAATTGACGGCGGTGCTACGCATTGTCACGGGAGGCCCTGAAACCGGAAAGGCGATGATCGAGCATGTGGATGCCGTTTGTTTTACGGGTAGCGTAAAAACCGGCCGGCAGGTCAGTCAGCAAGCAGCGGCTTGCTTTATTCCGGCGTTTCTCGAGCTAGGCGGCAAGGACCCTGCTATCGTCTTACCCGATGCCGACATTCCCCTCGCCGCCCGCGCCATTATTCGCAGTGCGATCGGCATGACGGGACAGGCCTGTCAGTCCCTCGAGCGTATTTATTGCCACGAGAGCATTGCTGAGCCTTTTACCGAAGAGCTCCTCGCGCAGCTCAAGGTGCTGTCTTTAACCTGTACCGAAGACGGTGCCGGCGATATCGCGCCGCTGATTTTTGAGCGACAGGTGGAGACGATTCAGGCGCAGGTCGATGACGCGCTGGCGAAGGGTGCGACCTGTTTGCTGGGCGGCGAGCCCGTGCAGGCGGGGGGCATCTGGTATCCCCCGACGCTCCTCACTAACGTCAATCACGACATGCTGATCATGCAGGAAGAGACGTTTGGCCCTGTGATTCCCGTTGTCATTTATGGCGATCTAGAAGAAGCCGTCGTGCTTGCCAACGATTCGACATTTGGGCTCTCCGCGGCAGTGTTCTCTGCCGACGCTGATGCCGCGAAAGCCGTCGCAGAGCGTCTGCAGGTCGGTGCCATCAGTATCAACGACGCCTCCTTGACCGGCATCGTCAACGACGTGGAAAAAAACAGCTTTCGTTTTTCGGGTATGGGCGGGTCGCGCATGGGGCCCGCCGGGCTCACCCGGTTTTTGCGCAAGCGCGCCTTGCTGATCCAAACGGGAGAACCAGCGGCGATCCAACTTTTTTCGGACTAGCTCGAGGGAAAGCGTTATGACGATGGTATGGGTAGACCTTAAGCCTGGGCCCGGCGGATGCGGGCCTATTTTAGAATTCCTCAGCGAGATTTTGCCGGACACACGCGCATTTGACGGCTGTCAGGGTCTTCGGGTTTATGAGGAGGGAGACGGGGAGGCGCTGGTATTTATCGAGTACTGGGATAGCGCGGAGCATTATCAGCGTTACCTGGACTGGCGAACCGAGACTGGCGTGCTCAATCAACTGGTCGATTTACTGGCCGAACCTCCAGTGATTCGCATTGCTGAAGATACCGGCGTCTGATTCTCTTGGAAGGAGGCAGCGTCCTCGACATCAAGAGACAAACCCGTATAGGACCCCAGCAATTTTTCTTAGCTGTATCTCTTCGGCGCCCTCCGTAATACGGTAGCGCCGGTGATGCCGGTAGATATGCTCGAAAGGCTTGTGGCGCGAGTAGCCCAGGCCACCATGAAATTGCATGGCCGTATCTGCCGCATTACAGACCAGCCTGTTGGCGCGGTAATTACACATCGACACCTTGTCCGTCAGCTTCCGAGCAAC
>CAXPKH010000164.1:0-15608 GCA_964217615.1 Luminiphilus sp.
GCAATATCAACCACGTGGGAGAACTGACTACGGATCTCGCCCTTGCCTTCAATGGCATCTGGCCAGTGAATCACCATGCCGTTGCGGGTACCACCAAAGTCTGAGGCCACCTGCTTTGTCCACTTAAAGGGCGCATCAAACGCCACGGCCCAGCCGGCCGACATGTGAGGGAAGGTGTACTCACCGCCCCACTCATCCAGCCGCGGCAACAGATCCTCGACCTTTTCAACCACTTGGTTGAAGTAGGTCATCTCGTTATACATGCCTATAAAGCCGCCTTCTGCGCTGGTGCCGTTGTCGCCGGCGATGTAGATGATCAGGGTGTTATCCAACTCACCGATATCCTCCACCGCATCCACGAGCCGCCCCACGTTCACGTCGGTGTGCTCCATAAATCCGGCGAACACTTCTGCCTGTCGCGCAAACAGCTTGCGGTGATCCTCGGGGAGATCGGCCCAAGCGCTGAGATCCTCAGGGCGATCTGCCAACGCGGTGCTCTCGGGGATAATGCCCATCTCTTTTTGGTTGGCAACCGTCTCGGTACGAATCTCGTCCCAGCCCTTGTCAAACTTGCCCTTGTACTTGTCAGCCCACTCCTTGGGGACATGATGCGGCGCGTGCACCGCTCCTGTTGCAAAGTACATAAAGAAAGGCTTGTCAGGCGTCATCGACTGCTGCGCCTTCATCCAACCAATCGCCTGATCGGTCATATCATCAGTAAAGTGATAACCCTTCACGTGCGGCGGATTCACGCGGGTCACACCATCATAGATCAGCGGATACCACTGGTCGGTCTCTCCTCCGATAAAGCCATAAAACTTGTCGAAACCAGAGTGCGTTGGCCAGCGATCAAATGGGCCTGAAACACTGGTCTCCCAAGCTGCGGTCTCGTGCCACTTGCCGAATGCACCGGTGCTGTAGCCATTGAGCCGCATCATTTCTGCCAGCGGCGCAACCCGGTTGGGGATTTGCCCGGTGTTACCCGGAAAAGCCGTTGCGGTCTCCATGATGGAGCCGGTATTCGTGGTGTGATGATTGCGCCCAGTCTTCAACGCATTACGTGTGGGTGAACACAAGGCGGTGGTGTGGAAATTGTTATAGCGCAGACCGCCTTCAGCCAGTCGATCCAGCGTGGGTGTATTGATTGGGCCACCAAACGGGGTGGTCGCACCAAAACCGACGTCGTCAATCAAAACGATGATGACGTTGGGCGCACCCTCGGGCGCCTCAACCCTGAACAAGGGTGGCGCCTCGACGTTGCGCACGTCCAGTTCCTTGAATTTGGGTGGGTCAGGCTCGGCAAGCGGCAGGTGTGTGCGATCTACCTCATAGGCCTGCACCCCGGCCGATGCCACCAACAGGGCGGCTGAGAGCCCGAGGCTGCGGGTCGACTTTGACTTCATTTTCATATCTGCTTTCCAAAAATCACTTGAAAGTCAGTCTCTAAACCTCCCTACCCGGCACAGACACTGCTGCCCAGCTTTGAAGGAGAAACCGTTAGTCAACTAAAGTTACACAAATTCGTAAGGATGACCAGCCTAAGGCGGCTTTTTTTGGCGATACAGGAGAAACAGGCAGGCTTTTTTCTTAGCGTGTCACCTTTTGCCACTTTTCTGTGCCCTGCTCTCTGAGGGCCCATGCCTCACTCAGCGAGTCGCCTCCACGACATAAGCGGCCAGCGCTTCTATCTCGCTTTGACTCAATTGTGCTCCGTAGGCTGGCATCGCTCCGACGCCCTGGGAAACTGCACTTTGTACCTGTGCAAGGCTCGGCCCGAGCGCATTGAGGTTGGGCCCAACGACTCCTCTCGCGTTTGCGTCGGCGAGGCTGTGGCACACGCCGCACCCCGGTTGTGCCTGCTGCAGAAACAACTGCTTGCCCTCAAGCGCTTTGTCAGACAGCGCCAAGGCCGCCATCGATACGCTGACGGTCTCCGGGCTAGCATCACTACCCTCCGGAGCTACCTTGATCTCAGCCTGAGGTAACTCCGCCACAGCGTGCACGCGCAACGCGTGATCCTGCCATCCGGTATGGCCATAGCCGCGATGGTTGTGTACGGCTAACTTTGGCTGCTGATCACCCTGAGTATCGGTAGCGCGGGTCACAAAACGGTGCTCGCCTACCGGTATGTTGGCTGCGAACTGAAAGGTGCGCCAGGCATTAGGACCCAAATCAGGGCCCACCCACTCGGCCTGTTGCCAGGTAGCACCATCGTTAGCAGAGACCTCGACGGCTTCGACACCGCGCTCACCCGAGAAAGCCACGCCATACAGGGTGTTGAGGCCAGCTAGCACCGGAGCGTCGTCAGCACCTGGTCCGTTGAGCCAGGATTTGACCGGCATCCGCCACATCGAGGGATGCTCCGGCCCCCCAACCAACCCCTCGGCGCGCATGCGGTAGCCCGACTGCTGAATCTTTGCGCCAGACTCAGCTGCGGTGGCGGCCAATCGCCGCACCCACTTGACGTTATTGACGCCGAAGTAGCCCGGCACAATCAATCGTACTGGCCCGCCGTGAATCACAGGCAACGGCGCGCCGTTCATTTCCCACACCAACAGGCAGTCCTTCAGACCCTTCTCAATCGGCACCGAGCGCTCCACCACAACCGAGTCTTGATCAACCCCTTCAGGTAGCTCTTCACCACCGGTCGCCGTCAAATAGGAAAGACCCGACTTCACCCCTCCAAACTGCTCGAAGATGTCGGCCACAGACACGCCAGTCCAGAGCACGCAGCCCGCTGCGCCCACGCCCCATTGGGAACCAGAGGGGTCATGGGGGAAAAAGTCTCTGCCGTTGCCCGAACACTGCAGCACCGTGGCGACGGTCCGGCTCTTCATTCTTTTCAGGTCAGCCAGCGTCAGCGAGCCCTCTTGCGCACAACCGCTCACATCGAAGGACCAACCATCCCCCTGATCAGTCACGAACGCCGGTGGCATGGGTAAATTATTGCGAACAAATAAATGGGAGGCGGGGGTGATGGGACCAAATCCAAACTGACTGCGCCGCGTCTCGAGCGCCCAGGGTAAATCGTTATGTATGATGAAAGCGCCTTGTGCCTTGCTGACAGGCATGGATCGTGCAGCACTGGCCAAGCTCAGCGCGTGACTGGCCCCTGCGACACCTGCCGCAAGAGCCTGTAAAACGAACCGCCTCGATAGTGTCCTTGCCACCACTGTTTCTCCCAAATTTTTATTGCGGTAACAACAAGCTTAGTCGCTAACGCCTCGTGATTTCACTATCGGACCGCGCAAAAAACGACAGATCTTTGGACTCGTTGCCTTTAATCTTCTCAACGCGCCGGCATGTTTTACATATGAGATTAGCTACGGCTGGTGTGCCATCCAGACATGACCCGCGCAGCGATGGACCGAAAGGTGTAAATCGATAGTGACGACAGGCAGAAAACAAGATTAAAAGGGGCGACCATGAACCGAATTCAAAAGCTGTGCATACTCATCTGCGTATTTTCGCCCTTTGTGATCTATGGGAGCTATGCGAGCGGCGCCTCAGTTGACGAGTTGATCATGTATTGGGGCATCTTTGTGACGAGCTTTGTCGGTATTTTTCTGTTTCGGGAAAAAATGCTGCCCGAGCACGCAAAGAGAAGCCTTGGCTGACAAGAGCCCTTAGTCAGACAAGACCGCCTCCAGATAAGAAATCACCACCCGCTTCACCTCTCGGGTAAAGGTTGGGGTCAACGTGCCCTTCTCTATCAGCGATTTACGCCACACGAGATCAGCCAGTTCGGAGGCCATCTCGCATGCTCTCATTACCTGTTGGCTTTTCGGCACCAGACCCTGCGAATGGAGCAACTGGAATAAGGCCTGGCCAAACTCGCGGTTGGTCTGATTTACCGAGACAAACGACACGGGCAGTAGCGCGAGGATCATCAGGGCTTTGTTATTCAGATAAAAATCGCGCACTCCGTCGATATACAGCAGCATCATGTCGCGCCAATCCGCCGCCTTTGGCGCCTGCGGTAGCTCGGCGACCATCTTCTGCACACCTCGCTGATAAAGCGCATCCATCAGCGACTCAATCGAATCGAAGAAATAGTAGAGTGACACGCGCGGCACGTCGGCGCGCTTGGCAACTGCATCGAGTGTAATGCCCTGCAAAGAGCCAGCTTCAAGAATCAGCGCCTGTGCCGCTTCGATAATGCGGTTGTACCGCTCGATGCCGGGTTTTCGGGTCGGCAGGCGCGTCGGTTTAGCTACTTTTTTTGCCACTGTGCTCACCCGTATCCAATCGCTGCGCATCGCGATCATAACGCGGATTGCTAAAAAATTTTACTGATTGCCCGCTCAGGAGTAATACACCATGAACAACACGTTATGACGTACCTGATCAATCAGCGGTGGACGTCACTTTGTCTCTCGCTTTCTAAGGACGTATGACGGCAAACTCTTCACTCCGCCACATCGCTGTCTCGCAATTCAAAGACACTTTGCGATACTGCACTACCTCATCACTCAAATACCGGTGAGCTAAACCGAATGAACTGGATGGCACAGCACTGGCTCGCACTGACGCTCTTGGTCGGGTACACGGGCATGCTCTTCTACAACGCCTACCTCGGCAGCCAAGCCAGCCGCGGCATGGCGGGCTATTACGTGGGCAATCGCGAAATGAGCGGCATCGTGGTGGGCATCTCCTTCTTCGCGACCTTTGCCTCGACCAATACCTACATCGGGCACGCTGGCAAAGCCTATGACTACGGTGTGGCGTGGTTCACGATGGCGATCCTGCTTGTGGTGTTCAGCTGGATTTCTTGGCGCTGGATCGGGCCACCGCTCCGCCGCTTCGCTTCACAATGGGATGCGCTGACCATTCCAGACTTTCTGGGTAGCCGGTACATCGCCAGCTCAGATCAGCAGGGTCGGCATCCGCTGCTGCAAACCTCGGCCCTAGTGATCGTTTTTGCGAGCCTGCTGTACTTGCTCGCTATTTTTAAGGGCGCGGGGCATCTTTTTCAGGTGTTCCTCGACGTGCCTTACGAGGCGGGCGTGGGGCTGACCCTGCTGATCGTGGTGCTCTACACCTCCGTGGGTGGCTTTGTCTCGGTGGTAAGAACCGACGTGCTGCAAGGCATGTTGATGCTGCTCGGCAGCATAGTCATTTTTTATTTTGTGACCCGCGCCGCCGGCGGCGTCACATCGATTTCGACATTGACTGCGTTACCGGATAAACAGTTTCTGTTTGAGCTGAACGGAGGTATCCCCTTCGCCGTGTTGCTGGGAGTCTCCCTCTCCGGTGCGCTCAAACTACTGGCCGACCCGCGACAGTTATCGCGCTTTTATGCGCTAAAAGACGAGGCTGAGGTGCTTCGCGGCAAGTGGATCGCCACCATCGGTCTGGCTATTGTGCTGGGGTGTCTGTTCCCCGTGGGGATCTATGCACATCTCATTTTGACAGACGTCACCGATACCGATCTGATCGTTCCCTCGCTAGTAAACGATGCTTCGGTGTTCCCATTGTGGGCGACAGACTTTCTGATCGTCTCGATATTGGCGGCCGCGATGTCGTCGATGGACAGCGTGCTGCTGGTCGCCGCCTCCACGCTCTACAAAAATATCGTGGCGCCCTTCAGTCCCTCATCCCGCGAACTCCTCTGGACCCGCACCGCTGTCATTGGCTTCTCGATTGTCGCCGCACTGCTGGCGCTCAACCCGCCAGGCGACATTGTCGAGATCACGATCTTCTCGGGCAGTCTTTACGCGGTCTGCTTTTTCCCCGCAGTGGTATTCGGGCTTTACTGGCAGCTCGGCTCGGCTCGCACCGTGCTCTGGTCAATGGCGGTTGGCATCTCTGCATTGATCGTCTGGATTGCCGCGGGGTTGCGGCAGGACCTTCACGAGGTCTTCCCCGCCTTGCTGCTTTCAACGCTCACCTATTACCTCCTCTCCCGAGCAGAGACATCATCGGCAACCAACGCCGATCCGTGACATAACCAAACGGGAGCCACTGCTTGGTCATGACAGTGCCAAACGAGGAGCCGGCACTCAGTCCCAGCGCTTAAGCGCGGAAAACGTTATCGCAGCTTGAGGTTAAGTCACTCAAATAGTGGCTTGAGAGAGGGTTTCACCACCTTCCCCATCGCATTGCGCGGTAGTGCGTCCACCACCTGAAGCTGTTTAGGCACTTTATATGGCGACAGCTTGCCATCACACCAGCTTTTCAGGGCGTCCAACGTCATATCACCGTCACCCTTCAGGGCCACCACCGCTGCGACGGCTTCTCCCCAGGTACGATCCTCGATACCCACGACCGCCACTTCGGCGATCTGCGGATGCGCGAGCAGTTTGTTTTCAATTTCGAGGGCCGACAGTTTGTAGCCCCCCGACTTGATGATATCGACAGAGGAGCGACCCATGATCCGGTAGTAGCCGTCCTCGATCACCGCAATGTCGCCGGTACAGAACCACCCATCGGCGAAGCTGGCCTCTGTGGCCCCCGCATTACCCCAGTACTCTAAGAAGACGGTCGGGCTTTGAACCCGAATCTCGCCAGACGTGCCCTCCCCGGTGACGATACCGCCCTCCTCATCGACCAGCCGCACTTGGACATCGGGTAACGGCTGTCCCACATAACCCGGTCGCCGCTCACCGCGATAGGGGTTCGAGAGCGCCATGCCGATTTCTGTCATGCCGTAGCGCTCTAGGAGTATCTGCCCGGTGAGATCTCGCCACTCCTCAAACACCTCCACTGGGCAGGCGGCGGAGCCCGACACGTTGAGTCGCATATTGGCAAAACCCTCGCAGATCCCCTCCACTTCCTCGTCCTCGAGCGTCTCGAGATGATCGATGAGCTTCACGTAGATGGTTGGGACTGCCATGAACACGCTGAAGGTGTCCGCAGCGACCTGCGCGCAGAGTGCAGGGACATCGAGTTTGGGCATGGCGTGCACCGTGGCCCCTGCCCGCAGCGCGCAGCTCAGTACGTTGATGATTCCATGCACATGATGCATAGGCAGAAACAACGGTATGACATCCTCTGCCTGCCATTCCCAGGCGGTGATCAGCGTCTCGATTTGTGCGGCGATGTTGCCGTGGGTCGTCACCGCCCCCTTGGGCTTGCTGGTGGTCCCGCTGGTGAAGACAATCATCGCCCGTCGCGTTGGAGAGAGCTCCGGCAAGGGCGACACACTGTCCGTCAAGGTGTTGCTGACTGTAGCGATTGGAATAGACAGGCGATCGCACAAACCTTCGATACGGGCTAGGGTCTGCTCATCGGCAATGACCTGTGTCACTCCCGCGCTGCTCAGGCAGTGCTCCCATTCCGATTCTGCCGCGGCTACATTGAGGGGGATCGCAAGACCGCCTGCTCGCCATACCCCATGGAGTGCCGTCACGTAATCGACACCGGCGGGAATGAGAAAGGCAACACGCGCCTCCTCAAGATCGCCGCGGCCGGCGAGGAGTCCGGTGGCAAACTGCCCAATGCGGCTCTCGAGCTGTGCGTAGGTGAAGGGTTTGTCACCCTCGATCAAAGCAACCTTGTCGGGCCTGTCGCTGTTCAGCACGTGATTCATGAGGCGCAGTCAATTTTTAGACAGAGACAGTCTACGTCAAAGTCCGGGGAAAAGAGCCGTTCAGCGGTTTGTCCTCGCGGCATTACCGGGCCCGTGGGTAACACGCAATCCACACATGCGGCCATTTGGATGTGAGGCATAATACTTGCAACATAGGCACGAGATTAAAAACGACGAGGCAGTGGCACCCGATGCAAGCGACATTTTTTTTAGCCGCCAACGTCGTTCATAGATTGACGCGATGTTTGCTCATCGCGAGTCTGTTTGCGGGAGCGGCCGCGCAGGCCGACGAACGCCTGACGCATGGTGTTACACAGGCTAAAGACGGCGTCCAAATCCACTACGAGTCTGGGGGCAGTGGTTCACCGGCGCTGGTTTTCATTCATGGTTGGAACTGCGATCGCAGCTACTGGTCAGCGCAATTGCGCTTCTTTGCCGCAACGCATCAAGTGGTTGCCATTGACCTCGCCGGGCACGGCGACTCGGGGATAAATCGCGAAACCTGGTCGATGGCCAATTTTGGTGCAGATGTCGCCGCGGTGGCCGATGCGCTGCAACTGAAAGACATCATTCTGGTCGGACACTCAATGGGTGGACCGGTGGCGCTCGAGGCCGCAAGGCTTCTTAAGGGGCGCGTCAAAATGGTCATTGGTGCCGACACCCTGAGCGATGTGTCGCTGCGTTACGCCGATGAGCAACTTGCTGGCATGCTCGCCGCCATGGCGGCTGATTTTTCCGGCACTGTGGAAGGCCTGGTGCGCAGCAGTTTTTTCCTGCCCACATCAGAGCCAGCACTGATTGACCAGATTGCCCGCGATATGAGTACCGCGCCACCTGCAGCGGGAATCGGCGCGTTTGAGGGCTTCGCCCGTTGGTTTGACGAAGATGTCGAAAAGACGATGGCGGACATCGACGTGCCCATTCGCCTGATCAACTCAGACTATCGCCCGACCAATACGCTCGCGGGGCAGGCACTTACCGCCTCTTTCGAGGCGACACTGATGTCAGGTGTCGGCCACTTTGTGATGCAGGAAGACCCCGCGCAATTCAACGCCATCATGGCCGAACTTTTGAACCGCTGACGACTGAATGAATGACTAACGACTGCGGCCCGGCGACTTTCACTCGGCAATTCAAATGCTGAGGTCGTCGAGGTTGTAGTCCTTGAGGTCCACCCGCGCCGCGTCATTCCACTGATAGTCGTTAGCCGCCGCCGAAAGCGGTTGATACTCGTAGGGCGTCTCAGCGGGAAACCGCTGCTTGCGGGCCTCGATTGCGTAGGCGATGGCCCGTGATCGGCGCGCAACGATGGCCTCGTCAAAAACCTGCGCGTCACTGTGGATACCACCCCCCATCACGCCCAAGACCGACGCGCGCTTATGAAAACCGAAGTTCACCGTAATTCGCGGTTCAAAGCCGCAATTGGGGAACGAACCATGCAAAAGCTGGCGATTGCAGATCACCACGTCGCCGGGGTTGCATACGATCGGGACAGCCCCTTCGAGGCGCTCACTGCCCGATTCGGCGACCAGCGCTTTGATATCCAGTTTTCCTTGTTTGTGCGTACCCGGCAGCACCCACACGCCGTTCACGGCCGTGCTGCCATACACCTGAGCCATGAAGTTGAATCCATGAATGTCCTCGTCAAAATCAGGGCTGTCCCAATGGGTGACACCGTCCTGATGCCAGGATACCGCCGCACCGATGCCAGGCTCTTTAATAAATAGCGCCTCATTAAACGGCGCGAAGTCTGGGCCATTAATCGATTCGGTCACTTTGAGTAGTTCGGGGTGTGCGTAGGTTCGCAAGCAGGCCTCGGAGAACTGCAGGGAGCCCAACAAAATAAAAGGTGCCGCCGGTGGTGCCTCTGCACCGGCTTCTGGTTCAAACATTTTGACTTGATGACGACCATTGGCCAACTCGGTGCCACCCAGGGGGTCGCCCAGCGGCTTTGACCATACCAGCGTCAAGGCTTTGGCATCCGCACCCAGAGCGGGCTCCCCGGCCGCATTCACCTGACTCTCCGGCCCGGTGGGAAATCGTGCACGCATGGCATCGAGATCGGACTTGATGTCGTCGAGCTCTTCAGCGCTCAACACGTTCTCAAAAATATAAAACCCGTATTCTGAATACGCAGCTCGAATATCCTCGGCCAGCGCGCCGGATTCGGTGAATCTCAATGGCCCCCTGTTGGGGAGCGTCAGAGCCGCCGCCTGGCCCTCAAGTAAATAGCTGCGCATGGCATCCGCCTGTTCGCCGTAATGATTGGCGCAGGCCTCTATGGACTCACTGATATCAATCACAAAAACACCCCAAAAACTGCTGTGACGGCAAACCATACCAGATCGCCGCGACTGATTGCGTTATCGAACGGTAACGGGAACGCCTATTCGACTGAACTGCGGATGATTGCCAAGTCCGGCGTAATCACTGAGCCGATTGCCGCGTGAGAAATATGAGAGCGGGGAAGGCTAAGTTGATTGGCAATAGTCTCCGCTGCGGCAATGCCAGTGCAGTGGCCCCCCATCATCAACCCCAAGCCATGCTCTTCCAACCAGCTTGCTGTGCGATTCAGTGTCTCGTTATCCGCCTGCCACAAATGGAAACCGCCGAGGATCGAATAAATCGGCGCGTCTTTAATCGACTGCAACACTTTGCCGGTATTGATCAAACCCGAATGCCCGCACCCCGAGGTCATTAACCAGCCCTTGTCGGTGAGGTAGCCCAGTGACTGATCATCCTTGATGATGTCGGGCTCCAATTCCCCGTCCTCACTAATAAATAGCCCAGCGGGGCCGTTGTAGCGCTCCTCGACGCGAGGGACGGGCCCCGTCAACCATAGCTGGGGCGCTATTTTCGTGGGGCTGTCTATCTCAAAGAAGCGGATTCCCAGCGCTTCTGCTGCCTGCTTAAACTCCAGCGCGCTGGCGAACTCACCGGGGCCCACCTCCACGCCCGCTGCGGTTACTCGCTGGTCAAAAAATCCTTTCGCGACATAAACCCGGCTCAAGGCTGTCTCGTTTGCAGGGCGAAAATGCTCGCGGAGCATCAGCAGGCCACCCGTATGATCGCTGTGAAAGTGACTGAGTACGACCTTTTCGACCTGAGACAGGTCGACATTGAGGTGCTGCACATTATGGAGCACCGTGTCCTGTTTAAAGCCCGTATCAAATAAAACCGCATCCTGCTCACTCTGAAACAGGGCGGCAAAACTCCACTCACCGAGCCCGCCATAGTCAGCGATATTGGTGGCCAGAACCGTCACCTGATAAGGCGCGGCCTGCAAACACGCAGAGAACACCGCACACGCAAGCCAAATAAGCGATCTGAATAAGCGTGAACCCATTGATCTACCCACTTACCTTAGTCAACCGAGGGCAGATCATATCGTAGGAAAGACCCGGGTTTACGATAAGAAAATTGCCAATAACTTTATTCAGTTAAGAGAGGCCGGGAAGCCTGAAGCGCGGAGCGGTGTAGCCAGTGCATCTTCCAGAAGCTTGACGATCATGGGCGATTGCGCGCTGCCCCCGTAGGCCGCCTTGGCCTCTTCGAAACGCGCTAGTGTGGCGCCCGCCAGATCGAGCGAAACGCCCAAGGCCTCCCCAAACTTCTTGGCAAAGCCCAGATCTTTAAGCGCCAAATCCATGGTAAACCCGATATCGTAGCTGCCATTTAAGATCAGTTGCCCCTCGGTTTCGTGCACGAACGATGTGCCCGATGACGCCGCAATCGCGCGCCAGCTATCCCCCAAATCCAGCCCACCTCTTGCCGCCAACATCAGTGCCTCGCCACAGGCCTGCAGGTGAATGAAGGCCAGCATATTGGTGATGACTTTAATGAGCGATGCGGAACCCACAGCGCCCATATGAAACAGGGTATTCCCCATGACATTCAGCGCAGGCCGATGGATATCCAGGAGCGCCTCGGGCCCTCCGGCCAACAAGGTGAGCTCACCTCGTGCCGCCAAATGGACCCCACCGGTAACGGGTAATTCAAGAAACCCAACACCTGCCGAGGCCGCCATCTCTGAAAATTGCAGCGCATCCTCGCGGCTGATGGTCGACATCTCGATCAGGCTCGCACCCGGCCTCATAGCGCCCAATATCTCGCCAAGCACGGCTCTTGAGATCTCGGGAGAAGGCAAACAGGTGATCACATGATCAACCGCCTCCGCCAAACTCGCTGCGCTGGCTGCCCGATGCGCCCCCTCGGACACCATGTGTTCCATTTGCGCTACATCGAGATCAAAGACGGTCACTGTGAATCCAGCGCCGATCAGGCGCTGGGTCAGTTTCCCGCCAAGGCTTCCCAAGCCAATGAATCCGTAATGCATCGTCAAGTCTCCGCTCTATATGACCAGCCGCTCATCCGCCACGTTAGATATCCCGAGACATCCATATCGAGTCGTCTGCAGCAAATCCGTTGCGGGCATAAAAGCCGCGCGCCCGAGTATTGTGTGTCTCCGTCTCGAGAAACATTTTGACCACGCCGCGAGCCGCCATCTCCTCAAACAGCGCATTCATCACCCTGCTTCCCATACCCTCGCCACGTCTCCGCAAATAAATCTCGTCAAT
Source organism: Luminiphilus sp. (assembly GCA_964217615.1). Lineage (GTDB taxonomy): Bacteria > Pseudomonadota > Gammaproteobacteria > Pseudomonadales > Halieaceae > Luminiphilus. Next base: position 12,109 of record CAXPKH010000164.1, read on the forward strand.
CAGCGCTTCACGGCCACCGGACTCCAGACTGTAGCCCCAGGTAACTACCAAATAGCCCTGAGCATTGTCGAGGAGGTACACCACGCCAAACTCATCGTGCGCCAATAACGGGGTCAGCGCGCGCGTCACCCGATCCTCCTCAAAAGCATGTTCGTCGGTCACACAAAATTCGGCTACCAGCTCGAGGATCAATGGCAAATCGTCGAAACGCGCTCGCTGGAGCAGCACACTATGGTTCATCGATCGGAGCTCCGCGCCAGCACGGCCTTGAAGTCAGCAGGAAAACTGAGACACCCGTCTTTCCCATGGCGCTTGCTTCTGCTGCTGGGGTCAAGCCAACGCAACATCACGATGCTCCAACCATCTCAGAATGAGCGCGTTCACTCTCTGGGGCTGTTCCTGATGCAAGAAGTGACCGGCTTTAAAGACGCGCTCTACCGCGAGACCTCGGGGAAAATCCTGCGGCTTCATCAGACGTTCAAACACCTCGGAGTCGATACAACCATCTCTCTCGCCGGTAAGCGCGAGTGTCGGCACCGGCACAGGATAGTGGGCGTCCTCGGCGCTCATGGTCAATGCCTGCAAAGAGAGTGCTGCCCGGTAATACCCCAAAGTGGCGGATAGCACACCGGGTTGAGACAGACCATCGATCACGCCATCAAGCGCGGGGGCGTCGGGAGTCCAGCGCGGACTCCAATCGCGCCACAGCTTTCGGATAAAAGCGAAATCATGCCTGGCAACAACCCAATCCGACAGCCAAGGAATATTAAAAAAGCCCATATACCATGAGTTTTTCAGCTGCTTGGGAATGCGCAAACCCTCCCTTGCAAAGCGCCCCGGATGCGGTACCGCCATCGTAATGAGGCTCTCAAATCGCTCAGGCGCGGCGGCTGCGACTGCGTAAGCGACAGCCGCGCCCCAGTCATGTCCGATCAAGTGGGCCTTATTGCACGCCAACTGATCCATGACGGCGATCACATCGCTGGCAATGGATTCAACGGAGTAATCACCATTCGCAGGTATTGAGCTGGGTTCATAGCCGCGAAGGCTGAGCGAGATAGCCCGGTATCCCGCCTCGGCAAGCGCAGGTAATTGGTAACGAAACGAATGTAAGTTATCGGGGAAGCCATGGAGGCACAGCACCAAGGCACCCTCTCCCATTCCGACTGCCGAGAATCTGAGATCGCCATTTTCAAACACCAGTTTTTCTGAAGATGGTCTGGGATTCATCACACCCGCTCGAGCACCTGCGTCTCGCAAGTGTCTGCCAAGCAGGTCATACTTTCAATTTTGCGGAGCCGTTCCATGACCACGACCATCTGGCACAACCCGCGGTGCTCCAAGTCCCGTCTCACGCTGGCGCTGCTGGAGGAGCAGGGGATCAGGCCAACCGTGCGGCTCTACCTTGAGGATGCGCCCTCACCGAGTGAGCTGGAATCTGTCGTGAAGCAATTGGGCATTAAGCCCTGGGATCTCCTCAGGCGGGGAGAAAAAATCTTCAAGGACCTCGGGCTAAGCAAAGACAGTGAGGACGCGTCGGTCATCACCGCCATGAATCAGCACCCGATTTTAATTGAACGCCCCGTCGTCATTCACGGAGGTAGCGCCGCGCTAGGGCGACCCCCGGAGAACGTGCTGCCGCTCTTCGATTGAACTGGCCAGTTAGTCAACTCGCGCATTGACTCACTCAGCCAACGCCTCGGGGTAAACGGCAACGGCCGCCCGTGATGATGGCTCGCCGCAAGGCATGCGTCGGCAAGGTTCCCCGTATCTACTGAGCTAGGTCACCCGACCGGCCGGCCGCACCGCACACATCCTGAGCAACCCGTTGCGCAAATATGAAGTCACCCAACGCCGCTTGCTGCTCGTTGAGCTCAGATCGGCATTGGTTCAACTCTTCGTCAGCTTGAGAAACGCAGCGGTTGAAGGCATCAAAAAAATGCCGCACTGCACCATATTTGCTCTTGGCCCGGTCGCGCGCCGTATCACAATCAGAGGGCAGGTGATCATCAGCAGAGACCAAGGCGGCGATCCCCCACCATGAACTCATCGTCAATATCGCCGCACCTATCAGCTGTTTCTGTCGCCTTTGCATGGCCTTCGACCCTCGTTTCATGAGGCGCCAGTGTCGCTTAAATCCGGATCCAATGTCAGGTCCTCATCCAACTGAACCCCGAAGGTATTCAACATCATTGAAACCTGCGTGTATTGGGCGACGGTCATCACCAGGTCCATGCGCTGTTTTTCCGTGTACTCACCGAGCGCAGCCCAGGTCGCATCAGAAATAAACGCATCACTTGTGAGTTCATCTGTCGCACGCAATAGGGCGCGGTCTGAATCATGCCAGTCCGGCGCATCTGGGCCCGACTTGATGCGTTCAATTTCAGACTCGGTGAGGCCACAGTCGAGGCCGATGCGCACATGCTGTGCCCATTCGTAACCCGATTTCCAATTGAAGCCCGTCCGCAGGATCACCAGCTCGCGGTCTCGGGGGCTGAGACTGTTGGCATCCGACAAGATATAACCGCCCCAAGCCATAAAACGCTTGAAGGCCTTGGGTGCGTGGGCCAGTGTACGAAAAATGTTCAGCACCGGGATCGCCTTGAATCGAGGTCCCAGCAACGCGAGCAACTCGGGAGCCATATCCGCTTCAGCCAATGGCGCGATACGCGCAGCGTTTAATCTCATCTATCACCTCCGATCGAAAAAGCGTCTCGCCAGACCCATTTCCAGACCGGATGATGTTACCCCAAGCGCCGCTCGCGCACGTCGGATCTCGCCACTGGGGCGTTTCCCCGGGGTTTGATATCGTTCGCCCTCAGCGCGCTCTCAATGTGCCCGCCCTGCACTCTCGGATAAGACACCCGGCGCAACTTATTTGGGGCGCAGTTCAATGACGGAACAGTTATGGACCCACTCAGTCAGGCAGCGATTGGCGCTGCCGCAGCACAGTCGGGCAGCAAGGTCAGCACCCTGCGCCACGCCCTTTGGATCGGTGCGCTTGCCGGGATGGCCCCCGATCTGGATGTGTTGATTCAATCCGATACCGACCCCTTGCTGGCGCTGGAATACCACCGGCAGTTCACTCACTCGCTGTTCTTTGTCCCTGTCGGTGCGATGATCTGTGCATGCGTTTTTTACCCTTTGGCAAGAAAGCATCTGAACTTTAAAAGCGTGTGGGCTTTGGCTGCGCTGGGCTACGGCACCCATGGCTTGCTGGATGCCTGCACCACTTATGGCACGCAATTACTTTGGCCCCTGACCGACGCGCGCTTTGCATGGCACAACGTGTCAGTGATCGACCCCCTGTTTACCCTGCCTTTACTGATGTTTTTGCTGATGTCTGCTGTTCGGCGGCAACCGAGGCTCGCGGTCTATGGCTTGTGCTGGGCGATGAGTTATCTGGGTTTTGGTCTGGTGCAACATCAACGCGCGCTATCGGTCGCAGAAAGCATCGTGAGCCACCGCCAACACAGCCCGATTCGGCTTGAAGTGAAGCC
>CAXPKH010000165.1:0-4044 GCA_964217615.1 Luminiphilus sp.
ACCGCATCTAGCAGTGTGCCGGCGATATCGAGGCCGGTCTCCGCCTCAATTTCTCTCAGGCAAGTTGGGCTGGTAACGTTGATTTCAGTCAGGTAATCCCCGATGACATCCAGACCCACGAAAAACAGTCCGCGTTGCTTGAGTGTGGGGCCTACCTGTGAGGCGATCCACAAATCTCGCTCTGAAAGCGGTTGAACTCGGCCCGACCCGCCGGCTGCCAGATTGCCACGGCTCTCTCCGGCCAAGGGAACGCGCGCCAGGCAAAAAGGGATCGGCTCACCGTTAACCATCAGGATTCGCTTGTCACCTTCGCTGATAGCGCTCAGATACCGTTGAGCCATAATCGTCTCTTTCCCGGACTGGGTCAGTGTTTCGAGAATGACACTGATATTTGGGTCGTCCTCCCGTGCCCTGAATATCGCGCTCCCTCCCATGCCGTCCAACGGTTTGAAAATCACGTCCCGGTGTTGCCGATGAAAAGCCTTCAACTTCGACATATCCCGACTGACCAGCAAGGTGGGGCAGCACTGAGGAAACTCGGTTGCGAACAGTTTCTCGTTGCAGTCGCGCAGGCTTTGGCAGCGATTGACGATTAATGTGCCTTGTCGTTCTGCGCGCTCGAGCAAATAAGTGGCGTAGATATACTCCATGTCAAAGGGAGGATCCTTGCGCATTAAGCAAACATTGAGCTCCGAGAGGGAAATGTCCTCAGGTTCACGCAGATCAAACCAATGGTCGGCATCGCGATGGACGGTCAGTGGCTGCGCTACCGCCATCGGCCGGTCGCCATCGAGGTAGAGTGCGTCCGGAGTCATATAAAATAGAGGCCAGCCGCGGTCTTGCGCCGCCCACAGAAGCGCTAAAGTAGTGTCCTTTTTATAGTGAATGTCCTCTATGGGATCCATCACCACGCCGAGCTTGATGCTCATGTTTGCGTCCTTGTCGCACAGGATGAGTTATCTTGCGATCCGCGGCCGGTCGCCGCAAGATCCGGCTTCCCTGAATACGGGGTATTTTTAGACCAGTTTAGGACAGGGTATGGACAGTTTGTTTGTTGTTGTCGGCGTGATGGCATTGATTACCGCCTTAACGGTGCTGCTCAAGGTGCGCACAATCGGTTGGGGGGTCTGGATCTGGTTTTTTTCAGGATGGATTACCGGCGAGCTGGCTATCTGGGTGGTGGGGTTCCAGTTTGGGTTTGTCGCGCTGTGGATACTGTGGGTCGGCGCGGATTCAGGCGGGTTTGAATTAGGATTGTCGGCTTTTCTGGCGAGCTGGGCATTACTGGCGTGGTCTTTGCGGGCAGCATTTGATGCAGGTGCCGTATTTAACCGGTCGCTCCGCCTTGCGTTGGGCCCTGATTACGGTGAAAAGATTCCCGTTGCGCGCCGCAACAAGCTGAGTCAGCAGATCCATAGCCAAGAGTGGCTTTGGCCGTTTCGATTTCGGCGTGCTGGCGTCCAATATATCAGAAATATCGCTTACACCGATGCCGGGAAACGCGGGCTGCTGGACCTTTATTTACCCGTTACCTCTGGAGAACGTCGCCCCGTCCTCCTGCAAGTACACGGGGGCGCCTGGATGGTTGGGCATAAGTCTGAGCAGGCACAGCCATTGTTGCATCGGATGGTGGAATTAGGTTGGGTCGGTGTTTCCATTAACTATCGATTGGCGCCGCGCTCGGCTTTTCCCGCACAGATTATTGATGTCAAAAGCGCCATCGCCTGGGTGAAAGACCATATCGCCGAGTACGGTGGAGACCCTGATTTTGTCGTGATTACCGGGGGGTCTGCGGGGGGGCACTTGGCATTGCTTGCTGGACTGTCTCCCGGGCACGCCGATTGGCAACAACATCTCGAGGATGCGGACACAACGGTCCAGGGGGTACTGGCGCTGTATCCGGCGGTGGATTTTACAAACCGTTATGGCATTCGTCAGCAAGATCGCATGGATGGTTTTATCGCCCGTAAGATTATCCAGAAAACGTATGATGAGGCGCCGGACGTGTTTGAGGATGGGTCACCAATTGCTTGGGTGGATCGCCCCGGTGTTGCTGAAACGGCGCCCCCTTTCTGTATTGTTCAGGGCACCCACGACTCTTTGGTATGGGTGGAGGAAGTTCGACGTTTTGTGGCGGAACTCAGTTCTCGTGTCTCCCACCCGCTGGTATACGCTGAGTTACCCGGCGCTCAGCATGCGTTTGAGATTTTTCATTCACCCCGAACCAGTCATTTTTTGAATGCGGCGTCGACCTGGCTGGAGTGGATTCGCGCGCAACACGGCAAGCACGAAGACCCCGTTTAGGCCGGCATCTCTCCCCAGAAGACACTGAGGACCGATAAGGCTACTGCTGGCGCCGTTTCTGTCCGCAACACCCGTGGCCCCAGTGGCAGCAATCGAAAGCCTCGAGCGCGTGCGGCATCAAATTCCTGTTGGGTGAGTCCCCCTTCGGGGCCGATGAGCAGCGCGGCATCTCGAGGGGTCTCCCGTGGGACAGTTGGGGCAGAGGCGTCAGTGCTTTCCACGCAATGAAGCACCCACTTTTGCGCGGCTGATACGTTTTCGATCCAGCTCAACAAAGGTTCGGGCGGTGCTATCAACGGTACCTGAACCCGTCCGCACTGCTCACAGGCGCTGATGACAACCTGCTGCCAGTGCGCAACTCGCTTCTCAATCCGATCTGCTGGAATCGCAAAATCAACCCGCTCGCTGAGTAGCGGGACGATGGCTCCGACGCCCAATTCAGTCGCTTTTTGGATGCCCCAATCAAAACGGTCGCCTTTGCTCAGGCACAAACCCAGCGTCGTATGCACGGGGGACTCGGTGTCGGGCGAGTGCGCCTCGCCGACATCGACAGATACCTCGCGTTTGCTGACGCTGCTTATCGTGGCAACAAATTCGAGTCCGTTGCCATTGAAGAGATTGATCTCTTCTCCTGCTTTGGCTCTCAGGACACGGCCGAGGTGCTGGGCGGCGCTTCCCGTGAGCGTCACTCGGCTACCCGAAGCGAGCATTTGATCGGTAAATAATCGAGGACTGCGCACCGTCTCGTCTCCAGATGATGCGTGAGTGTACGCCTAATCGAGGGGAGGTGTTCGAGGCACGGCATGTGCAGCGCCTCGACACGGGTGGGGCCTAACCGCTCAAGCGTTTAATACTTGTAGCTGTCAGCCTTGAAGGGGCCGTCGATACCCACACCAATATAGTCTGCCTGCTTCTGAGTGAGCTTGGTCATGACGCCGCCGAAACCCTGCACCATATAAGTAGCAACCTGCTCATCCAAGTGTTTTGGCAGCACCTCCACGGTGATAGCAGCTGCCCGCTCCTCACCACTCATATCAGCGAAGCGCTTTTCATAGAGATGTATCTGCGCGAGCACCTGATTCGCAAAGGAGCCATCCATAATGCGGGAAGGATGCCCCGTCGCGTTACCCAGATTGACCAGACGGCCCTCTGAGAGCAGTAACAGATGGTCATTGTTTGCCGCGTCGCGAACCACCTTGTGGACCTGGGGTTTGATTTCTTCCCACTGCCACTGGTCACGCATGTAAGCGGTATCAATTTCGTTGTCGAAGTGACCGATATTGCAAACCACCGCGCCCGATTTAAGCGCTCGCAACATGGGTGCAGTGCAAACGTTAAAGTTGCCGGTGGCAGTCACCAGCAAGTCAGTGGTGGAAAGTAATGCGCTATCGATGCAGTCATCGGACCCGTTGTCTACACCGTCGATGAAAGGCGATACCACTTCAAAACCGTCCATACACGCCTGCATCGCGCAAATGGGATCGCATTCCGTGACCCGCACGATCATTCCCTCTTGGCGTAAAGACTGCGCTGAGCCCTTGCCAACATCGCCATAGCCGATGACCAATGCGCGCTTGCCAGCCAACAAGTGGTCCAGACCTCTTTTGATGGCGTCATTGAGACTGTGGCGACAGCCATACTTGTTGTCATTTTTTGATTTTGTCACGGCGTCGTTGACGTTGATTGCCGGGACTTTGAGTTCTCCACTGGCCAGCATGTCATAAAGACGGTGGACACCGG
>CAXPKH010000166.1:0-23823 GCA_964217615.1 Luminiphilus sp.
CAAAAAGAAATCATAGAGTTTGAGGACGAAAGCCAGAAAAAGCATCGCATCGGCGTTATCGACATCCCGGCTTTTTACATCGACTTCGAGGCCTACCGGCGTGGAGATAAGAATTATCGGTCGACGACTCGAGACGTTAAGCGCCTGATCGACGAATTGGTCGCGGAGGGCGTAGAGGGCCTGGTGGTCGACCTTCGCGATAATGGCGGCGGATCACTTCAGGAGGCCAATCAGCTCACAGGGCTATTCATAGAATATGGACCGACGGTGCAAATTCGCTCTGCCGAAAGCCGAGTATGGCGAGACGGAAAGCGGCGGCGCTCAAATTATTATGAAGGGCCGCTGGCCGTCATGATTAATCGTCTCAGCGCTTCAGCATCGGAGATCTTCGCCGGTGCCATCCAAGACTACGGTAGGGGGATCGTCGTAGGGGAGCAGTCCTTCGGCAAAGGCACCGTGCAATCGCTGGTGCCCCTGCAAGAAGGTCAGCTCAAAATTACGGAGAGCAAGTTCTATCGTATTTCGGGTGATAGCACACAGCACAGAGGCGTAATCCCCGATATCGACTACCCTTCGGTTTTTGATCCCACGCAGATTGGCGAGAGCGCTCTGGACAATGCGTTGTCCTGGGACCAAATCTCACCGGCACGATTCAACCGCTACCATGATTACGATGCGATTTTGCCCGGCTTAATGGCGCTACATCAGCAACGTGCAGCGAATGATCCTGATTATCGTTACCTGGAAGATCAGGTTGAAATGGCACGAGAAGCGCGCAAGGTCAGCGCCCTCCCCCTCCAGGAGTCGGGCCGTATCGCTATGCGTGACGAGCAAGAAGCGAAAGCACTAGCGATCGAAAATCGTCGCCGAGCAGCCAAGGGTATCCCTCCTCTGGAGAGTCTTGCCCGCGCTGACAGCGACAACGGTGAAGAAACGCTGGCCTCAACGGAGGAGGCGTCATCCACTGCACCTGAAACCAACACTCAGGCGACAGAGCAGACTGAAGAGGAAGAACCAAGCGACGTGCTATTACTGGAGACTGGCCGCATTCTGGTCGATTCGATAGCGATGCGCCCCGACACAAGCATTGCTGGCCGAGCGCTGAATCAAGGCAACAAGGCCCTGTAGACGTTCTGTGCCCGAACAATTGATCGCGTCAGCCTGCGATGACCTCACGCCCACCGAGGTACGGCCTCATCACTGGCGGCACCGTAATACTGCCATCGGGGTTTTGACCATTCTCAAGAATCGCAACCAAGGTCCTGCCTACCGCTAAGCCTGAGCCATTCAGGGTATGCACCAGCTCAGGTTTACCGCTGGTGGGATTCCGCCATCGCGCTTGTAGCCGGCGCGCCTGAAAATCTCCGAAATTGGAGCAACTGGAAATCTCACGATAGGCAGATTGACCTGGCAACCAGACCTCAAGGTCGTAGGTCATCGCTGCACTAAAGCCAAGATCACCGCCGCACAGCATCACTTTTCGATAAGGCAATTCCAGCAACCTCAGGATTGACTCTGCATGCCCGGTCAGCGCCTCTAGGGCGGCCTCGGACTGCTCCGGCCGTACAATTTGCACGAGCTCTACCTTTTCAAATTGATGCTGCCTGATCAATCCTCGGGTATCCCGCCCGTAGCTCCCAGCTTCACTCCGAAAACAGGGTGTGTGCGCGACATAACGAATACCCTCTCCGTCCAGTTCCGAAGCTTCGTAAATCCTGCCCCTCGCTATATTGGTAACTGGCACCTCGGCGGTCGGCGCGAGATAAAAACCCTGCTCCCCCTCGAGCTTGAAGAGATCTTCTGCAAATTTTGGCAACTGCCCGGTTCCGGTCAAGGATGCTGCATTGACGATGTAGGGTACATAAACCTCGGTATAGCCATGCTCCGAGGTATGCTGGTCGAGCATAAACTGAATCAGCGCACGGTGAAGCCGTGCGACATCACCTTTCAATAGTGAGAAGCGTGACCCTGCGATCAGACCCGCGGCCTCCATGTCCATCAGCCCCAACCCCTCGCCCAAATCGACGTGATCTTTAGGCGGAAAGGTAAACTCGCGTGGCTCACCCCAGCGCAAAATTTCCGCGTTATCCGCCTCGGAATCACCCGTTGGTACTCGCGTGTCGGGAAGATTAGGAATGCCCAGTAGCAATTCGTCGAGCTCCGCCTGCACGGCATCGGCCTCTAACGTTGCAGCCTCCAGTTCCTTGGCAATTTTGGCGAGAACCTGCTCCACCTCCGCTTTCGCCTCGTCCACAGAGCGCCCGGCAGAGACTAATTCACCGATTTTCTTGGACGCGGACTTCCTCTCCGCCAACAAGCCCTGAGCCCTGACGTCAGCCTCCTTTCGGCGCGCGTCCATCGCCTGGAATTGGCCCACATCGAAAGCCACTGAACGCTTCGCGAGTGCCTCTACAACGCGTTGTGGGTCCTGTCGAATGAGTTTGATATCGAGCATGAAGCAGTCACCTCCCTTAGGGGGCGAGAGTTTACCCGAAATAGGCGCTGGCTGACCCCTGTACAACCATCGACCGACATGGGGGCAAGTAGCAGGCGTTTATGGGGATGATGGATCTCTCGCCCGCGCATTAAGTGAACGCCACTGGGCCAATTTGTCCCTAATCTGCTGCTCAAGGCCGCGGTCCGTTGGTTCATAAAATATCGTCGGCGTCAGGCTGTCAGGAAAATATTGCTGGCCGGCAGCAAACCCACTTTCGGTGTCATGGGCATAGCGATAACCTTCACCATGTCCCAACTCCTTCATCAACTGATTGGGGGCATTTCGCAAGTGAAGCGGCACTTCCAATGAACCCGAGCTACGAGCCACCGTCATGGCTCTGTCAAAGGCACGGTAAACTGCATTACTCTTCGCCGCACAGGCAAGATAAGTCACTGCTTGTGCGAGACAAAGCTCTCCCTCGGGACTACCCAAGCGCTCCAAGGCCGCGACCGCGTCGATTGCCAAATGTAAAGCCCGCGGATCCGCGAGGCCAATATCCTCGGACGCCATGCGAATGCAACGTCTGCCCACATACAAGGGATCGCAACCTGCCGTAAGCAACCGCGCAAGCCAATAGAGCGCAGCGTCAGGGTCGGAGCCTCTCACCGATTTATGCAAAGCGCTAATTTGGTCATAAAAGGCGTCTCCTCGCTTGTCAAAACGAGGAGCGCCTGCGCTCGCCACCTCATCGAGTAACCCTCGATGCAGACGATTAACCGCACCTTCTGCAGATACGAGACTGACTGACAGCTCCAGTAAATTCAGTGCCTGCCTGACATCACCATCGGCAAGCAGGGCGAGGTCATCCAAAAACTCGGGTTCAGCTTCGATATGTGGGAAGTAATCAGCGATCGCCCGCTTTAGCAGCGCAACGAGTTCTGAAGTCGGTATTGGCTGTAATCTGTAAACGCGCAATCGAGAAAGTAACGCATTGTTAATCTCGAAAGACGGGTTTTCCGTTGTGGCGCCAACAAAAAACACCGTGCCATCCTCTATGTGAGGAAGAAATGCATCTTGCTGACTCTTATTAAAGCGGTGAATTTCGTCGACAAACAACACCGTCGCGCGCTCCTGCCCCGCCGCCGCTTTGGCCTGCTCGATCGCTTCGCGGATATCTTTGACGCCCGAGAATACGGCAGAGATCTGGAGGAACAAGGCATCACTATAGCCGGCAACCATCCTTGCCATTGTGGTTTTACCCACACCAGGCGGCCCCCAGAGCAAAAAGGAATGGAGATTGCCTGATTCAATGGCGTAGCGTAGCGGCTTGCCTGCGCCGAGTAAGTGAGGCTGACCTACTAGTTGGTCCAATGTTTGGGGGCGCATTCGCGAAGCGAGGGGTTCGTTCGCCTGATGAGTCGTGGCAAATAAGTCGGCCCCTCTCATCGAAGGTACTCCGATCTTCCGCTAAAACGGCGTTTCGGGGACATTGAATGCGCCAACATCTATGGCAGCCTGCAAATCCTCTGCAAGCGCAAACTCGAGCACTTGATGACTCAAGTCGGTAATCAGCAGCCGCCAAGTGACATCGTCCACATGACTAATAGCAATGCTCAAAAAACCAATACCATCCTCGCGGGGCGTTAGCCGTGCCTCGGTGCCAGTTATTTCTATAGCAAAACTTTCCTCCAACTCTGATCGAGGTGCGAGGAGCCAGTGGAGCGCGCTGCGAGTTTGTGTCGTGATTTCTCGCTCGACAACCACCTCCAAATCCCAATCGATTTGGGTCAACGTGTCTCCCGCCGCTACCAGCAGTTGGCGTTCGGGTGACTCAATCTGCCACCAAAAAAAATCTGGGCGCAGCATCCGAAACTGACCGGCCGAGGACTCTAGAAGAACCCCGTCCGCGCTCACGACATGTTGCGTAAAGCGCCCCGCAAAACTGTTTTTCTCCGCGAGCTCAAGCAATACGTCGCCAAGAACAATCGGTGAGACAAGAAGAGAAATGAGCGCTATTAACAAGCGGCGCATCTATTCCTCCGGAGGCGGAGGCGCCAGCACCTCTCTCTGGCCATTGCTACCCATCTCGGATACCACACCTGCCATTTCCATCGTCTCGATGAGACGCGCCGCCCGGTTATAGCCAATGCGTAACTTACGTTGCACCGATGAAATTGATGCGCGTCGGCTACGACACACGTAATCCACGGCCTCATCGTAAAGCGGGTCAGACTCTGGGTCCTCCTCCCCCGCAGCCGCAGTCTGAATTTCATTGGCGGTCACGGGAGTTTGGCCGCCCTCATCAAGCAGCCCATCGAGGTACTGGGGGTCCCCACGCCGCTGCCAGTCCGCTACCACTCGGTGCACTTCATCGTCAGAGCAAAATGCACCGTGAACTCGCACAGGCACACTTGAACCTGCCGGCAAGTACAGCATGTCCCCATACCCGAGGAGTTGATCAGCGCCCCCCTGATCCAAAATGGTTCTCGAATCGACCTTGGAACTCACCGAAAACGCAATACGTGAGGGAATATTAGCTTTGATCAAGCCCGTTATGACATCCACAGATGGACGCTGAGTCGCCAATACCAAATGAATGCCAGCCGCTCTGGCTTTCTGGGCGATACGCGCAATCAGCTCCTCTACCTTCTTGCCAACAATCATCATCATGTCGGCGAATTCATCGATCACGACAACAATACTGGGCAGTTTTTCTAAAGTCGGGTGCGACTGCTCCTCCTCCGTGAGTTCCAGTACCGGATCGGGCTTCCACATGGGATCGGGAATAGGAGTGCCCTGTTTTTCAGCGTCGGAGACTTTTCGGTTATAGCCCTGCAAGTTTCGCACACCCAGCAGCGACATCAGCTTGTAGCGTCGTTCCATTTCCGCCACACACCAACGTAAACCGTTGGCGGCGTCTTTCATATCGGTAATGACGGGAGTGAGCAGGTGAGGAATCCCATCGTACACCGACAACTCCAGCATCTTGGGATCGACCAGTATTAATCGAACCTCTGCCGGGGTCGCCTTATACAGCAAGCTAACGAGCATGCAGTTGACTCCGACAGACTTACCCGAGCCTGTGGTCCCTGCCACCAACACGTGGGGCATTTTCCCCAAATCCGCCACGACAGGTGCTCCGGCGATATCATGACCCAGTGCCAGCGTGATCGGTGACTTAGAATCCTCAAATGTTCGAGAGGCCAACACATCTCGAAAGTTGACGGTCTGTCGGTCTGCATTAGGGATCTCAATCCCAACGACGCTCTTACCCGGAATCACTTCGACCACTCGCACAGAAATTACCGCCAAAGAGCGCGCTAAATCTTTGGCAAGATTAGAAATTCTGGAAACCTTGACCCCAGCTGCCGGCTGTATTTCGAAGCGGGTGACCACGGGTCCTGGGTAGACGGCCACGACCTCCGCTATCACGCCAAAGTCCTTCAATTTGAGTTCAAGCAGACGGGACAATGATTCGAGTTCCGCCGCAGAATACCCCCGCTGCCCTATCTCGCTCGGCGCATCCAGCAGATCGAGGGGCGGCAGCTCACCAGACACGGGGATATCAAATAGCGGCTTTTGTTTCTCCTGTTCGACCTTGGCGCCTGTTGTCGTAACCGGTTTGGGCGCCTTAATTTTGGGAGGCGCCCGCTTCTTCTCCTTGGCCACGTGCTCCTCGATCTGCAGCTTACGCTCCTCTAACTGCTTTTCTCGAGCGCGGCGGTCTCGCAATTGATCCATCTTTTCCAGCAAACCCTGTCTGATCTGATGCCCACTGGACAGGGTTTTGGCTCCGAGCCAATCGACCACTCTGAGCCAACTGATATCTGCAAATACGGTCAGACCCAAAAGAAAAAGGGTTACGAGAACCAGCCTAGCGCCCACTGGATTGAAGGCCTGATCGAAACCCTGCCCCACAGCCGTCCCTAAAATGCCGCCTGCGCCCTGGGGCAATCCAGAGGTCCCGCTATCATTGAGCGACAGGAGCGCCGTCGCAGACACCACCAGTAGCAGCAAGCCCAGCGTCCGCAAGCCAATCATTTGCCAATCAATGGCCTCGCGATGATCTTCAGTAAACAGGAGTGATATCGCTCGGTAAGCGAGCAAGAGCGGCACCAAATACGCCGCTGAACCGACCAGCGCGTAGAAAACATCTGCAAGAAAGGCCCCGGTAACGCCACCCAGATTTTCGACTGCATTGCCCGTGCCACTTGCGGACCAGCCAGGGTCAGTTTCACTAAAGGTAATGAGAGACATCAGCACAAATAGGCAGACTGCGCCTACACTGATAAACAGAACATCGCGGATACGACGCCGCCCCAGCGTCTGCTCGGCGACCTCTGGTCTTTCAGCGGTTTTTGCCTTGCTTCCCACTAATTCGTAACCTGCTCGGTAAAGGCCTAGTTTAACACAGGCCCCCAACGGGTTTATTTTGTAATCGCATGAATTACCGATGTTTTGTATGTTTTTTGGAGAGACCTCTCAGCGCCATCGCAGGCTGTTCGTCTGGCCTCAAGCGACGACCTGCGATACGCTTCCGACTCGAAGATATCCCTGCCTCTGAGCTGTAACGGAACTCCAACATGAGCAATGCATCCCACCACCGATTGATTATTTTGGGGTCTGGCCCTGCCGGTTACACCGCGGCCGTTTATGCCGCTCGTGCCAATCTCAGCCCGGTCGTCATCACTGGGCTACAGCAAGGCGGGCAACTCACCACCACTACCGAAGTGGAGAATTGGCCTGGTGGCGAGCATGATTTGCAAGGACCGCAGCTTATGCAACAAATGCAGGCGCACGTGGAGCGCCTAGAGGCCAGTGTCGTTTTCGATCATATTGAAAGCGTGAATCTCAACGAGCGCCCTTTTGAACTGACAGGCACAGCCAAATACACCTGCGACGCACTGATTATTGCAACCGGAGCCTCCGCTCAATATCTGGGCTTGCCATCGGAAACTGCCTATATGGGTAAAGGCGTCAGTGCGTGCGCGACCTGCGACGGGTTCTTCTATCGTAATCAAGAAGTTGCCGTCGTCGGGGGGGGAAACACCGCGGTGGAAGAAGCGCTTTACCTCAGTAATCTCTGCTCCAAGGTGCACCTCATTCACCGTCGCGACAGTCTGCGGGCCGAGAAGATTCTGCAAGATCGGCTCATGCAACGGGCGAGTGAGGGAAAAATTGTGCCGCACTGGCATCGCACATTGGATGAGGTGCTGGGCGACGAAACAGGGGTCAACGGCATTCGCATACGCTCGACCCTCGAACCAGAGAGCTACGACATCATCACGCTATCCGGCGTTTTCATCGCCATCGGCCACAAACCCAATACCGATCTATTTATCGATCAGTTGGCAATGGCGGGCGGCTATCTGACCGTGCATTCTGGCACGGAGGGCTCTGCTACCCACACCAGCGTGCCGGGCGTTTTTGCCGCCGGAGATGTCGCCGATCACATTTATCGACAGGCAATCACGTCGGCGGGCTTCGGCTGCATGGCGGCACTGGATGCCGAGAAATATCTCGACGGGCTCCAACAGGATTGAAGTGGCGGAAAACCCCTTTCCCTCGACAGAGCACGCATTGTCAGAGCCCAATGGCCTGCTGGCCCGCGGCGGAAATCTGTTACCCGATACCTTATTACTGGCCTATGCGCAGGGGATTTTTCCTTGGTTTGAGGCCGGCGAGGAGATTCTCTGGTGGTCTCCCGATCCACGGATGGTATTGCGGCCTGCCGATGTGCGTATCAGCCGCTCGCTGAGAAAAACCCTGCGAAACAGTCGCTGGCAGCTCCGTTACGACAGCGCCTTCAGCGACGTTATCAGGTCTTGCGCTAAAACGCGTCGCTATCAGGGGCCCGAGGGCGGCACTTGGATCTCTGCTGAGATGCAGCAAGCTTACGAAGCTTTGCATCGGCTTGGTGTTGCTCACTCCATTGAAGTCTTTTCTGGTGATACCTTGGTAGGTGGCCTGTACGGCCTCTTGATGGGCGATGTCTTTTTTGGTGAGTCCATGTTTCACCGGGAAACAGGCGCATCCAAGGTGGCCCTCGTGGCGCTCGCCAAGGTGTGCGCCGACCATGGTATCGACCTTATAGACTGCCAGGTCTATAACGCTCACCTCGAGTCCCTGGGTGCGACGCTAATGTCGCGTCGGGACTTTGAAAAAACGCTACGGGACGCTATAAAGCTACCTATGACGTCGATTTTGACAAATCCTCGGTGTTTGGTTCCTCTGAGTCCCAGCCCACTAGACACGCGACTGCAGGGCCTCGTGCCATGGGATGCCGGGGTTCTCCTATGACGGCTTCGCTGCGGGAAATCAAGGTTTACACCACCTTTCCTCATCGCTGCTCCTATTTGGCGGGCGAGGAGGCAACGACCCTATTCGTTGATCCGAGACAGAAACTGAGCCAAGAACTCTATACTCAGCTATCCCTGTTGGGATTCCGACGGAGTGGAGATCATGTGTACCGCCCGCACTGCAGTAAATGCAGTGCCTGCATTGCTTCTCGCGTCCGCGTTGATGAGTTCAGACCGGGCCGGACACAACTTCGAATTCAGCGCCGCAATTCGGACCTGCGTCTAGAAAAATCAGAGTCTATTCTCGATGACGAAGCCTATGGTCTCTATCGATATTACATCGAGTCGCGGCACGCAGACGGAGACATGTATCCTCCCGAGCGAGAGCAATATGAATCTTTCCTTAATGATGGATTGGGGTGCGCCAACTATTACAGGTTGTATCAAGGCAATAGGCTGGTAGCAGTGACAGTCGCTGACGAAATGCTCGATGGGCTGGCGGCTATCTACACTTTTTTTGACCCTGATCAACAGCAACGTAGCCTGGGAACGGAGGCGATCCTCCTGCAAATAAGAGAAGCCAGAGCGAGGGGCCTCCCTTATGTATACCTTGGCTATTGGATAGACGGCTGTCGCAAAATGTCATACAAGGCGCGCTTCTCCCCGCTAGAGCTCTTCATCGACGGTCAGTGGCAGCAACAAAAGACACAGCAAACCGCGTGTCCCGACACGACCGCAGTAGTCAACTTGCTGGAACCCAGTAGCGGTAGTCCGTAACGTAATTTTGTATTTCTTGCGCTTTCCTCCTCCGAGACTTTTCGATACAGTGCCGGCCTTCCACTGTATGAGGTTGAGCCTGAATGGCTAAAGAAGATCAAATAGAAATGGAGGGGGAAATTGTCGACACTCTCCCCAACACGACCTTTCGCGTAAAGCTCGAAAACGGGCACGTTGTCACCGCTCACATCTCAGGCAAAATGCGCAAAAACTACATCCGCATCCTGACCGGAGACAAAGTGAGGGTGGAGCTGACGCCATACGATTTAACTAAGGGCCGTATCACCTATCGAGAAAGGTGAGGCGCAGGGCCGAAGCAGTTGCCCCGCCATTCATTCTAGCGTCAGAATGCGTTTCTCTGAATCAAGGTAGCTCGCCGCAGCAGTATCAGTGAAGAAGAGCACACGGCCCCGTCACACCTCAACGACTTCGCTCTCCTCAACCAAGACTTCTATCGTCAAATCTGTGCGTTCTGCATTCACCGTGATGCTGGCGGAACCGCCTTTGGCCAACTCTCCAAACAGCACTAGATCTGCAAGCGGTTTTTTGATGTGCTCCTGAATAACGCGCTCCATAGGTCTCGCGCCCATGGTGGCGTCATAACCTTTTTCTACCAGCCACAATCGCGCTTCCTCATCGACTTCGATCACCACCTGCCGCTCATCCAACTGGCTCTGCAACTCTGTGAGGAACTTATCGACCACAGTCAGAATCACATCTTCACCCAATGGCCCAAACGGGACCACAGCATCCAGCCTGTTTCTAAATTCTGGGGTGAAAGTTCTATTTATCGCTTCAATGGAGTCTGTTGAATGATCCTGCATTGAAAAGCCGATGGAGCGGCGGCTCACGTTTTCAGCCCCGGCGTTGGTGGTCATGACAAGGATCACATTGCGAAAATCCGTCTTGCGGCCGTTGTTGTCTGTCAGCGTGCCGTGATCCATCACCTGCAACAACAAATTGAAAACCTCCGGGTGAGCTTTTTCAATCTCGTCAAGGAGCACGACGGAGTGTGGATGCTTGGTAACCGCATCGGTCAGCAACCCGCCCTGGTCGAAACCCACATAGCCGGGCGGTGCCCCTATCAGCCTCGATACAGTGTGACGCTCCATATACTCCGACATATCAAAGCGGAGTAGCTCCAGCCCCATTTGCAACGCCAATTGTCGCGTGAGCTCTGTCTTGCCAACCCCGGTAGGGCCTGCAAGCAAAAAGGAGGCAATGGGCTTTTGCCCACCACGCAACCCTGCCCGGGCCAACTTGATCGCACCGACCATTTGCGCCACTGCAGCATCCTGACCAAAAACCGTCATCTTCAGGTTGCTCTCGAGCTTGCCGAGCAACGCTTTATCATCGCTACTGACCGTTTTGGGCGGAATTCTCGCAATCTTGGCGACTACGGCCTCGATATCAGTGGGCCCCAACACCTTCTTGCGCTTACTGGGAACCTGCAACTGCTGGAACGCGCCCGCCTCATCGATCACGTCGATGGCCTTATCGGGCAGGAAACGATCGGTGATGTAACGCGCGGACATTTCCGACGCGACTCTGAGCGCCTTGTCGGTGTATCTGAGCTTGTGGTGGGCTTCAAACCGCGACTTAAGCCCCTTGAGAATCTTGTAGGCGTCCTCGACTGAGGGCTCCAAAACGTCGACCTTTTGAAACCGCCGGCTCAACGCCTTGTCCTTGTCAAAAATCCCGCGGTATTCCGCATAAGTGGTGGAGCCGACGCATCGCATTTTGCCCGATGCCAGCAGAGGCTTCAGCAGATTGCTGGCATCCATGACACCACCCGAGGCCGCCCCCGCACCAATAATGGTGTGTATCTCGTCAATAAACAGGATCGCATTATCGTTATCGCTTAGATTCGCCAACAGTCCTTTAAGGCGCTTTTCAAAGTCACCTCGGTACTTTGTGCCGGCTAACAAAGCACCGAGATCCAAAGAATAGACCACGGCTTCTTTCAGTGTCTCTGGGACCTCGCCATCGACGATCATTTTTGCCAGACCCTCGGCAATGGCGGTTTTTCCAACGCCTGACTCGCCGACCAACAGCGGATTGTTTTTTCTGCGCCTGGCAAGGATCTGAGCAACACGCTCGACTTCATTCAGGCGCCCTATCAGCGGGTCGATGTTGCCCGCTTCTGCCTCGGCGTTAAGATTGGTCGCATAGGCATCGAGGGGCCGCTTCTCGCCCGACTCACCCTCCTCTTCGGCTGCCGACACATTCTCGTCCGATCCGATTTCTTCGCCGTCCTTGCCGATACCATGAGTAATAAAGTTGACCACGTCGAGCCGGGATACACCCTGCGCCTTAAGAAAATACACCGCCTGAGATTCCTGCTCTGAGAAAATCGCAACCAGTAAATTGGCGCCGGTAACCTCTTGCTTACCCGAGCTCTGAACGTGGAACACCGCGCGTTGCAGCACGCGTTGAAAACCCAATGTTGGCTGGGTATCCCGACCATCATCGCCGTCTGAAAGCAGAGGCGTGGTGGCATCGATGAACTCAATTAACTCCCCACGCAACTCTTCCATATCGATCTGGCAGGCTTTGAGCACCAAAACGGCGGTAGCATCATCAAGCAATGCGAGCAACAAGTGTTCCACGGTAATAAATTCATGGCGACGTGCTCGCGCAGTACGAAATGTCTCGTTTAGCGTATTTTCGAGCTCTTTACTCAGCATTCAGTTAATCCTCATCGTCATCCGAAGATGGCTCTACCTCACATAATAGCGGATGCCCGCTATCTCGCGCACTCTGGTTGACCTGCGCTGCCTTTGTCTCCGCGATATCTTGCGGATAGATCCCACAGACCCCCTTCCCTTTGGTATGCACAGCCAACATGACCTGGGTCGCTTTTTCCCGGTTCATGCCGAAAAACTGTTCAAGCACGTGCACAACAAATTCCATTGGCGTGTAATCGTCGTTCAGCAAAATGACTCTGTAGAGGGGGGGCCTTTTGAGTTTGGGCTTGGCAGGCGCAATCGCCAGCCCCCCATCCCCATCGTCTTCACTGTCAGTGCCCCGCGGAGCGCTGGCATTGATGGCCATCAAGGAGATAGATAAAGGGTTACATATCATAGGCGTAGTATAGTCCACCGACGTCCGGTATGAGAGCGTTAACCTTAGCAACCGGCACATTTTATCTGCGCTTCGACCAGATCCCGGTCCGAGTTTCTCTCGCCCGAAAATGAGCGGGACTGCATGGATATTTTGGCTTGCCAGAGACAAAAAAAACCCGCCGTGGGCGGGTTTCTTTGGGCCTCTTGTAGGCTACATATGGGCCACAACGGCCTCGCCGAAAGCGGAACAGGACACTAGGCTGGCGCCGTCCATCAAGCGCTCGAAATCGTAAGTCACGGTTTTTGCCTGAATCGCTCCGTTCATACCGTCGATGATCAGATCGGCCGCCTCATTCCAGCCGAGGTGCCTGAGCATCATCTCGGCTGAGAGGATGAGAGATCCAGGATTGACCTTGTCTTGCCCCGCATATTTGGGCGCTGTGCCATGTGTCGCCTCAAATAAAGCCACCGTATCCGACAGATTAGCGCCTGGAGCGATACCAATACCGCCAACCTGCGCGGCCAGTGCATCAGAAAGATAATCCCCGTTTAGGTTCAGCGTCGCGACGACGCTGTAGTCCCGTGGTCGAGTTAATACCTGCTGCAACATGGCGTCGGCGATGACATCCTTGATAACGATGGTATTGCCAGTACGGGGATTCTTTATGCTGACCCAGGGCCCGCCATCCAACAATTCACCCGCAAACTCCTGTTGCGCCAGCTCGTAACCCCAATCGCGGAAGGCCCCTTCCGTAAACTTCATGATGTTGCCCTTATGAACCAGAGTCACAGAAGGCAAATCCTGATCGATGGCATATTGAATCGCTTTTCGAACCAATCGCTGAGTGCCCTCGGCAGAAACTGGCTTAATGCCGATACCAACGTTTTGCGGAAACCGAATTTTGGTCGCCCCCATCTCGCCAATAATGAAGTCGACGACTTTCTGCGCCTCGGGCGTACCCGCCTGGTATTCAATTCCCGCGTAGATATCCTCTGAGTTCTCCCTGAAAATGACCATATTGCAGTCTCCAGGATTTTTTACCGGAGAGGGAACACCTTCAAACCACCGCACTGGCCGCAGGCAGGTGTATAGATCGAGCTCCTGCCTGAGGGCAACATTCAGCGACCGGAAGCCACCCCCCACAGGTGTGGTCAACGGCCCCTTGATGGCAACGCTGTAGGACTTGATGGCGTCAAGCGTTTCCTCCGGGAACCAATCACCGTCATACAGCTCTGCGGCTTTTTCGCCTGTATAGATTTCCATCCACGAGATCTTGCGAGCGCCGTCGTAGGCTTTTGCGACCGCGGCATCCACCACCGCAATCATGACGGGTGAGATATCTACCCCGATTCCATCCCCCTCGATATAGGGAATGATGGGATTGTCGGGTACCGAGAGGCTGTTATCTTCATTGACGATAATTTTTTCGCCGGTATCAGGTAGTTGGATGTGTTGGTACGCCATTTTGGAACTCCCCAGAAATTACAAATTTGCCTCGCGCGGAGACACGACTCGCGCACTCCCCTACCCACCCATGGGCGGAAAATACAGTGCTGCTCGGCTAGACCGCCATTTTAGCATCAAATCCGTCACACTATGCGAATGCCCCCCGTTATTCTCCTAAACAAACCTTTCCATGTGCTCAGTCAATTCTCTGATCGGGATCGGCCCGACGCTCCACGTGCGACGCTGGCACAATTCATCGATGCGCCGAATTTCCGTGCGGCGGGCCGCTTGGATTACGACTCGGAAGGGCTACTGGTGCTCACCTCTGACGGGGCTTTACAGCACCGTATTACCCATCCAAAAAAACAGTTCTGGAAGCGCTACTGGGTTCAAGTGGAGGGCAGCATCGACGAACAGGCCTGCGCAGCGCTCTCTCAGGGCGTGCTATTGAAAGACGGCGTCACTCTGCCCGCTCGCGCTTTACCCATGGCGCCCCCTGCAGTTTGGCCACGGACTCCACCCATTCGCGAGCGAAAATCCGTTCCTGACTCCTGGCTTGACCTGAGCATCATCGAAGGGCGCAATCGTCAAATTAGGCGAATGACGGCCGCCGTGGGATATCCCACCCTCCGACTCATCAGGGTTGCCATCGGACCCTGGCAACTTGGAAACTTGCAACCCGGCGATTACCGCATGGAATCGGCCACGCTAACAGACGTTGACCCCAAATGACGCTGGCATCATGCTGACCCCCCTCTGAAGCGGCAGCTCGTAACGTACGATGAATTCATTTGAGACAAAGCATCGGCCAACTGTCATGGTGGGCATGTCTGGCGGCGTCGATTCTTCCGTGGCGGCGCTCCTATTACTCGAGGCGGGATATCGGGTCGAAGGCCTCTTCATGAAGAATTGGGAGGAAGATGACGGCACGGAATATTGCACCGCGCTGGCAGACCTTGCTGACGCTCAGTCTGTTGCCGATCAGTTAGGCATAAAGCTCCACAGCGCAAATTTTGCCGCTGAATATTGGGACGACGTATTCGCCCACTTCCTGACCGAATATCGTGCTGGCAGAACTCCTAATCCCGATATCTTATGTAACCGCGAAATCAAATTCCGCGCCTTTCTTGACTACGCCACCCATCTGGGCGCTGATCTCATCGCTACTGGCCACTACGTTCGCACCGATGAACAGGGCGGTACCACTCGGCTCAAGAAAGGCTTGGATAGTAATAAGGACCAGAGCTACTTCCTTCATCAGGTCGATCATGCCGCGCTCGGCAAAACACTGTTCCCGGTGGGCAATGTCGATAAAGAAACCGTCCGTGAAAAAGCGAGTGAAGCGGGATTTAGCAACGCCAGAAAAAAAGACAGCACTGGCATCTGCTTTATTGGAGAGCGGCGCTTTCGAGATTTCCTAAAACAATACCTCCCTGCGCAACCGGGTCCGATCATCACAATAGATGGTGAGTCCGTTGGCGAGCACGAGGGCTTGATGTACCACACTATTGGGCAGCGTCAGGGGCTCGGTATTGGCGGACTTACGAATCATCCCGAGGCGCCCTGGTATGTGGTGAGCAAGGATCTTGAGAAAAATTCATTGATCGTCGCCCAAGGCGCTGAGCACCCGAGTCTCTATCATCGACAATTGAAATGCTCGGGTGTGTTGTGGGTCAGCGGCGAACCTCCCGAAACACCCTTTCGGTGTCATGCCAAAATTCGCTACCGACAAGCCGACCAAGCCTGCCTCATCGATGGCACAGGACAAGATTACGAAGTGGCTTTTGACGCACCGCAACGAGCCATCACACCCGGACAATCGGTCGTTTTTTACGACGGTGATATCTGTTTGGGCGGCGGGGTCATCGAGCACGCACTATGACTTCGCGCCCGACCAGAGAACAACGCACCCTCGCTCTGGCGGGCGTGGCTCAAGCCGCGCGCATCGTTGATTTAGCCGCCAAAACGGGTAGTTGGCCCACGCCTTTTGCAGAGGCCTCGATCCATTCTCTTTTCTGCTTTGACCCGGAAGCGGTCGACACAGTGTTTGGCACGCCCCAAGGAATCCGATTGGGCCTTGAACAGCTCGCTGCGTGCCTCAACCTTTCGCAAGACCAAGCGGCAGCAGACACGCTGCGCTATACACTGTCGATGCTTCAACTCGAGAAACGATTTGCCAGGCGCGAAGATCTGCAGGCAATCGTGCATTCTAGGCTCAAACATACCGCGTACAAGGCTGAAAATTTTTCAAATGATATTAATAGTTTAAGCGCAAATATATCGGCAATTTATCAAGATACGCTAAGTACCCTATCCTATCGAATCAAAGTCACGGGTAGCGCACAGCATCTCAACAACCCTCAGGTCGCCG
Source organism: Luminiphilus sp. (assembly GCA_964217615.1). Lineage (GTDB taxonomy): Bacteria > Pseudomonadota > Gammaproteobacteria > Pseudomonadales > Halieaceae > Luminiphilus. The sequence goes on from CAXPKH010000166.1 coordinate 16,397, forward strand.
ATGTCGTGCGCACCTTGCTGTTGTGCGGCGTTAGAGCCGCGTTTTTATGGCGTCAGCTCGGAGGCTCACGATTGGATTTAATGTTGGCTCGCGGTGCCACCAGAGAAACTGCGACCCGCCTCGCAAGAGAACTGGGTACTACCAACGCTTGAGGCGCTATGGCCGACTGACGTCACGCACCGCCATGACGGAGGCGCGTGTTAAACTGTCGTTTTTTTCGGGCTAAAAACATGACGGACGCTCGGCTCACTGCCCTTTCGCCGCTGGATGGTCGATATGGTGAAAAGTTAGACCCCCTCAGAACTATCTTCACTGAATATGGCTTGAATAAACGCCGGGTTGCCGTTGAGATCGCCTGGCTGAAGATGTTAGCAGCCACTCCGGTTATCACTGAAGTCCCGCCACTGAGCACCTCTGCCCAACGGCAACTCGATGACATCGCCGAAAAATTCAGCGAGGAAGATGCCGCCCGCATAAAAACCATTGAGAACACGACCAATCACGATGTCAAAGCCGTCGAGTACTTTTTAAAAGAGGCAATTGTAGGCAGTCCCGAACTGGTGGCGATCAGCGAGTTCATTCACTTCGCCTGCACCAGCGAAGATATCAACAATCTGTCCCATGCCCTCATGCTACGAGACGGTCATCCCATCGTCATGGACACGCTCAAAGGCATCAGCGCGCAGCTGACGACACTGGCACAACAGCATGCCAGCCAACCCATGCTGTCACGCACCCACGGACAAGCGGCCACCCCAACAACCATCGGCAAGGAAGTTGCAAACGTCATTGCACGTCTCGATCGGCAATACCGGTCTTTGGAAAGCATCAAACCGATGGGGAAAATGAATGGCGCTGTGGGAAATTATAACGCTCATCATGCGGCCTACCCTGAGGTTGATTGGCCCACACTCTCTTGTGAATTTTTGTCCGAGCTGGGGTTAGCCTGGAACCCCTATACCACCCAAATTGAGCCGCACGACTATATGGCGGAGTACTTTCACGGGCTCATTCGGATTAATACAATCCTGATCGACCTCTCGCGCGACATTTGGTCCTATATTTCTCTAGGGTACTTCTCGCAAAAAGTCGTTGCTGGCGAGGTAGGTTCGTCAACAATGCCCCACAAGGTGAATCCCATCGACTTTGAAAACGCAGAGGGCAATCTTGGCATATCCAATGCGCTGCTCTCGCACCTAGCCGAGAAGCTCCCCGTCAGCCGGCTACAACGCGATCTGACCGACAGTACGGTCCTCAGAAATATGGGAGTTGCCATTGGTCATGCACAGCTGGCATACCGATCACTCGCGCGCGGCATCAACAAACTCGAAGTGGCCCCCGAGGCGATCAATAGGGATCTTGATGCCAGCTGGGAAATTCTTGGTGAGGCGGTACAGACTGTCATGCGAAGGTACGGCATTCCCGAGCCCTATGAAAAACTCAAGGCGCTCACCCGCGGCCAAAGATTGACCGCCGAGGTCATGCGGGATTTTATCTCATCGCTGGAGATTCCAGACGACGCGAAACAAAGCTTGTTGACGCTCACCCCCGCGAGTTACACCGGTTACGCGGCTGATCTTGCTCAGCGTATAGATCAACCACCCCATTGATATGGGTGGGAGCGGATTGGAGTTACCGCCATGAAGCTGCCTGTTTCTGAGTCGCAATTTCTTCAACAATATTGGCAGCAAAAACCGCTGTTACTCCCACAGGCGCTACCCAATTTCACACCCCCCATTTCAGCAGACGAACTGGCTGGGTTCGCGATGGAGGAATACGTCGAGAGTCGCATGGTGACGCGGTGTAACGGGGTCTGGTCACAGCAAGCTGGGCCCTTCTTCGCTCAGGATTTTCAACGGGAGGATGAGTGGACGCTCCTCGTACAGGGGCTTGATCAATGGCATCAGGGTATGAACGCGCTGCGTCGACACCTCGACTTTCTCCCCTCTTGGCGATTTGACGACATCATGGTCAGCTACGCCGTAGACGGTGCCGGTGTAGGCCCGCACTTCGATCGGTACGACGTATTTCTTCTGCAGGCGAACGGATACCGAGAATGGCGGTTGGGCGGTCTGTGCGACGCAGAGACCCCGCTCCTAACGGCAAATGGCCTAAACCTGATCCCCGAATTTGAGCCCAGTGACACCTACCTGCTATCTCCAGGCGATATCCTGTACGTCCCCCCTGGTATCGCCCACTGGGGTATTGCCCGGGGCGAATCACTGACTTTTTCCCTGGGATTCAGGGCGCCATCCGTTGCTGACCTGCTGGCAAGACGCACGGATAACCTCCTTGAGCACCTCGCTTCGACCTCGCTTCTTGAAGACGTCTCCGGCCTGCCGCCGGGGCGCCCTGGCGAAATCAAAAGCGAACACGTCCGCAATGCCAAGGATGCTATTGCCAATGCGCTGGACGCGCTGGACGACAATCGCTGGTTTGGAGAAATAGTTACCACAATCGGCGGCGCAGTCGATGCCAACGGTACCCCCGTACCCGTGTCACCTCTGCTGGGACCACTCGTGCGTCTGACTGGCTATGCTCGCGTCGCATGGACGGCTCATGAGCAACACCTCGACGTATTTATCAACGGCGAAACCTTTGCGACTCCGCTAAGCGCAATACCATGCCTGATCACTTTGTGTAACGGGGAGCGCATGCCCCTCGAGAGTCTGGCACAAGCCGCACCGGAACTCATTGAAGCTTTGACGGCAATGGAGGCGCTGGAAGATGTCGATTAAAGGATCAGCGCGCGGTGACACTCGACCAGAGGATCGACTTTCTCGCCTTTTGGGGCACGACGGATCGGGTAAACGAGTTGGCTATCAATAATCCATTGCTCTGGGCATCCCCGGAGTGAGCACGGCGCCGAGGCGATCGATCACATCCGTCGCCGTCAGACCGATACCGTATTCACGCCAAGCAAGATCACCCGCAGCTGCATGAGCCAGAGTCCCGCCCAGAGCCGCCAGCTCTGCCTCATAACCTTGAGCCAAAAGTGCGCCGACAAGGCCCGCAAGGACATCACCCATCCCTCCTGTCGCCATCCCCGGGTTGCCAATGGAGCAAACATGCAACGTATCCCCCGGTCTGTTAGGCGCAACAATGCTCCCCGCACCTTTGAGGATGACGGTGCTCTGATATTGCCGAGCAAGCATTTGGGCCCAGTGAAAGCGATTTGCCTCAACATCCGCAACGCGCATGCTGGCAAGGCGCGCGGCCTCGCCGGGATGCGGCGTCAAAACACTTCCCGCCGTGAGGTTCTCAAACGATGTCTCTTCCGCGAGTAAATTGAGCGCATCTGCGTCCACAACAAGTGCCTTGTTACTCTCCTGCACAAGCTTAAAACACGCACGCGACCATCCGTCCATTCCGAGTCCAGGGCCCACGACGATGACAGACGCATCCTCAAACATCGGCGACAAATCCTCGGGTTGATCGATACTTCTCGTCATCACTTCCGGGTGACGAGATATGGCCGCAGGGACATTGCACGAACGCGTAGCGAGCGAAACCAGACCTGCGCCGGCTCTGAGTGCCGCCGAAGCAGCAAGAATGGCCGCCCCTCCCATACCAACGTGACCGCCGACAACGAGTACATGACCAAAACTGCCCTTGTGCGCAGCTGGACGCCGAGGCATTGAGAGCGCGGGGGGCAGCTCGTAGGCCCAACTGTGCGCAACGGCGCCAACCTCATTAAAGACGCCACTAGGGGTTGCCAACGGCTCTAGGACAAGCCTGCCAACCACGTCTCGCGCTCTTCCCGTCAATAATCCGGGTTTCATTGCGATAAAGGTGAGGGTGGTATGGGCCTCAATGACCGCAGACCCCGCCTCACCGGTATCCGCATTAAGTCCACTGGGAATATCGAGCGACAGTACCGGAGAGGCCATCTGGTTGACCGAATCGATCAGCCCAATCAACTCTGGCCGCGCCAGTCCCTGAAAGCCAATTCCAACCAATGCGTCGACGACCACGTCGTAGCCAATTTCATCTTTCCCGAAATCAGCGCAATCAAGAAAGGATCGCTCAGTCGCAGACGCAAACTTGCGCCACTCCTCATGCGCCTCAAGCGCAGCACCTGAAATCCGGCTTGACTGTCCCAGTAGGAAAACATCACAAGAGAGCCCCTGTTCTTCGAGATGTTTCGCGATCACCCACCCATCGCCGCCATTATTGCCAGTACCGCATAGCACGGCGATGCGCTTGGCCGTGGGCCACTGGTTGATCAAGTGAGCGAATGCCGCGTACCCAGCACGCTGCATCAACTCAAATTCGCTTAGACCTTGCGCAGCTGCAGAGCGTTTATCTAGCTCACGTATCGCCTCGACGCTGAAACATGAACCGGTAAACTGCTGAGATCCTGGCAGTGGAGGCGACTTGAGCGAGGACACGCTGCGCCGGTCGCTCACTGCCTTGAGAGCGCCAACAAAGTTTGCGCCGCAGCCAAGGGTGTTTGCTGCGCGGCCGTCACGGCGGCTTCTATCTCAGGCAGGGCTGCCTTCACAGCGGGGTGTCGGGACAACGACGCGCGCAGGAGTTCGTCAATCAATTGCCGCATCCACGATAGATTCTGCTCCGCTCTCGCTTGCTCAAAGCGACCCGCGCTTTTTGCAGCGTCTGCATATTCCCGAATCGTCTCCCAAACCTCAGCAATTCCGTTACCTTGTAGCGCCGAGCAGGTCATGACTCTGGGCTCCCACACCGCACCATGATTGAGTAACGACATCGCCCCGCGATAATGTTGTTGCGTTGTCTTTGCGAGCGCCTCACTCGCCCCATCGGCTTTATTGACCACAATCGCGTCTGCCAACTCCAAAATCCCTTTTTTGATGCCCTGCAATTCATCGCCACCGCCGGGCAACATCAGCAATAGAAAGAAGTCGACCATGCCTGCTACTTGATGTTCCGACTGACCCACACCAACAGTCTCAACGAGTATGACGTCGAACCCCGCTGCCTCGCAGAGCAGTAACGACTCCCGAGTTTTAAATGCAACGCCTCCCAATGCCTGACCCGCGGGAGAGGGACGGATAAACGCTTTATCTAATCGCGATAACGCCTCCATGCGCGTCTTGTCTCCAAGAATGGATCCACCTGCCACCGGAGAACTTGGATCTACCGCAAGCACTGCCAGGCGATGGCCTTGACTGATCACATGTTGACCAAAGCCTTCGATAAAAGTGGATTTGCCGACACCGGGAACTCCCGTGACACCGATGCGTACACTGTGCCCGGTATGGGGTAAAAGTTCCGCCAGCAGTCCTTGGGCTGTTTCTCTATCTTGCTCTCGCTGGCTCTCTACGAGCGTAATTGCTTTCGCCAGCGCGCGCCGGTCGCCTGCAAGAATCGCCTCAGCTGTTGGCGTTGATGGCATCGAGGACTTTTCGAGCGGCATCGGGAATGGGCGTACCCGGACCAAAAATCAGGGCGACGCCTCGCTCCTCAAGAAAAGCATAATCCTGCTGCGGAATAACACCACCAGCAATGACAATGATGTCGTCTGCCCCTTCTGCCTTCAGCGCGTCGATGAGCTGAGGAACCAATGTTTTATGACCCGCAGCCAGCGAGGATGCACCGACAACATGAACATCGTTCTCTATCGCTTGCCTCGCCACCTCTTCGGGCGTTGAGAACATCGGGGAAAGATCCACGTCAAACCCCACGTCAGCAAAAGCGGTGGCGACAACTTTTGCACCCCTGTCGTGCCCGTCCTGCCCCATTTTTGCAACCAGCATTCGAGGCCTGCGGCCGTGACGCTCGACAAATGCGTCAATATCCATGGCAATACCCTCCCAGTTGGCATCGTCTGCGTACGCGGCACCATAGACGCCCGATACTGTTTGCGCGTGAGCCACAAATCGCCCATAGACTGCCTCTAGCGCATCAGAAATTTCTCCGACCGTTGCTCGACAGCGCGTCGCATTGATCGCAAGTTCGAGCAGATTCCCGTCCCCAGATTTTGCAGCGTCGGTAAGCCCCTGAAGCGCGGCATTCACAGCATTTGCATCGCGCGTAGCTCGAATATCGGCGAGCCGAACAAGCTGCGATTCACGAACTTGCTCGTTGTCTATTTCCAGAATATCGACCGCATCCTGCTCCTCGATCTGAAATTTATTCACACCCACGATGACATCCTCACCGCGATCAATACGAGCCTGCTTTTTTGCGGCGGCCTCTTCAATCCGCAGTTTTGGCAATCCACTCTCGATTGCCTTCGCCATCCCGCCGAGTTCATCGATTTCCCGCATCAGCTCGCGCGCTTTTTCCGCCATATCGTGGGTGAGCTGTTCCATCATGTAGGAGCCACCCCAGGGATCTACCACCTGACCAATTCCCGTCTCTTCCTGCAAAATCAACTGGGTATTGCGAGCGATGCGGGCAGCAAAATCCGAGGGTAGCGCGATCGCCTCATCCAGCGCATTGGTGTGCAAGGACTGGGTGCCCCCAAAAACCGCGGCCATCGCCTCGATAGTGGTCCTGACGATATTGTTGTAAGGGTCCTGCTCGGTAAGAGACCAACCAGAGGTTTGGCAATGGGTTCGCAACATGCCGCTCTTGGGGTTTCGCGGATTAAACTGCCCGACGATCTCGGCCCACAGCAATCTCGCTGCGCGCATCTTGGCGATCTCCATATAGAAATTCATACCGATACCCCAAAAAAAGCTGAGCCGGGGAGCGAAATCATCTATTTCGAGACCGGCCGCAAGGGCTGTATGAATGTATTCTTTTCCGTCAGCTAGGGTATACGCCAGCTCGAGAGCCGCATTCGCGCCGGCCTCCTGCATGTGGTAACCCGAAATCGAAATGGTATTGAATTTGGGCAGATTTGCCGAGCAATAAGCAATGATATCGCCGATGATTCGCATGCTCGGTGCGGGGGGATAGATGTAGGTGTTGCGGACCATGAACTCTTTAAGGATGTCGTTCTGAATCGTGCCCGAAAGCGTCGCTTGACAGACACCTTGCTCCTCGGCCGCAACGATGTATCCCGCAAGAACGGGGAGCACCGCGCCATTCATCGTCATTGAGACCGACACCTGATCAAGCGGGATACCGTCAAAGAGCACTTTCATATCTTCGACAGAGTCAACGGCTACGCCCGCTTTCCCAACATCGCCCGATACTCGAGGATGATCAGAATCATAGCCGCGATGAGTAGCCAGGTCGAAGGCGACAGAAATACCCTGCCCGCCGCCAGCTAGCGCTTTGCGATAAAACGCGTTTGACGCTTCTGCGGTGGAAAAACCGGCGTACTGACGAATCGTCCATCGGCGTCCAGCGTACATGGTCGCCTGGGGCCCGCGGATGAAGGGCGACATACCGGGTAATGTATTGGTGTAGGGCAGTCCAGCTAAATCTTCCGCGGTATAGAGCGTTTTTAACGGAATGCCCTCTGGGGTGTGCCACACAAAATCATCTGGCGTGAG
>CAXPKH010000167.1:0-3180 GCA_964217615.1 Luminiphilus sp.
GCACCCGGTTGCTGGACAGGGCTTGAACCTTTCTCTGCGCGAGGCAGATCTCCTTGCCAAAACGCTGGTAGCGGCAATTTTGGAAGGCCAGCCGTTGGCTCGCCCCGGCAGCCTGCGAGGCTATCTGGGGCAGGTGACAGCAGAACAGCAGCTTGTCACTAACAGTACGGATTTGCTGGCAACACTTTTCAATGCGCGAGGTGCTTTGTTCGATAGCCCGCGTAATGTATCGCTGGCTTTGCTCGATTTGATCCCGGGTGTTCGGGCGCAAATTGCCCGTATCGGTTCGGGATATCGTCATGCATAACCCCGATCAGGTAGCCAGTGTTGACGTGCTCATCATCGGTGGCGGTATTGCGGGGCTGTCGCTTGCCGTGGCTCTGGGGCGTCAGGATTTCAAAGTCGTGGTTATCGACGGCGCCAGCCGTCCGACGCTGCAAGAGTTCGGGAGTGGCTTGGCTGATTGGGACCTGCGCGTCAGTGCCTTGACACCGGGCTCCATCGCTTTTCTTTCAGAGATTGGCGCGGATATAGCGACGTCACTTCATCGGGCGGCGCCCTATGCTGCCATGCGCGTCTGGGATGCCAATGGCAGCGGGAACATTGTGTTTGACGCCGATGATTTGGGGACGCCTTGGCTCGGTCAAATCGTCGAGAACCGGGAGATCCTGCGGGCCTTGTTGCAGTGCGCTGACGCGATGCCAACCGTGCAGGTCCTATGGGAGCATCCGCTGGAAACGTTGTCTCTCTCGGAACCGGGTTGGGTGATCGGTTGCTCCAGGGAGCGTCAGTTTCGCGCCGCCTTAACGATCGGCGCCGATGGTGCGCGTTCCAAAGCGAGGCAATTGCTGGGGATGCCCACCAGAGAGTGGAGTTATGGCCAAACTGCCATTGTTGCTACTGTGGGCCTCACCTCGGGGCATGAAGCAACGTGTTGGCAGGCTTTTCTGGAGTCTGGTCCGCTGGCAATGTTGCCTCTGGCGGACCCCCTTAAGGTAGCCATTGTCTGGTCCCTGGATGACGCTGCGCACGCCCAGATGGAGGGCTTGTCGGATTCGGCTTTTGTTGAAGCACTGAACCGCGCGATGGGTCCGTCTGCTCCCGTTGCTGACGCGGTAGGACCCCGGGCCAGCTTTCCGCTAGCGCAACGGCATGCTGTCGACTACTGTGATGAGGGCTTTGCGTTGGTTGCCGATGCAGCTCACAGTATTCACCCCTTAGCGGGTCAGGGAATAAACTTGGGACTAACCGATGTCGCGGTGCTGAGCGAAGAGCTGTCCGCCGCGCGAGAAGGCGGGCTGTCCCTATCGAGTGCGGTGCCGCTGAAACGCTATCAGCGGCGCAGGAAGACCGAGAATTTGGTAATGATGGCCGCAATGGAAGGCTTCAAGCGTGGCTTTGGCAGCCTTAGTCCAATGGCGGTTGTCAGCCGAAACCTGGGACTGAATTTGGTAGACCAACAAGGCTGGCTTAAGCGCTGGTTTATGCGTCATGCTATTAACTGAGTTTGTCGCTATGGCGTCATCATCGGGTCTATTTTGATTAGGAGGCCGTCATGAGTTTGCATCCCGATGCGTTGTTTTATGCCGAAACCCACGAGTGGGCGCGAAGAGAGGACGATGGCTCTGTCACCGTGGGGATCACCGATCATGCTCAGCAGGCATTGGGTGACGTGGTGTATGTAGAGTTGCCCTCTGTGGGTGCATCGGTTGTCGCCGGTGCGCAAACCGGTATTGTTGAATCTGTGAAAGCGGCGTCGGATATTTATGCGCCGGTGTCGGGCACCGTCGTTGCCATTAACGATGCGTTGGTCGATGCGCCCGAGCAGATTAACGAAGATCCCTATGATGCGGGCTGGTTCTATCGACTAATGCCCGAAGACCTGCAGCAACTGGAAACACTGCTGAACGCGGCAGATTATCAGGCGCTGCAGACTTCCTAGGGGTGAGGTAAGGTCGCGATTAGTCGCGCAGGGAGAGGATTGACCAACCTTCCTGTTCGGCGTGTTGCCGCAATGGGGCGTCAGGATCTACTGCGACGGGATGCCCTACGGCACTGAGGAGCGGCAGGTCGTTGTGGGAATCGGAGTAAAACCAAGTGTCCTGTAACGCCGGGAGTGTCTGTCCTTCTGCATTCCATTCGGCGCGCCACCGCTCGAGATGCGCAATCTTTCCCTCCTGAAAACAGGGTAACCCCTGCGGCTCTCCCGTGTACTGGTTGTGGTCCATGCCGACCCCACTGCAAAGCCAATGCTCAAACCCGAGCCGTGCCGCGACCGGCTCAGCTACGACCGCGTGGGTGGCGGTCATCAACAACAGAATATCCCCGTCGATGCGATGCTGATTAATCAACTCGAAGGCTTTATCCAACAGCATGGGCTCGATACAGTCGCGGACAAATGCTTGCTGTAGTTGTTGGACTTCACTTCGGTCCTTGCCCTGCAGCGGCGCCAACACGAAGCTGAGATAGGCGCGCATATCCAGAGAGCCCGCTTGATATTCCGCATAAAACGCATCATTTTTACGACGGTAGTCCTCCGCCGATACCCAGCTTTTCTCGCAAAGAAATTCCCCCCAGCGATGGTCGGAATCGCCCGCCAGTAGCGTGTTGTCCAGATCGAATATAGCCAATGACATGTGGATGAGGTCGCTTTTCCTAAATAAAGGCCGCCATCGCAGTGCCGCCGGCGGGGATGTGTGGAAGAATACGGCTCGGGAGCTTGCGCCACAATTGGGCGCGACTCAATCATCTGAGTAAGGTTTGTCATTTTGGGTCCAACGACTGATAACGAGCGTGTCATCGACAGTGAGGGTTTTAGGCCCAATGTTGGGATCGTCATCTGCAATCAAGAGGATCAGGTGCTGTGGGGGCGCAGGGTTAATGGCAAAGACTCCTGGCAGTTTCCCCAGGGAGGGGTGCATCGCGACGAAACCCCTGAGCAGGCGATGTATCGGGAGTTGGAGGAGGAAGTCGGGCTATTGCCCGACGCAGTCACCGTTTTAGGGCGGACATCCGGATGGTTGCGTTACCGCTTGCCGAAAAAATATGTCCGCAAGACCGAAGCGCCGGTCTGCATTGGCCAGAAGCAAATCTGGTTTTTACTCCGTTTAGTGGCTCCGGAAAGCGACATTCGTCTCGACGCCCACGAGGATCCGGAATTTGATCACTGGCGTTGGGTGA
>CAXPKH010000168.1:0-2548 GCA_964217615.1 Luminiphilus sp.
CTCAAACTCGTCGGGGCGTTGACCCTCTCGCGCCAGCGCATGGGCGACCTCAAAGGAACCGGGGTGATTGCCCCGCAAGCCCGTTAAAGACGGCGGGTAGACCTGTGAAGCGTAGATGCCGTCTTGAGTCCCAGCCAATGTGTGCAAAGGTGATAGTGCCAAGGCCCCGCCCGTGAGAGCCATACCATCCAAAAAATCGCGCCGCGTAATCTGCAAGTGATCCTTTTTACTCACCTTGAATTCCCTTCAGCCCTCTGCCGCATTCCAGGCCGCGGTCTCAACGACGATTTTCTCGAGGTATTGACCAGGCATGTCCCAAATGCCGGTCCAGCCTTTTGGCACCAGAAAGCTGTCACCCGTGCCAAATGTTTTTGAGTGCCCCGCATCTGAGGTCAGAGTGACTTCTCCAGACAAGACCATTACGTATTCATCGTAGGGAAACGGCTCGCTGACAGAGAGCCGTGCCGCCTCCGCGCCGTAAAGCGCCGCCACCACATTGCCCGAATGCAACACTTTTTGACCATGCTTGTTGGCGCCTGACAGCACCACCTCCTGTGGCCAAGGCGGAAGAACTTCAAGCGGCGCTTGTTTCAGGGAGGCTGTCAACAACGGGAGCACGCTGGTTTGGCCGGTGCTCTGCTCGGTGTCTGCCCCAAACAATGTTGTAATCATACTCTCGACAGCTTCCCAGCCCTTCCTATCAACAATGATCAGTTCTCGGAACCGAGTGGGCATTTCCCATGTGCCCGTCCAACCTACGGGCACAAGAAATGCATCTCCCGCCTCATAGCTTTGCCGCACACCCTCGCTGGAGGTCAGTACTACACTCCCGTCAAGCACCCGCACATACTCGTCGTATGGGTAAGGCTCGGGGATATCAATGACAGCTGGCATCGCCTCATACAGGGCGACCACAAATTCACCCTCATGCAGCACCTTCTGCCAATGCTGGTTCGTGCCTGACAGCACCATCTCCTCCGGCCAGGGGGGGATGCTTTCGAGTGCCATCCCTCGGAGGCCTGCCGGATTCAGCGGGAGCACATCAACCCCTGCCATGGCGGACGTAGGCATTAGACTCAATAGGGCCAAGAGCACCATTGGGCACCATTTTTTTGTCATTTTCTGGACTCCTTGGCCGCAGCGTGCTCAATCGATACGATCAGAAGTAAAGGTTGAACTCGGCGCGCATAAGACGCTTATAACCCCAGTGCAACTGTGGCCCCCAGCCAAAGTCGGCTCGCAACGTTGCGTAGTCTTCATCGGTCAGATTGTCGACGGCAAAGGCCAGATCCCAGCGTTCACTGCCCGGGGTATACGTCACCTTTCCGTTAACAATGCCGTAGGAAGATTCCTCATTGAGGTTATCAATATCGTGGAAGAATTCACCTGTGTAGTTGTAAATCGCAAACCAGTTAAGACTGCCCCCTAAAAAGCGGTGCTCAAAGTTTGCTCCAAGTGAGAACGTGTCCTCGGGCGCATAGGCCAATGTCTGCCCATTGAGAGGACCAGACACAATTTCAGTATCGACGTATGCGTAGTTGGCCATTAACGTCAGGTTGTCGGTCGCGGCAAACATCAGTTCCGCCTCGAAACCTGTTGTCTCCGCGTCTCCGGCGTCACGAATCTGCAGACCTGTATCAAAACCAAAGATTTGTACTTGGAGCGACTCGTAATCGGTGAAGTACACCGAACCGTTGACCTGCATGCGCCCATCCAACAGAGTCGACTTGAGACCCAGTTCGTAGGCGATGCTGGTCTCAGGGTCAAAAGGCACCACCGTATCGGCGATGCCGTCTCCGTCAAGATCGGCCACTGACGTATTGAAACCGCCGCCTTTGTAACCTTGCGCCACACTGGCGAAGAGCATGGTGTCTTCACCAAAATTGTACTGAGCAATCAAGCGGCCCGTGAGCTCATCCCACTCTTCCTCATCACAAACGGGACCCGCGGTGGGCCCTCCCATATCATAAAAGTCGTCCTGAATCGTATTCGTGCACCAGTCTTTATCGTCGGCACTCCAACGCAGGCCGGCAGTCACCGCGAGCCGATCAGTAGCTTGCCAGGTGAAGTCGCCATAGATGCCATAGGAGGTGTTGTCCGCGTCACTGGCTATGCGATTGCCGCCAATGGGGAAACCCAACGCGGTTGCCACGTAATCGACTTCCCACCGCGTGTTTTCTAGCTCCTCGCTGTAATAACTGACTCCAGCGAACCAATCGATTGAGTCTGCGCTGCCGCTCAACCGAAATTCTTGATAGAACGTATCGGCCTCTGCACCCAAACCGACAGGAATATCTAATCCCCCGAGATAGCCGCCTGGCACACCGAATAGCGCCTCATCGATCGCTACATCGTTGGCGGTGCCATCCACGTCTTCGAAGTAATCGTTTTCGCCACTCCGCACATCAGTAATTGAGACCAGTGTGAGCGAGTCACTGATTCCCCACGTGAGGCGCAATCCAAATCCGTCGTCCTCGTTTTGCTCGTAGTTGGGCTGATTGATTGCGTATCTATCGGGGTACTCAACCCCTGGCTGAGCTAAGTTAGT
>CAXPKH010000169.1:0-3271 GCA_964217615.1 Luminiphilus sp.
TTGGGGGGAGAAACCTGTGTTCAGCAGGCCATTAATCATGGCGCTGGCCATGTTTCCCGCCCCTAGGAAGGCGATTTGAGACTCCATATGGTGGCTGCTGTCCAAGCTAAGATGCGCTAATTATACCGTGCGCCGAAAATATCTGTTCCTATCCGGACGAGCGTGGCGCCCTCTGCGATGGCATCTTCCAGATCTGCCGACATACCCATGGATAAGGTGTCAAAGTGGGGGAGTTCGACAGCCAGACTGTCGCGCAGTTCGCGCAGCGCGCTAAAGGCTTGTCGCGGGTTTTCCTTGGGGCTTGCTGGCGCGGGTATGGCCATCAGGCCCCGCAGTGAGATCCCCGGTAAAGCGCTGATACTGTGCGCAAGGTCGTGCAACGCCTGAGGTGCCACACCCGATTTGCTGGACTCCCCCGAAATATTGACTTGGATCAGTATGTTTAGTGGTGGTTTACCCGGCGGCCGCTGTTCCCCCAGACGGCGTGCAATTTTGAGTCGATCCACACTGTGTACCCAGTCGCAATGCGCAGCGATGCTGGCTGTCTTGTTGCTTTGAATGGGGCCGATAAAATGCCATTCGAGAGACAGGTCTGCGAGAGACTGCGCCTTTTCGGTCATTTCCTGCGCGTAATTTTCCCCAAAGGCGGTTTGCCCGGCCTCGTGAGCAATCCGGATCAGATCGGCAGATTTGGTTTTGCTGACGGCTAGAAGAGAAACACTGTTTGTGTGCCGCCCGGCAGCAATCTCCGCAGCCCGTATTCGGCGGGAGACTTCTGATATATTACGGGCAAGATCCGTCGGTAGCATGGAGAGCATCATAAGGAATTTGATGCGCCATGTCGTAACCCGGCAATAGCGGAGCATGTGAAATGGATATCACGGAATTACTCGCTTTTAGCGTCCAGCAAGGCGCGTCTGACCTTCACCTTTCGGCGGGCCTCCCTCCGATGATCCGGGTTGATGGCGACATACGACGCGTCAATGTCCCCCCTCAGGATCACGCGGAAGTTCAGGCGCTCATTTACGACATCATGAATGATCGGCAGCGCAAGGATTTCGAGGAGTTCCTGGAGACCGATTTTTCGTTTGAAGTGCCTAATATCGCGCGCTTCAGAGTCAATGCGTTCAATCAAAACCGGGGTGCGGGCGCGGTTTTCCGCACGATCCCTTCCGAGGTGTTGACGATGGAAGCCTTGGGAATGGGTCAGGTATTTCGGGATATATCCTTGCTTCCCCGGGGTCTGGTACTGGTGACGGGACCCACGGGGTCTGGTAAATCCACCACGTTGGCGGCAATGGTGGATTTCGTTAACGACAACCGGCACGACCACATCCTGACCATCGAAGACCCGATCGAGTTTGTTCATGAGAGTAAGCGCTGTTTGGTCAATCAGCGCGAGGTCCATCGCGACACACTGGGGTTTTCTGAGGCGCTGCGCTCGGCGTTGCGAGAGGATCCAGACATTATTTTGGTAGGAGAAATGCGCGACCTCGAGACGATTCGTTTGGCGCTGACTGCCGCAGAGACTGGCCACTTGGTTTTCGGCACGCTGCATACTACTTCCGCGGCTAAAACGATTGACCGTGTGATCGACGTATTTCCCGCGGATGAGAAAGCGATGGTTCGGTCGATGCTTTCCGAGTCGCTTCAGGCAGTGATCTCCCAAACACTGTTGAAGCGCAAAAGCGGAGGACGTGTGGCAGCACATGAAATCATGCGCGGCACGTCGGCCATACGAAATCTCATCCGTGAGGATAAAGTTGCACAAATGTACTCTGCCATCCAGACAGGACAGGCGGTGGGCATGCAAACCATGGATCAGTGTTTGCAAAGTCTGGTCGACAAGCGGATCGTTTCTGTGGAGGCGGCTAGAGAGAAGGCGCGACAACCCGACAGCATTACCGCCTGATCGTTATTGCTCGTTGAGCCATGTGGTGAGGATGATTGCGGCCGCCTGATCGTCAATGGGGTTAGCGCCAAAGTCGCCGCCGTGACCCTGTGACAGCGCCTGCGCTTTTGCCTCGCGACTCGATAGCCGTTCGTCAACCAGCGTGACCGGCCTGCCGAGTCGGCCTTCTACCTGCCGAGCAAATTTGGATGCTCGCTCACTCAGCTCACTGGCGGAACCATCCATGTTCACCGGATGACCCACAATAATTCGATCTGGCTTCCACTCGTTTGAGAGTGCCGCTAACGCAGACCAATCGGGGACCCCATTTCTGGCCGAGAGGATGGTCAGGGGCTGTGCGGTTCGCGAAACCGAGTTG
Source organism: Luminiphilus sp. (assembly GCA_964217615.1). Classification (GTDB taxonomy): domain Bacteria; phylum Pseudomonadota; class Gammaproteobacteria; order Pseudomonadales; family Halieaceae; genus Luminiphilus. The sequence continues at coordinate 2,271 of CAXPKH010000169.1, forward strand.
CCTACGGCTACGCCTATGTTGCGAAGACCAAAATCCAGCGCAATGATTGATTCTGCTCGCTTCATGTTCAGGCATGGCCCGCTTGAGCAGTCAGCAGATCGATGTCGATGCCCAGCTGCAGCCCCGCGGCGGCGAGTTTGTCGCCGGCAGCCACGTGAAACAGTATTTCTTGATCAGCGGGGACGGTCAGCCAGCTGTTCCCGCTGACTTCTTGTTCCAACTGACCGGGACCCCAACCCGCATAGCCCAGTGCAACTAAGTATTCGTCGGGCCCGTCTCCCAGCGCCAGTGCACACAGAATATCGCGAGACGTCGTCAGACTCAGGTCATCGCCCACCGACTGACTGCCCTCCCATTTCGGGCTACCACGGTGCAGTACAAATCCCTGCTCTGTTCCTACAGGCCCGCCAGCCAGCACCTGGCAATCCGACAAGTCACTGATACTTTCAATGTCCAGATGTTCCAGCATGTCTGAGAGCGCAAGATCGAGGTGCTGGTTAATGACAATTCCCATGGCACCCTCAGCATCGTGATGGCAAAGGTAGGTGAGCGAGCGATTGAAGAACCCACTCCCGATCACGGGCGTAGCGATGAGAAACTGTCCTTGATATGAACCCTGCGTGGGAGGGCTCTCCGGTGGGTGCTGTTCCTCAAGCGTCATTGAGCATGGCCTGTCTCTCAGTATCTAAATTGCCAGGTGCGAATGATATCCAACTCCGTTACGGAATTGGCCAGTGCTGCTGGGAATGCGTTAAAGGGCGCGAGGCGCTCGACGGTCTCTATTGCCGCGCGATCCAGCGCTCCGACGCCTGAACTCGAAAGCACTTGTATGCCGCGTACGGTACCTTTCGAATCCAGCCGGACTTGCAGTCGCACATCGCCATTGCCGTGGCGTTTGGCGGCATCGCGGTAATGGGCATTGCCAAATTGTTCGACTGCGATTTGCCAACGGCGAATGTATTCAGCTTCGAGAGCGGCGTGAGCGGCAACAGGTGAAGGGT
>CAXPKH010000170.1:0-5212 GCA_964217615.1 Luminiphilus sp.
CGCGCGCGGACAAAGCAGATTTGATTGCCGCTACATTCGCCGCACCGTCTGTTACATCGGCTACCGGTAGCGCGTCGAGCTCCAGCTGAAACTCGGACTCACCCAGGGCCTCCCGCAGCGACGCGAATAACTTAATCGTGACGCTCACGATGCCAATCTCCACTTGCACCACCGGTTTTATGAACCAGACGGGTCGTCTCGATGGTCATGCCCCGATCAATGGCCTTGCACATGTCGTAAAGCGTTAGCGCCGCCACCGACGCGGCAGTTAACGCCTCCATCTCGACCCCGGTCTGGCCGGTCACTTTGCAGGTGGCCTCTATGCGAAACCCCGGCAACGCGGGATCAGGCTCCAATTCCACCCTGACAGAAGACAGCGGTAATGGATGGCATAAGGGAATCAACTCCGCGCACCGCTTGGCCGCCTGAATACCCGCAATTCGGGCGACTGCGATGACGTCACCCTTGGGCAAGGCATTGTCGGTAATCGCCGCAAGCGTCGACGCCTGCATGCGCACACACGACTCCGCCGTCGCCTCGCGAGCAGAGACGGCCTTTTCAGTGACATCAACGATCTGCGCCCGACCCGCGTCATCGAGGTGGGTCAGGCGATCCATTTGCTTTGACATGTCGCAATGCTAACACTCCGGTGCGGCAAACGGCATAAGCTGTCATCATCCAGCGGCAGACCAGAGAGACTTGATTAGGCCATGACCCCAGAAACACCCGCGGCAGAGAGTGTCCGCTATCGATGGACAGTGTTGGTCATGCTGACCGTGGTCTACACGTTCAACTTTATTGATCGACAGATCCTTGTCATTCTGCAGGAACCCATCAAGGCAGATCTGGGTCTTAGCGATGCGCAGTTAGGCCTGCTCACGGGCTTCAGCTTTGCGCTGGTCTACGTCACGGCGGGCATCCCCATCGCCTGGCTCGCTGATCGCGCTAACCGCCGCAATATTGTCGCCGCCTCTCTAGCGTTTTGGAGCCTGATGACGGCGCTTTCAGGTTTGGTGCAAAACTACGGGCAACTACTCGCCGCCCGGCTGGGTGTTGGCGTAGGAGAAGCCGGCGGCTCGCCGCCCTCGCACTCGATGATCAGTGATTATTTCCCACCCAGTAGCCGTGGTACCGCCCTCTCCTTTTACAGTATGGGTATTTATATCGGCGTGTTGTTTGGCTTCGCTGCCGGCGGTTGGATCGCCGAAAACTTTGGCTGGCGCAATGCGTTTTTTGTCATCGGAATCCCGGGCATTCTCTATGCACTGGTGGTGCTTTGGGTCGTAAAAGAGCCCAAACGCGGACAGTATGATCTCGCCGGCGTGCCTGCCCAATCCAGTTTGTCCGAGACGCTGGCAGGGCTCAAACGGCGCCCCACTTTTTGGTACCTCTCGGTAGGATGCGCTTTCACTGCCTTCATATCCTACGGAAATGGCAATTTCATGCCCTCGTTCCTCATGCGCAATCACGGTATGTCGCTGGCCGAAGTCGGTGCCATTCTGGGCCTCATATCGGGTCTCTCCGGTGCCACGGGTACTTTTCTGGGGGGATTTTTGGCGGATCGGCTGGCAACCCGCGATATGCGCTGGTACGTCTGGATTCCCATCCTGGGGGGTCTCTCGTCCATGATCCCCGCGTACTACACGCTGTTTGGTGAAAATACGACGCTGATCGTGGCCGCCATGATTCCCTCACAAATTTTGAGTGCGCTCTACCTTGGGCCCTGTATCGCGACCTGTCATAACCTGGTCTCGCCCGGGATGCGCGCGATGGCGTCTGCGATCCTTTACTTTGTGCTGAATCTGATCGGGCTCGGTCTCGGACCGCTAACCGTAGGCATACTCAGTGATCTTTTTGCCGAGCCCTTCGGCGAAAACAACTTGCGCTACGCCATGGCCACCGCGCTCACCATCGGATTTTTGGGCATTTACTTTCTGTGGATGGGTTCGCGCACCCTGAATCGTGACCTCGAAGACAACCGGCGAGCGCTAGCCACGGCGCAATAAAGCGCCTAGCGAGTTGTCTGCTCTGGCGGATGACCGGTGTCGGTACCCGCGCCAAGACCAGCAGACCGCCGCATTTGAGACTTCCAATTGGCGCAACAACAGCGCACTCTCTTAGCCTGCAACTATCGGAGGCCAATATCATGCGAGCAGCGGTATTTCACGAGCCCGGCACCCCCCTCGCGATTGAAACGGTTGAGGATCCATCGCCTGCTGCAGGCCAGGTGGTGATCGCCGTTAAGCGCTGCGGCATCTGCGGCACCGACTTGCATGCCACCGAGGAGCACGACGGACTGCTGGTTCCGGGCACGATAATGGGCCACGAGTTTGCGGGAGAAATCGTCGAGGTCGGTGCGGATTGTTCTGGCGACTGGAAGACAGGCCGCAAAATCACCGGCATGCCTTCCCTCTCCTGCGGCCACTGCTTGCCCTGCCGCACGGGCACACCGATGCAATGCGAGAGCAACATCATTATCGGCCTGCAACGATCGGGCGGTTTTGCCGAGTATATGACCCTCGATACGCATAATTCCGTGTTACTGCCCGACAGCGTTGATTGGGTAGAGGGGGCCTTGATCGAACCCCTCGCCGTGGGCCTACACGCAGTCAATATGAGTGCAAATATTCGCGGTAAACGCGTGCTGATTTTGGGCGCGGGCCCGGTGGGGTTGGCGGTCTCGTTCTGGTGTCGCTTCATGGGGGCCTATCACATTACGGTGACCGAACCTGAGGCCATCCGGCGGGAGAGCGCCCTGCAGTTCGGCGCCGACGTGGGTCTAGCCGCCGGTGCGCCTGAAGCAGTGCTTCCCGAAATCGAAAAAGCCGCAGGAGGACCCCCGGACGTTATTTTCGAATGCGTGGGCGTTCCCGGCATGATTGCAGAGGCCATTGCCTACGCACGCCACGGCGGTGAAATCATGGTCGTTGGCTTCTGTGCGCGACCCGATACGTTGGTGCCCGCAGCCGCCATGATGAAAGAGCTTTCGGTGCGATTTGTTATCGCTTACGACAAAGCCGATTTCGAAATGATCGCGGGCCTCTTGGCAATGGACAAACTCGACGTTACACACATGTGCACCGGAACCGTCGGGTTCAAGGACTTCTCTCAGGCCTTTGAGAGCCTCCGAACCCCCAATGCGCACTGCAAAATCATGCTTGACCCCAGCGGCTAATATCTCGCCCCGAGTCGCTTGATTGACGCTTTTTCGCCTATCCCAATACGGAGGAACATCATGAAGCGTTTTCTTAGCACCGTCCCACTCCTTGTTGGGTTTCTACTGACATCGGTGACTTCAGCCGACGAGGCGATTGTTAAGCGAGGCTATGTGGATCTCGATTGGGGACAAATCCACTTGCGGACTGCACATCCTGTGAATAGCAGTGACGCAACGCCAGTGGTGTGCTTTGCTCCCACGCCTTACTCCGGGAATTACTACAAGCTCCTGATAAAGGAGCTAGCGCGTGACCGCGTCGTGATAGCGCCCGACTATCCGGGACTCGGACAATCTGATCGCCCGGATACCGATCTTGACGTGGCAGATCACGCCGACATCATGGCGGAGGTATTGATTGCTGCAGGCTGGGGAACTAACGCGCGTGGCCCGGTCGACGCCTGCGGTTATCACACCGGCACCTTCATCGCGACGGAACTCGCCCTGCGCCATCCAGCTTTGATACGTCGGCTGGTGCTTATGGGAGTGCCTTTTTATCAGGGTACCGAGCGCACTGAGCGTTATGAAAAATTGGGAAAGGTCAGACCATTGCCCGAATCTCTCGCCGCGCTGGAGCAAGATTGGAACTTTGCTGTCGAGAAGCGAGCCCAAGGGGTAGCTCTGGATAGAGGCTTCGAGAACTTCATTGAGTCGGCCGCAGCGTGGCAAAACAAATCTCGAATATACGGCGCGGTCTTTCAATATCCGGCAGAGCAACGTGGTCCGCTGCTGACGCACCCGACGCTGGTACTGAATCCTCATGGCAATTTAGAAGGGCCCACCCGAGACTTTTCGTCGCTGATCCCCAACGCTCAGCTCGTGGAACTACCCGATCTCAAATACGGAATTTTCGATACCTCACCCGATGTGATCGCTTCTCATTCCCGGGCATTTCTGGACAAGCCCTGATGGCCACTCAGCCACTGAATGAACTGGTTTGCCCAAGAAAGATATATTGATGTAACTTTAGTACAAATAAAAACCGAGAGGGTTTGCCTCATGACTCAAATAATCCGTTCCCTGGTGTTTACGTTGCTTGGGACCCTATTACTCGCTCCGGTCACGCATGCCGGGCATCATGAAGGCGACAAAGCTGAAGATCCATTGGCGGCGGCAGCAGAGTTTCCGCTGCTGCTTCGCCGAACCACACTGATTGTCCGGGACATCGAAGCCTCGTTGAAACTTTACCGAGACGCCTTGGGCATGGAAGTAATCTACGACCAAAAGATCAATCGACCACATTCCAGCGAGGATCGCGAACAGCGATTGCGGCTGATCTTCCTCAAGGCGTCGCATGACTATGTTGGGGTGATAGGCCTGATTGACTACGAATATGGATACCCGGATCACCCCGCACACACCATACCGGTCCGCCGAGAGGGCTTCACACCCGGCAATGCCATCCTGCTATTCAACACCGAAGCGCTCGAGGAAAAGTGGCCAAGCATTGAAAGCGCGCCCGGCGTAGAGATCATCAGTCAGCCAAAACTAACCTCTTATCCGGGCTATGGAGGCGTGGGCCAGATCCGCGTGCTGGTCTCAAAGTTCTACGACGCAGACGGCTACATTCTGGAGGTGAACCAGATCCTGCGCGATTAACCCATCACAGCGGCGGCAAAACATAGATGACAAGCCGGGCCGTCGTCAGGTAAAGCTGGGAGGCTCTCGCAAACTACGGGTACGCGCTGACCTCTCGGGTCACATTGTCTGACTGCAAAAATTTGATTTTAAAGCGATCGCCCTGTTTCACGAGATAAACACTCTCTAGCCAGCGATTGCGCTCTTGTAGCCTTTGCCCGGGGTTTGCAGCATCCGGGTAAATAAAGTTTCCCTCGTTCACGTAGCTGATGTGTGCGGCCTGCCCGGCAAGACTGACCCGCAGGTCGGAGAACTGCCAGTCAGTACTGATCCAGCCACCGTAACCCGCGCCTTCCAAAAAAGACTGAAAGCGGGTCCATGTAAAGGCCTCCCCCATCTCAAAAATCAAGAAATCATCGG
>CAXPKH010000171.1:0-18567 GCA_964217615.1 Luminiphilus sp.
GATCGATTTCCAATCCGGCGATCGGACGCGCCGAAGCGCCCAACAGTTTTGGTGCTTGGTATACCAGCAAACGGTCGACCCAACCCTCGCGGATAAGCGCCCCGGATAATGTCGGGCCGGCTTCAACCAGAATTTCGTTGAACTGCGCGTTGCCCAGCATGCCTATCCAGTCTTTCAGTGATACGCGGCCGGCCTGATCGGTGGCAAGGACCTCGACTTGCACGGACTTTGGGAAGTCAGTGACACCGGTGGTGACCACGAGGGTTCGGGCGCCCTGTAGCACCGCCGCATCGCGGGGTGTTCTGCCCCGGGAGTCTAGAACCATTCGCATAGGCGGGTGGGCCAGGGCCCGCGCTTTATCGGCATCCCCCAGAGGGAGATCCTCGGTGCGCACAGTGAGTCGACAGTTGTCGGCAATCACGGTTTCCACGCCGGTAACCAATACATCAGATTGCGCGCGCCAGAGTTGCACGTCCCTTCGCGCGGCTTGACTCGTAATCCACTGACTTTCCCCCGAGGCCATGGCGGTTCGGCCATCCAGCGAAGTCGCCACCTTTAACGTAATTCTCCCCCAACCACGGCGCATTCTGAGCAAAAAGCCCGCCATGTCCGCCTCAACCTGATCGGCCAGCATCCCAACGTCCACAACAACACCCGCATCGCGAAGCGCTGTAATACCCCGACCCGAAACCTCGGGGTTAGGGTCCTCCAAGGCCACCACAACGCGACCGACTCCCGCATCGATCAGGGCCTTGGCACAGGGTGGTGTTCGCCCGTGGTGGCTACAGGGCTCAAGGGTGACATAGGCGGTGATGTCCCGGGCATCGTCGACCGCTTGCAATGCCATGATCTCTGCGTGGGGCTGCCCGGCAGGCTGCGTGAAACCGGTAGCGACCACTTGGTCCTCCCTTACCAGTACGCAACCCACCGAGGGATTCGGTGCCGACCAAAAACGGCCACATCGGCCTACCTCAATCGCCTGCTCCATGAACACGCGATCGCGCTCTGGGTTCACGGGGTATCGCCGTTGCCGGGCTCAGCCTCGAGCGATTCAATCGCATCCCGGAATTCAGCCAGATCCTGAAAGCTTCGGTAAACCGAGGCAAAGCGGACGTAAGCGACATGATCCAGCATTTTGAGAGAGTCCATGACCAGTTCGCCGACCTGCAACGACTGCACCTCACGCTCGCCGGTCGCGCGAAGCCGGTGCTTGATCTGATCAATCTCTGCCTCGATGCTCTCCACAGAGACGGGGCGCTTCTCCAACGCTCGCAAGAGCCCGGAGCGAAGCTTCTCTTCATCAAAGGGCTCTCGGCTACCGTCCTGCTTGATCACACGGGGCAAAACCAGTTCGGCTGCCTCATAAGTGGTGAAACGCTCGGTGCAGCTCAGACATTCTCTGCGACGACGCACCTGCGCTCCCTCCGCCACGAGACGAGAGTCAATCACTTTCGTTTCATCAGTGCTGCAAAAAGGGCAATGCATAATCGAAAGATTCGGCTCTGAGCAATTCAGGCTTCAGCGTGCGTAAACCGGCATGGAGGCACACAAGGCTTTCACCTGCTCCCTGATCACTGGAATCACCTGATCCGACGAACCTTGCTCCAACGAGGCCAATACATCGCAAATCCATCCCGTCAGCTGTTCGGTTTCAGTTTCGCCAAAGCCCCGCGTGGTGATCGCGGGTGTACCGAGACGCAAGCCGGAGGTCACGAAAGGCGATCGCGGATCATTGGGAACCGCATTCTTATTCACGGTAATGTACGCTTCACCAAGCGCCGCATCGGCATCTTTACCGGTGTACTCCTTGCCAATCAGATCTAGCAACATCAAATGATTGTCCGTTCCACCCGAGACAATCTTGTGTCCCCGAGCGACAAAAGTCGCTGCCATGGTCTGCGCATTGCGGATTACTTGCTTTTGATAATCGACAAATTCGGGCGCCATCGCTTCTTTGAAGGCAACTGCCTTGGCGGCAATAACGTGCATCAGGGGGCCCCCTTGAGCACCCGGAAAAATCGCCGAATTGAATTGCTTCTCTAGGGCCTCGTTAGCCTTTGCCACAATAAGGCCAGACCGCGGGCCGCGCAGGGTCTTGTGCGTGGTTGTTGTGACCACGTCGGCGAAAGGCACGGGGCTTGGATAAACCCCTGCCGCAACCAAGCCCGCAACGTGGGCCATATCAACCAACAAATAAGCGCCAACCTCGTCTGCGATTTCGCGGAACTTGCCCCAGTCCAGCGTGCGGCTGTAGGCCGAGAAACCGCCAATGATCATTTTCGGCTTGTGCTCTACAGCGAGCGCTCGGACCGCTTCGTAGTCGATGAGGCCGGTATTTTGGTCAATGCCATACTGCACCGCGTTATAGATTTTGCCCGAGAAGTTCACCGAGGCCCCGTGGGTTAAATGTCCTCCGTCAGCGAGACTCATCCCAAGTACGGTATCTCCCGGTCTCAACAGCGCCTGAAATACTGCAATGTTGGCACTCGATCCCGAGTGTGGCTGGACGTTGGCAAAATCCGCTCCGAATAAGGTTTTGGCGCGCTCAATAGCGAGCGTCTCCGCCTGATCAACAAATTCGCAACCGCCGTAGTACCGCTTGCCCGGGTAACCCTCAGCGTACTTATTAGTTAAGACAGAACCCTGCGCCTCTAGCACCCGGGGACTGCAGTAGTTTTCGGAGGCAATCAGCTCTATGTGCTCTTCCTGTCGCACGGTCTCGGCGTGCATGGCAGCCCAGAGTTCGGCATCGAACGCCTCGATCGTCTGTGCGTTGCGGTCAAGGTACTGTGAAAGATGCGTAGCAGGGTGGTTCATGATGCGGTCCCGATTGGATGTGGCATGCCGAGGCGATGACCCGGCGATAGCAAAGGCGAAATGTTAGCTGAACGGCGGGCCGACGTCAGGCATTTATCCGACAAACACTACATATGGGTGCGATTAAGCGTTTACGATAGCCGGATTGACCCTCTGGAGAAGCACGATGCCCATCATTATGGACGTCTTTTTTGACCCCTCCCGACAAGACAATGCGCTGTGCTTACTGACGTGCAAGTAGGATGGCGCGAATGGATCACACTGCCTGATCTCGCAATCCCATGGATCAAGGCCAAAGTTGATACCGGGGCACGCACCAGCGCTCTCAATGCACAAGATATAAAGACCTTTGAGCGCGACGCGGCTCAGTGGGTCAGCTTCCATTTGCGGCCGTCGTCTGGCGGGAGTGACTCAATTGCCTGCGAGTTGCCGATTTGCGAATTTCGTAAGGTGACCGACTCAGGGGGCAATACCGAGCGCCGGCCGGTTATTCGCACAACAGTGCTCATCGGCGCCCGGCCATCCATGATCGACATTACCCTAACGGATCGCAGTACAATGCGATTTTCGATGTTACTGGGCCGTACCGCGCTTCCTCTTGACGCGTCGGTATGGCCGCGTCGGTCCTTCCTACTCGGCGGAAATCGGTTCGCCCCACCGGAAACCCAATGAAAATAGGCATTCTCTCCAGAAACCCCAAGCTCTACAGCACCTCGCGGTTGCTGGAAGAGGCTATCGCCTCGGGCCATGACTGCAGGGTGATCGATACCCTCAAGTGCTACATGGACATCAGTTCGGCAAAACCGGCGGTGTGGTATCGCGGCAACCAACTCGAGCATCTGGACGCCATCATCCCGCGCATTGGTGCCTCTATCACCAACTACGGCACGGCGGTCATTCGCCAGTTTGAAATGATGGATACCTATGCCCTGGTGGGATCGATACCCCTGGGGCGATCCCGGTCCAAATTACGTGCACTGCAACTCCTGTCCAAAAAAGGACTAGGAATGCCGGCAACCGGCTTCGCCCATGATATTTCCAACACCCGACAACTAATCAAACTGGTGGGCGGCGCGCCGGTTGTGGTGAAGTTACTAGAAGGCACGCAAGGACGCGGCGTCGTGCTGGCGGAGACGGCGAAAGCCGCAGAATCTGTTATTGATGCATTTAAGGAACTGGGGGCTGATTTTTTGGTTCAGGAGTTCATCAAGGAAGCCGGTGGCTCCGACGTGCGCTGCTTTGTGATCGGCAACCGCGTCGTCGCGGCAATGGAGCGCACTTCCGCAGCCGGCGAATTTCGCTCGAATCTGCATCGTGGCGGGAGCGCCAAGCTCACCAAACTGTCTGCCACGGAACGACGCACAGCCATCAAAGCGGCACAGACCATGGGCCTCAATGTGGCGGGTGTGGACATTCTGCGATCGGATCGTGGGCCACTGGTCATGGAGGTCAATTCCTCTCCCGGCCTAAAGGGCATTGAGGAAGCGACTGGCGTCAACGTCGCCGGAAAAATCATCGGGTTCATCGAGTCTCATGCCCACACCGGGAAGTCCCAGCGTCGCATCAAGGGCTAGCAAGATGATGGGAACTGACACCCGAGTCGCTCAAATGGCCACACATTTCAAGATCGGTGGCACTCTCATCGCCCCCGGCGAAGTAAAAACCGTCGAAATCCCCGTAGCGCCCACCTACGCGCACGATGATCTCGCCATGTCGGTTCATGTCATCCACGGCAGACGCGCGGGTCCCGCGCTTTTTGTCTGCGCGGCCATCCATGGCGATGAGATCAATGGGATCGAAATTATTCGTCGGCTGATCAAACGCATTGACGTTCGCAAGCTGCGCGGGACCCTGCTGGCGATCCCCATCGTCAATGTCTACGGCGTGATTTCGCACTCTCGCTACTTACCCGATGGACGGGACCTTAATCGCAGCTTTCCAGGATCAGCCACAGGGTCCCTCACCGGTCGAGTTGCACACACCTTCATGCAGGAGATTGTGGCGCATTGCACCCACGGCATCGACTTGCATACTGGGGGTCGACACCGCAGCAACTTCCCGCAGATCCGAGCCGAACTCAACGATCCGGCGGTCCGCGCCATGACCGAGGCCTTTGGCGCGCCGCTGGTGATCAATTCAGCGGTCCGAGACGGCTCCTTGCGGCAATGCGCAACCGAACTCGGCGTACCCGTCATCCTCTACGAGAGTTGCGAAGCGCTCCGCTTCGACGAGGTCCATATTCGCGCAGGGGTAAAGGGCGTGATTAATGTGATGCGCCACTTGGGTATGTTGCGAAAAAGCCGCGCGAAGGTGAAGCACTCCCCCATTTTCAGTCGACAAACGCAATGGCTTAGGGCGCCCGCCAGTGGCATCCACCGGATGCTGGTTCCCCTGGGGGCACAAGTTGGCGAAGATCAGGTCATTGGTCTCATCGCCGACCCGCTGGGCATCGAGGAAACCGAAGTGAGGGCGCCCTCAGCCGGCGTCATCATCGGTCGCTCCAATTTGCCTCTCGTCTATGCGGGCGACGCGCTGTTTCATATTGCCGACATGCATGAAGAGGCCGTGTTTGAGGTCGAATCATTTCACGAACAGCTGATGCCCTCGGATTATCAGCCTGGAGAAGACGACCCCAGTAGTGCGCCAATCGCCATCTGAGCGACCTGATTTAAAACCCGACTGCACGCAGTGTCAGAGACGCCGGTGCAATATTGCGATGGGGAAACGGTAAACAATTCGATAGAATGCGCCGCGGCGTTGCGCTTCCCAACCGGACCGCATTCATTGTCCCCAAAGTAGTGGACAAACCACGCTGCTCTTTACTGATCGAAACAAGACGAGGACACGCTACTGATGGCGAGAAAGTTCATGACCTTCAGGCATTGGAAGACCGACGAGGTTAAGACGATTGAATTCAGGGATGCCGATGTGCCTGTTAATCCGAACAGTGAGCGCCTGGTTGTGTGGAACGAAACAGAACAAAAACTCGAAGATGTCATCAAATCCACCATCGTGGAGATCCGGGAGGAGTAAAATTCCTGGGTTGCTGATCTAGCATTAGGTGGGCAAGCCTTCATTCAGTACACTCGCCCAAGCAAGCGAATTCACTAGCCCCCGGGGTGGAAACTTCCCATGCCCCGCCGACAGTCCTTTAAGGGAGACAGACCGTGGCGCAATACGTCTACACCATGAACCGCGTGGGAAAAATCGTCCCCCCAAAAAAAGAAATTCTGAAAGATATTTCGCTGTCTTTTTTCCCAGGCGCGAAAATAGGCGTCCTAGGCCTGAACGGCGCGGGCAAATCTACCCTGCTGAAAATCATGGCCGGTATCGACACTGATATTCTGGGTGAGGCCCGCCCACAGCCGGATATCAAAATCGGTTATCTGGCGCAGGAGCCCCAGCTGAACGCCGAGAAATCGGTGCGTGGCAACGTCGAGGAAGGCGTTCAGGACGCCATCGACGCGTTGGCCGGGCTGAACAAAATATACGCTGACTATGCCGAACCCGACGCTGATTTTGATGCGCTGGCCAAGGAGCAGGCCCGCCTCGAGGATATTATTCAGGCCAAGGATGCGCACAACCTCGACACGCGTCTTGAGATCGCAGCCAACGCGCTGCGACTGCCGCCGTGGGACGCCAGTGTCGATACCCTCTCGGGCGGAGAAAAGCGCCGTGTAGCGCTGGCGCGATTACTGCTCTCGGAGCCCGATATGTTGCTACTCGATGAGCCCACCAACCATCTGGACGCCGAGTCCGTGGCATGGCTCGAACACTTTCTCGAGGATTTCCCAGGGACGGTTGTCGCCATCACCCACGACCGCTACTTCCTCGACAACGCCGCCGGTTGGATTTTGGAGCTGGATCGTGGCCGGGGCATCCCCTATGAGGGCAATTACTCCACCTGGCTGGAAGCCAAAGAAAAGCGACTCGAGCAGGAGCAACGGCAAGAAGCGTCGCATCAAAAAGCGATCAAAGCCGAGTTGGAGTGGGTCCGGTCCAATCCCAAGGGACGTCAGGCGAACAACCAGGCGCGCCTGCAGCGATTTCAAGAACTCAATTCACAGGAGTTTCAGACCCGTAACGAAACTAATGAGATCTATATCCCCCCAGGCGCACGCCTGGGCGACAAGGTAATTGAGGTCAGCGGCTTGCGCAAAACCTTTGGCGATCGCCTGTTATTTGAAGACGTCAATTTCATGGTACCCAAAGGCAGTATCGTTGGAATTATTGGCGCTAATGGTATGGGTAAATCCACGCTATTTCGCGTGTTGATGGGATTGGAAACGCCCGATGGCGGAGAAGTGGTTGTCGGAGATACCGTCGAGCTGGGTTACGTCGATCAGTCCCGCGATGATCTCGATGGCAGTAAAACCGTATGGGAAGAGGTTTCCGATGGTCTCGATATCATCCGAATCGGCAGCTATGAAATACCCTCTCGAAGCTATGTGGGTCGATTTAATTTCAAAGGATCTGATCAGCAGAAATTTGTTAAAGACCTCTCGGGCGGAGAACGCAACCGACTACACCTGGCGAAGCTACTGAAGCAAGGCGCCAATGTGCTGTTGCTGGATGAGCCCACTAACGATCTGGATGTGGAGACTCTAAGGGCGTTGGAAGAAGCTCTGTTGGCTTTTCCGGGTTCAGCACTGGTGATTTCGCACGACCGCTGGTTTCTCGATCGCATCGCCACCCACATTCTCGCTTATGAAGACGATGGCGGCGTGATCTTCCACGAAGGCAACTACACGGACTATGAAGAAGACAGACGCCAGCGCGTGGGCGCTGACGCAGCCGTACCGAGCCGGGTCAAACACCGCAAGCTGAAATAATCTTGATACACAGCCGCTGGCCTTGCCAGTGGCCGAGAGACGCGGTTACCCGAAATCAAGAACAGGCGTCCAACGCCTCCGACAGTCGCGCGACCGGAATCACTTTGAGATTAGGGATCGGTTTTTTCGGCGCATTCGACTTGGGCACGATCGCCACCTTGAAGCCATGCTTGGCGGCTTCTGCCAGCCGCTCTTGACCACTGGCAACTGGGCGAATTTCGCCAGATAAGCCCACTTCGCCGAACACCACCCAGTCTCTTGGCAGCGCGCGATTGCGCAAACTCGACACCACCGCCAGCAGCAAAGCAAGATCTGCTGAGGTCTCCATCACACGAACACCGCCAACCACATTGGCAAATACATCCTGATCGCCCACATGAATTCCGCCATGGCGATGAAGGACTGCAAGCAGCATGGCCAATCGATTTTGCTCAAAGCCCACGGTGACTCGACGGGGGTTGCCGAGCGAGCTGTCGTCCACTAATGCCTGAATCTCCACCAACAAAGGGCGCGTGCCCTCCCAGACCACGACCACGGTGGTTCCCGGGGCGGTATGCTCAGACCGATCCAGAAAAATGGCCGAAGGATTGGAAACCTCCTTTAGGCCAACATCGGTCATGGCGAAAATACCCAGCTCGTTCACCGCACCAAACCGATTTTTCTGACCCCGCAGGGTGCGATACCGGGAATCGTGCTCTCCCTCCAGCAAAATGGAGCAATCAATCATATGCTCGAGGACCTTGGGGCCCGCCAAGGTGCCATCTTTGGTGACATGACCCACCAGAATCAGCACGGTCCCCGTTTGTTTGGCATAGCGCGTCAGTTGTGCGGCGCAGTCGCGCACCTGAGATACGCTACCCGGGGCTGAGGTAAGGGTCTCGCTATGGACAACCTGAATGGAATCCACTACCAGTATTACGGGATTGAGCGCCTCGGCAGAGGCGAGGATCGCGTCCACGTCTGTCTCGGCAAGTAACTGCAGCTGATCAGAGGGCAGCCCCAATCGCTTAGCCCGCATCGCAATTTGCTCGGGCGATTCCTCCCCCGTGACATAGAGCGCAGCGTGCCGAGCAGCCAAACGGCACAGGGTTTGCAGTAACAACGTGCTCTTTCCCGCGCCGGGATGACCGCCAATCAAAATGCTGGAGCCCGGTACAAGGCCCCCGCCCAATACGCGGTCAAACTCTTCAAAGCCCGATGCCAGCCGCGGTAAATCAACGACCGCCACATCCGCCAATTTCTGCACCGCCGCGATACTGCCCGCAAAGCCAGAGCGTCGAGCGGACCGTCCGCCAGCGGAGGGCTTGCTGGCCGGAGCGCTCAGGCGGATTTCTGATAGGGTATTCCAAGCGTGGCACTCACCGCACTGACCCTGCCACTTCGGATAATCTGCTCCACAATCGTTACAGACAAACGCTGTTTTTGCCTTGGCCAAGCGAAACTCCAGAGAACCTGATCGTAGAGGCTGTATTCATTCAGGTAAGCCGGTATCCTATCAGACCATTCACTCCTTAATGCATCCGATGCAATCCGGTTCACTCATTCCCGACCGCCAACTGACCTTTTCTCCCGAGCTGGCCGCCACTATTGGGCTGGAGGAAGCTGTGTTGCTACAGGAACTCGGTGCGCTGCTGAAAGGCCGCACCGGTTGGACAACAGTCGATTTGTACCAGTTGCATGAAAGCCTGCCTTTTTGGTCCGTCGCCCAGATTGATGGACTGATCGAAAGGCTGACCGGGCTGGGCATACTGGCGCAAGCCCCGCACCCGCAACCCCACGTGATCCTACTGGCCGTTGCCTCTGCCATGAGCCAAGACCCAGCCCTATCCCCATCAGAAAATAAAGCGCATTCGGTTACGCAGCGGTGGGCGCCGGATCGCGCACTGATCGAGCTGCTTGTACTCAACCACGGTATGAGCGAGGCGTTCGTTGAGGAAGTGATGCGAGACTTCACCCCCGATCCTACCCGAGAGGTCGAGGGCCAGTTCAGACAGCATGCACTGTCGCAGTGGCGCCAGCGGCAAGCTCGGCATCATGCCTTCGAAATTACTGTGCCCGCACCGTTCGGCAAAGACTGGACACCGAGCCAGGATGCCCTCGATATTTTGGCTCAGGCTGGGATCGACGTGACTTTTGCGAATTCGGTCCGGGCAGAGTTCGTGCTGTATTGGAGTGAGCGAGGGGGGGCGCCCCGAGAAATCAACAGCCGATTCGTGGAGCATGTTCGGCGCCGCTGGTTGAGGCATACCAGCCAACTACAGCACAGCACAGAGCCCAGCCGTATCCCCCGTCACTGGGAGCCTGACCCATCGGTCTACGAGACGCTGCGTCTGGCTGGGATCAGCGAGGAGTCGGCCCGCGCCTTGCTACCCGAATTCGTGATGTATTGGCTCGACAGCAACGAGGTACACACCTCGTGGAACAGTAAATTTTTGCAGCACGTGAAGCGTCAATGCCGAGTCGTAGCAGAGGGAGAGCAGCATGGAGGAGAAAAAGGACGCGGCAACGTTGGCACAGGCTATCGTTCAAAAGACCGAAGCCTTAGCGACGATCTCACCGACACCAGCTGGGCCCGCTGAATCACCCAATCAGCCTGAGGCACCGGTGGTCGAGACGATCAATCAGGTCTTTGCTCTGTTTCGCCTCAACTACCACAACCAGTATTACGCCGCCTGGAGTGACGCTGAGCAGGTGAATCAGGTAAAGCGGCTCTGGCTCGAAGCCCTGACTCCATACCCCACGGCCGTAATACTGCGCGCGGCGCAACACGCCATCGAAAATAGCGATTATCTGCCTACCCTGAACAAGATGATTGAAGCCTGCCGATTCAGCCTCAGTGATCTGGGGCTCCCCACTGCTTATGAAGCCTACCGGGAAGCTTGCCTGGCGCCATCACCCAAAGTAGAGGCGCCATGGCAACACCCAGCCGTCTATTTGGCGGGGCGAGACAGTGACTGGTTTTTTCTCGCAAATGAGCCCGAGGCCAAAACCTGGCCCGTATTCCGAGGACATTACGAACGCTGGGCCAATCGCGCGGCACGCGGCGAAGTCCTTGAGGGCCCGGAGCGATTGGCGATCCCGCCATCAGATAGCGTCTCACCGAGTACCGAGGAGCAAGCGAATAATCTGGCCCGCCTCAGAAAAGAGGTCGGTCTGTAGCTAGAGGGTGTTGGCGCTGTGCGCAAGCCAGCTTCGAATAGCGTCGCTCAAGCGCTGGGACTGATCGCACATGATTTCGTGCTTGAGGATGATCAACCCATAATCCGCCTCATTACAGGCTGATTCCAGTTCCCGCGCTGCCGACGACAACAGCATCGCATGGAGGTTGGCACTGGTGCCCTTGATGCGGTGGGCGATCTGCCTGAGCGTACCGGTATCCTCAGCGACCGCCGCCTGCCGACTCGCATCAACGTCAGCAGCCAACTCATCCAGAAAAGTGCCCAAAAGCGTTACGACAATTTCCTGCTTGCCACCCAGCATCTCAAGTAGCGTGCTAAAGTCGAGCGGTTCGATCGTCCGGCTCATGCCTCAATAGCCTGCGTAGTCGTCTCGCGCCAGATTCTCGAAACGAGTAAATTCTCCCTGAAAAGCCAAACGACAAGTCCCGATGGGCCCGTTCCGTTGCTTGCCAATAATGATTTCAGCAACGCCTTTGTCGGGTGAATCCTCGTGATAAACCTCGTCACGATAAATAAACATCACGACGTCGGCGTCCTGTTCTATCGCTCCAGACTCACGCAGGTCGGAGTTAACCGGTCGTTTGTTGGGCCGTTGCTCGAGCGCACGATTTAGCTGTGACAGCGCAACTACGGGACAGCGAAACTCCTTGGCGATGGCCTTGAGATTACGCGAGATCTCGGAGATTTCTGCCGTTCGCCCCTCCGAGGCACCCGCCACCCGCATCAATTGCAGATAATCGACCATGATCATCGCCAAATCGCCGTGCTCGCGGGAGAGCCTGCGCGCCCGCGAGCGCACTTCGGTTGGCGTCAGCGCCGGCGTGTCGTCAATAAAGATAGACGTATCTTTGAGCTTCGCCATCGCACTGGAGAGCTTCGGCCAGTCATCCTGCTGTAACCTGCCCGTTCTGAGCCGCGATTGATCAATTCTGCCCAATGAGGACATCATCCTGACCACTAATTGCTCCGCGGGCATCTCCATGGAAAAAACCACAATGGGTTTTTCGGTATGAGCGGCGGCGTTCTCAACGAGGTTCATGGCAAAGCTGGTTTTACCCATCGAGGGTCGGCCCGCAACAATCACCAGATCGGATGACTGCAGGCCAGAGGTCTTCTTGTCGAGATCAATAAAGCCGGTTGTCAGACCGGTGATGTCACCGCCGGTGTTGTAAAGCTCCTCGATTCGCTCCAGAGCCCCCGTCAGCAGCGGTGCCATGCCCTGAGGACCCCCGGATTTTGGGCCGCTTTCGGAGACCGCCATAATGAGGCGCTCCGCCTCGTCTACCAACTCTTCGGCGCTGCGACCCTCAGGATTAAATCCGGCAGTCGCGATGTCTTGCGCGGCACCAATCAGTTTTCTGAGTAGCGCGCGCTCCCTCACGGCCCGGGCATAAGCGCTGACATTGGCGGCGGTGGGCGTTTGCTCAACTAAGTCGGTTAGGTAGGTATGGCCGCCCGCAGCATCTAGCTCGCCCGTGGCGAGCAGACGGTCCGCGACGGTAATCACGTCGATCGGTTCGTTACGATCGACCAACAAAGCAATCTGACGAAAGATTGCGCGATGCTCGGGCCGATAAAAATCACCTGCGTCCACCAGTTCAGCAATGGCATCCCAGCTTTCGGGTGCCAGCAAAATACCGCCGATAACAGATCGCTCTGCTTCGACTGACTGGGGTTGCATACGGATGCGCGCGATATCCGCATCCTGGGATTTAACCGACTCCACGATTTAACCTTCTAGTTGGTACATCAAACGGCCGCTGCCTAGGGACTGGGCATTGTCTGCCGACACGACACCGCGCTTGACCGGACTGGTTAGAGTACCTGCGACGGATAAGACACGCCAGCAGATATCGGGGAGTAACGTGCGGGGCGAGAGCCCCGCCTAGGCTTACTCGGCGACGATGTTGATCGCCACGGAGGCTGTGACTTCGGCGTGGAGTTGAATCATGATTTCAAACTCGCCGAGCTCGCGGATTGCACCCTCAGGCAACCTTACCTCGGCTTTATCGACCTCACATCCGGCAGCGGTCAGCGCCTCCGCAATATCGCGCGTACCCACGGAACCAAAGAGCTTTCCCTCCTCGCCCGCAGTGGCAGCGATATCGACTGAGCCCAGCGCTGAAAGCGCCTCGCCCCGAGCGGCGGCAGCGGCCAGTGTCTCTGCAGCGGCGGCCTCCAATTCAGCACGGCGGGCCTCGAACTTCGCGACGTTATCTTCAGTAGCTGGAACTGCTTTCCCCTGAGGGATCAAAAAATTGCGTCCATACCCTGGCTTGACATCAACCTTGTCGCCAAGCGCACCCAAGTTGCCGATGTTTTCAAGCAAAATGACTTCCATTGTTCCTTCCTCTACTCCCGGCCTGTCTAACAGCCGCCTTTTTGACTGGCTCGGCCGGTTATGTCCCGTTTGAACCACTACCAGAGGGCGCCGCCCATCTGGCCCTGAAATCAACGAATGCGTCAACCACAACGCATCCCACCCAAACCCATTTCGCCGGATCCAGCACCACCCACACCATATACATGAGCGTCAGCCAGGTGGTTCCCTTACCGGTGTGCACCGCGTATGCGTGCACCAGCGCGAAACCCACGACGGTAAGGGGCAACACGACCGCTGCGCTCCATACCATCCATTCCGGGCCCAACCACCACAGTAAGGTGGCCAGTCCAACCATTCCCACCACGGCTACCTGGGGTAGCCTTAGCGCCCTGAACTCAGCACCAAACCCGCCTGGGTTGAACAGTGCCGCTTGCCAGAAGCGCCCCAGCAAGAGGCTCAGTACCGCAACTACCGCGTTGCCTGTTGCCAATAGGGCCGCAACCTGAGCGACCGACAGCGAGCTAAAAGCTAACTGTCCGGCAGCCTCGGGCTGCAGATCCCCCTCTAACTGCGCGAGCGCCTGATTGAAGGTCGCAACCAACTCCTCCAAAAAAGCCCCGTTCAGTGTTGTGAGCACAAAGCCACCCACAATCGCCAGCGGCAAGCTGGCCAAAATCGCCAGCGAGAGACTGACACTCTCCCGTAACACAATGGCCAATAAAAAAACGCCAAGTAACAACAGCACAGTGCCCGTATCACCGGTCATCCAAGCAATCACGACCGCGGGGAGCAATGCCCAAAGCACTAACCAACCGCCATCTGCGATACCTTTCCTAAGCGTGACCAGCGCAATCGCCGCCGCACCGATCCAGCCGAACAGCAGACTGCCAGAGCCCAGTACGGCCACAGCCAGCGCCTGCCACCGGCCGCGCATAATAAATTCAGCGAGGCCGCGCACGGTTTCTACTTAGTCGTGTGCGTCGGTGTAGGGCAACAAAGCGAGATAACGCGCGCGCTTTACAGCCGTGGCCAGCTGTCGCTGATACTTGGCTTTCGTACCGGTAATTCGGCTTGGCACTATCTTCCCAGTCTCGGAAATGTACTGCTTCAGCATGTCGAGATCCTTGTAGTCAATCTCAGTCACGCCCTCGGCGGTGAACCGGCAAAACTTACGTCGGCGAAAAAAACGTGACATGCCTTACTCCTCGTCGTCTTCTGATGCGGCGGCGTCAATGTCCTGATCCGCATCGTCGTCGTCACTGGATTTCTCGGCCGCTTTTCGGGCCTCGTTGTCCTGACGCTCCTGATATCGGGCTTTTCGCTCCTTGTCCTCGCGCTCGGCTTTCATGAGTAATGATTCTTCAAGCACGGGACCATCACGCCGAATCACCATGTTACGGATTACGGCATCGTTGTAGCGAAAGGTCGTCGTCAACTCTTCCATGGCCTCATTGGAAGCCTCAACATTCATCAACACATAGTGGGCTTTATGGATTTTGTTGATGTGGTAGGCCAACTGCCGTCGGCCCCAATCCTCCAAACGATGAACCGTACCGCCATCTTTGGTGATGACGTTACTGTAACGCTCAATCATTCCGGGGACTTGTTCGGACTGGTCCGGATGGACCATGAACACAACTTCGTAGTGTCGCACTCGCGTACTCCCTATGGTTTATAGCCACCCGTCAAGCGGTGCAGCAAGGAGGATGGGCCCCAAGAGGGGCCCGGCCAAATTTTGAGGGGCGGAGTCTACCCAGCCCACTGCCAGTTTGCAACGCTCAGTTTTGGCAAGATCTGGGGGGCTATCCGGCCCCTTGAGCGCGCCGTTGGCGTACCGCCTCAAACAAGCAGATACCGGCCGCCACCGACACGTTAAGGCTGGAAACCGCTCCAGCCATCGGTAACGACACCACAAAATCGCAGGATTCGCGCGTTAGGCGACGCATCCCACCGCCCTCTGAGCCCAAAACCAGCGCGCAGGGGCCCGTCAGGTCTTGATCGTGGAGCGTCTTGGTCGCCTCGCCCGCGGTGCCAATGATCCAGACACCCGCTTGCTTGAGATGGTCAAGGGTTCTCGAGAGATTCGTCACCCGCACCCAGGGGACCGTTTCAGCCGCACCACTGGCGACCTTACGCGCCACATCTGTAATGTCGGCACTTTTATCCTTAGGGAAAATCACCGCCGTCACTCCTGCGGCGTCGGCACTGCGCAGGCAGGCCCCCAAATTGTGGGGGTCCGTCACCCCATCGAGCACCAGCAATAAAGGTCGCTCCGCCGCCGCAACCAATGCTGGCAAATCAGCTTCAGGGGTTTGGCCGGTCGCTTCGAGGTGAGCGCCTGGCTGCAATCGGGCCACCACGCCCTGATGACGCTCCGGCGTCAAGGCGTCCAGGTCCGACTTCGAGCACCTAACAGTGGGCACACCCTGAGCCAGCGCCAGATCATTCAGGGCTTGCATACGCCTGTCGTTACGATCTGTCTGCAGCATCAGGGTTTCAATCTGATGCGGACGCTGGCGAATCAGGCTTTCCGTTGCGTGATAACCGAAGACAAGATCGACCATAAACTACCGCTTCTTCCGACTACCCGTTTGCCGTTTTGCAGCCGAAGCTGGCTTGTTGTTGGCGCCGGTAGATTTTGATGTGGCTGGTTTTTTGGCTGCGCCCTTTGATTTAGCAGACGTTTTGCCTATTTTCTTCTTATCGGTCTTACCTCTGCCGTTATCCTTTTTCTTTCCCTTGACCTTGCGAGAAGGCTCATCGAGGGCATCGCGACGCTGCCCCGGCTTGGGCTTCCTCGAGCGACGGAGTTCGGTTACACCCGCGAGCTCCAAATCAATCTTGCGGTCATCCAAATCGACCCGCGCAATTCGAACGGTTACCGCGCCACCCAATTGAAAACTCCGGCGCGTGCGCTCGCCCACCAACCGCTGCTTGGCCTGATCAAAATGGTAATAATCGCCCGGCAAGGCACTGACATGTAGCAGCCCCTCGATATACAGATCGCTCAGCTCGACAAAAACACCGAAATTGGTCACCGCCGCAATGACGCCCGCGAATTCCTCGCCTATACGGTCTTTCAGAAACTCACACTTGAGCCAGGCATCGACCTCGCGGGTGGCATCATCTGCCCGCCGTTCAGTCATGGAACACTGCTCACCGAAAGCAGCCATGCTAGGTACGTCATACGGATAGATCCACTCCCGCTTGAGCACGCTGGCACCCGGTACTCGCTGAACGTGGGCCGCGTCACCCCGGCTGCGTATCTGGGCGCGAATCGCGCGATGCACCAGAAGATCCGGGTAACGCCGAATTGGAGAGGTGAAGTGTGCATAGGCGGGATAATGGAGCCCAAAATGCCCGGCATTTTCAGGTTGATACACCGCCTGCGAGAGCGACCTCAGTAACATGGTCTGAATGATATGGCTGTCGTCCCTGCCCGCTACTGTGGCGAGCAGGGATTGGTAATGCTCCGGCGTGGGTTTGAGGCCCCCGGGCAGATCCAGCGAAAGCTCACCCAGAAAAGCACGCAGATTCTCCAGTTTTTCCGCGCTCGGGCCCTCGTGCACCCGGAACAGCGCCGGTTGATCTAACGCCTCCAGAAACTGCGCAGTCGCCACGTTGGCGATCAACATGCATTCTTCAATCAGCTTGTGCGCGTCGTTGCGATGCACGGGTTCGATGGCAGCGATCTTGCGCTGTTCGTCAAATAGGATGCGGGTTTCCTGAGTGTCGAAATCGAGCGCACCACGCTGTTCCCGCGCCCGACGCAAAACACCGTAGAGTCGATAGAGCCGTTCGATATCCTCCACCCGCGCGGCGGGGACGCGTTTACTCCAACCCTGCTCAATCACGGCACCGACATCGGTGTAAGTGAGCCGCGCGTGAGAATGAATCACTGCCTCGTAAAAGCCATAGTCAACGAGCTGACCACCAGAATCGATCTGCATCTCACAGACCATGGCCAGGCGATCAACGTCAGGCTTGAGCGAACATAACCCATTGGAGAGCACCTCGGGGAACATGGGCACCACCCGCTCGGGGAAGTACACCGAGTTACCTCGCAGGCCGGCCTCTTCATCCAGCGCCGAACCCACAGCCACGTAGTGGGAAACGTCGGCGATGGCGACGCACAGGCGGAAACCATCGCGATTGACTTCGCACCACACGGCGTCGTCAAAGTCTCTGGCGTCCTCGCCGTCGATGGTTACAAACGGGAGGTCGCGCAAGTCCACGCGATGCGATTTATCCCGCTCGGCAGGTTCCTCGCCCAAACCGCCCGCCTCGCGCAACACTGCATCCGGCCACTCCCAGGGTATCCCGTGGGCGCGAATCGCCACATCAATTTCTAAACCCGGGTCTAGATGGTCCCCCAACACTTCCTCAACGCGCCCTTTGGCGCCCAATGTGGCTGAGGGGTAATCAGTTAACGACACCGACACCAGTTGACCGTGGCGCGCGCCGCCCTTGGCCTTTGGAGGAATCAGAATGTGATTGCGAATGCGGGTATTGTGGGGCAACAAAAAGCCAATCCCACTCTCCTCCATGTAGCGCCCCACCACCATCTGGTGAGCGCGCTCGAGCACCTCTACGATTTGACCCTCAGCCCGACCACGCCGATCGATGCCCGCCACCGCCACCAAAACTTCATCGCCATCGAAAACCTGGTACATCTCTCTGGCCGAGAGAAACAAATCTTCGCCACCCTCCAGCGGCCGAGCAAAACCATATCCGTCGCGATGCCCCATAACTCGGCAGCGTTGCAAATCCATCCGCTTTGGCACGCCATAAGCGCCCCGCCGTCCGGAGATGACCTGTCCATCGCGCTGCATGGCACGCAATCGTTTGCGCAGTGCCTCGAGGTCACGATCGTTATCCAGTGCCAGTTGTGCGGCAATGGTATCGAACCCTAGCGGCGCGTCGGCCGCCTCCAACAGTTGCAGAATGGCCTCGCGACTGGCAATGGGATGCTCGTACCGACCCTGCTCTCGGGCGGCATGGGGATCACGGGGTGGCACTGGGGTTTTGGATTTTCGGCGTGGCGCCAAGAGACAGTCCGGTGGCTACTATGAGCCGGCTGTTGGGAAGGCGCCATTATACGCTGGAAACACGTTAGCGTTGGCGTGGCATATCTGCCAAATACCACGACTTGAAATTGACAGCGCTTGGGGGACGAAGTAGTCTGCGCGCCCTCTGAGTCTTCAGAGGTTTCCCCGCTGCCCAGGTGGTGAAATTGGTAGACACGCTAGCTTCAGGTGCTAGTGCTCGAAAGGGCGTGGAGGTTCAAGTCCTCTCCTGGGCACCATCCTCTTTCATTTAGGCAACCACCTCTGCGGATCGCAGATCGAGCTTCGGTTCGAGATGAGGACTATTCCGGCCACTCAGCGTAGCTGAGCGGCGTTCGCTTCGGCGCGAC
>CAXPKH010000172.1:0-6037 GCA_964217615.1 Luminiphilus sp.
GTGGCTGCCCTGGACCGTGACTGAGACGGGATATCGATCAGTGCATGGCCCTGTCATGAAAACCGATCATGGCACCTACGCCGTGCGTTACGCGGGCATTGATGAGATCCGACAGGTTGAGCAGTGGTTGGCCATGAGCGCTGCCCGCAATTTCGAAGAATGGCAAGCAGCGATCGCCCTGCAGCACATTGCCAGCTTCAACTTTGTCTACGCCAACGCCGAGGGCACCATTCATTTTATTCACAACGCGATGATGCCGCGGCGTGCACCGGGATGGCGCTGGGATCAATACTTACCTGGCGATCGCAGTGATTTGATCTGGAGCGACTACCTCTCTATGGACGAGTTGCCCAGCGTGACTAACCCGACATCTGGGTATGTTCATAGCGCCAATCAGTCTCCCTTCCAAGTGAGTTCCTACGGCAGCAACCCCGACATCAATCACTATCCCACAGAGAGCGGGTGGCCTACTCGTATGACCAATCGCGCCGTCAGGGGATTGGAACTGCTGGAGGCGGATACCCAGATCAGCTTCGCCGATTTCAACGCCATCAAACACGACAATGCCTATTCCCCGCGCTATCGCGGCTATGCCTATCTCCGCGACGTCGCTGATCTTGAACCCACCAATGAAGAGGAGAATACCGCGCTGTCTTTGATTACGAACTGGGATTTGCATACCGACAAAGCCAACCGAAGCGCCGCATTGGGCGTGTGTATCCTGCTCATCGAATGGCAGGCAGAGCGCACGGGGGAAGCGTTACCTGATCCCCGTGACACCCTCCACGAGTGCATGGGCTCAGTGCAATCCGTATCAGGGCGCCTTGATCCCGAGTGGGGCGCAGTGCAGCAGCATGGACGGGGCGATCGCCTGTGGCCTGCCGCCGGAGGGCCCGATACGCTGCGGGCCATGTACGCGGAGCGCCTTGACGAAGACGATTCCTATCTGACGGTTGTGGCGGGCGATGGCCTTTACTACCTCATCGAATGGAATGGGGAAGGATCACAAACCGTATTGGGGACACACCAGTACGGGAGCCAAATGACCAACCCCGCATCACCCCATTATCTCGACCAAGCAGAAGCTTTTGCCATGGAAATTACCCGATCGCCGGGGTTTGATCCCCAAGATCGCACCGCTGGCACCGGGCGCTATACGGTCTATGATCAATAGCCATTACCACTCAAAATCCGGCACACATCCACTGATTCGGTCAAGCACCGACTCAGCAGGGAAAAAACAGCGGGGTCCCGAATGCTTGTACCTGCAGAACTATGCTCGGGCAATAATATCTAGAGACGTAAAGCCACTTCGTACGCTTCCCGCGTTGTGGCGAGCAGGGATCTGGGGGCTCGGCAGTCGCCAACCGCAACAACGGCCACGCCGGCCTCCTGTAACGGCCCCTGCAATTCATTATTGGGTATTCGGGAGCTCGCATGGGTCAGCAGCACAACATCATCGATGCTGACAACCGCACCGCTATACACATTACGAACCTGCAACTGCCCCTCTTCCAAGCTGTCCAGATTCATGGGTTCTACATTGCAAATGATCTCAACCCCCAGATCATGAAGTCGCTGATAAATCCCCTGCCGATTGATCAGTGAAACGTCATGACCAATGCGTTCTCGGGCGGTAACAAGCGTCACCGCGGTAAACCTCGACGCCAACTGCTCTGCAAAAGCGTAGGTCATCTCCGAATGATCCTGGTCGACAATGACGGCGCGCCCTTCTGTGATGTCGGTACGCTCCTGAAGCGCTGCCGCCATTTCTCGCAGACTCGGTATCAAACCTGATTCAGCCCATTCATCATTCAGCCAATGGGGCTGCCCAGTCCTGGAGCCCGTTGCCAAAATGACTTCGTCTGGCGCCAGGGACAGCACGTCCTCCAAATCGGCGTGCCGGCCCAAGGCAAATGAAACGCCATGTCGCGCGGCCATCAGATACTGATAGTCATACACGCTGGATAAATTCTCGCCCCCCGGCAGATCGGCTTGCAATAGCGTCTTACCACCGATCCGTGAGTGGTCGCCCAGAACGGTCACGCGGTGCCCACGCCGCGCCGCAGTATGCGCGGCCTCCAGCGCGGCGACGCCCGTGCCTACCACAACGATATTTTTGGATACTGTCACTTGATCAGGTTGCCAGTCATGCTCGTCGGCGCTACCGACCCGCGGGTTGTTGTCACACTCCAAGCCCGCGCCGTCGATGATGCTGCGCCAACAGGTATTACAAGAAACGCAGTAGCGAATATCCGCTTCCCGACCCTCCTCACATTTTTTTGGAAACGCCGGATCTGTAATCAACGGACGCCCGAGGAAAACCAGATCGGCGGTACCGTTCGACAATGCCGTTTCACATTCATTCGGATCCGTAATGTAGCCAATGGCGCCCGTGAGAACCTCCGGTGCGACCTGTCGAAGCGCCGCAATATGATGCAAGTAGGGGTGCCGCTCGCCGTGGGCGTCCGGCAGATGCTTATAAAGTGAGCGCGCGTGGGCTCCCCATACCCAGGTCCAACTGTCGAATTCTGCGCGTTGCCTCGCCAGCAGTGCGGCAATTTCCGCCGCAAGAGCAAGATCAATACCGCCCGCCACACCATCGTCAGCTGGGAGCTTGAGCCCAATAATGAAGGGGTAGCCACAGGCTTCGCGGATCGCGGTGACCAGTGAACTCAGGAACCGTGTGCGGCCCTGTAGATCACCACCGTATTCATCGTCTCGCCGGTTTGACCACGGGGAAAGAAACTGATGGAACAGATGGCCATGGCCGGCAGAGATCTCAACGCCGGCAAAGCCTGCTAACTGCAACCGCGCACAGCCCTTCGCCCAGTCGGCAATCATATCTTCGATCTGAGTCACGCTGAGTTCCGCGGGTACGGTCCAGCTTAAGTCGTCAGGTAAAGCCGAAGCACCCACCGCACCATCGTTCCGTCCTACCGAGTGGCGCCCTCTGCCCGAGTCCTGCACCTGCCCCATCAGGAGTGCGCCCTCCTGATTGACGACATCCGCTGCGCGCTTCAAATCATCCATGCCCGCCTCATCCCAGGCACGTAGGCGACTCGACAGACGATTGTATGCCGTCATCGCGATGGGCTCAGTGATAATAGCGGCCGCACCCCCAGCTGCTCGCGATCGGTAGTAGTTCAGCAGTTTCTCTGTCGGCGCATGATTGACCACATACTTTGTGACAATCGACGCGTGGATGATGCGATTCCTGAGGGTATAACCACCCAGCTCAATGGGGCTGAATAACGACGGGTAATAAGGGTTAGTCATCAGACTTGTCAGTGCATAACGACACTAACTTTCAGAGTTAACATCGTCTTCAATCGATTCCGCGCCACTGCCACTGGCTCCCAACTGGGCGAGAACCGTCTCAATCAGTCGTTGCCGCTCAGCACTCAAGGCCGCCTCATCAGCTTCAGACATACGATAACCCTCGATTTCGCCGGCCATATCCATGCCTCTTGCTTCCAGTACACGCTCGGCAAAATACAGCCGCTCGCTCAAAGCAGACACCTCAGAGGTGAGACGCAGTACGCAACTTAATACTTCGTCAACGCCGTCGGCTTCAAAGAACTGATGCCTTTGCCCACGCCGTTTTCGGGGAATCCTACGCGTACTCACAACTCAGCGTTTCCAGGCACCAAAGCCATACCAGCGCGTGCCCTTGGGATCCATACGACCGGTGAGCGTGTCAAAAGTGTTACCGCCCTGAATCGCTTCGCTGAATGCTGCTTCGCCGACGAAGGTATACCGCGGCATCGTCGCTTCGACAAAGTCGTCTGCACTGAATCCGGCGTCAACCAGCAGTTGTTGATAGTTCTGCTTTCTGAACGTGCCGTAATAGGGCTCATTGTTATAGAACGTGTCCCAATTCATATAAAAATTTTCGTAGTTGGGCATGGCGTTCATGGGTGGTAATTCCATTTGCCAGAGAATACCGCCCGGTTTGAGTACCCTGAATGCCTCCCGCAAATATTGCTGAATGTGCTTGAGCGGCAGCTCGTGCATAAACATGGAGGAGAAAACCACGTCAAACTGCCCGTCATCAAAGGCCAAGGCGGTGGCGTCCATCTGTTTGAAATGCGCGGCAATTCCCATCGACTCGGCGCGCGCATGGGCATAACGCAACACCGGCGCTGCCACATCGATCGCAGTGACCTCAGCCGCGGGGTAGGTCTCGGCCCAGGGGAGCGTGTTGTGGCCGATGGTGCAACCGCAATCCAGAATCGCCGCCGGTGCAAAGTCGGGATACTTAAGTCGAAGATAGTTCGATAAGGTCGCACCAATATCGTTGTGTTGCTTGCCAAACTGACCAAACGCAAAAACATCAATCGAGTTGTCGTAGACAGCGCCCGCCGTCACATCGTCCTCGGCATGCTCTGCGTGATAACTGCCGGGCGATAAATGCACATCAATGCCCGTCACACTCTTTGGCAAGGGCAATGCCGGATCGAGCGTTAAAGTGCCATGCTTGGCCGGTTTTGCCGCCTTCTCGTTGAGCACTTCCAATTGGCGGTCAACCGCGTCACTCACCACATCAAAGACCATCTCCTGCGCAGCGGTGCGTACGCTGCTGTATGCCTTAAAGGGAAACTCACCTTTTAAGGCCTCGTGGATTGCCTCGGGGGTTTCAAGCGGGGTCCCGGATTTGGCATGTTCGGGTTCGACTGCGTGCTCATAATGCTGACGCAGGTCACCCGACATCCGCTGCAACACATGGGATCGCAGCCCGGACACAAAAGCGCGACGGGAGCGATCCTGCTGATTAAGGGAGACTGCCATATCGTGATCGTGAGATAGACTCATGTCCGGCCTCGGCGCGTTTCGATTTTTCACTTTGATGATATGTTTAAGTATCCGGAGTAAGCAAGGCTAGGCACCCAGTCAACACGCGAGCGGGCAATCAGGGAACCATCAGTCGGGCACCCCATCAATGCTTCGCTCAAAAGCGGATAAAAAGGAGACACCATGACCACGATCGTTGTTCTGTTTAACCTCAAGAGCGGAGTAGACCCAAATGAATACGAGGAGTGGGCGCGTTCCGTAGACATTCCCAGCGTGCGACGACTCGACGGATGCAGCGGGTTTAACGTATTGCGCAGCGAACGCTTACTCGATGGATCAACGTCGGTGCCGTTTGCCTATGTGGAACTGATAGAAGTCGATGATATGACCGACTTTATGACAGCCGTGAGCGCTCCAGCGGCGCAGGACGTGGCAGCGCAATTCAGAGAATTTGCAGAAGGCGCTACATTTATGGTGACCGAGTCGATTGAATGAAAGGTCTTGAGGGCAAGGTCGCCTTGTGCACGGGAGCAGGCCGCGAGGGCGGTCTCGGGCACGGCATTCTCGAGCGCTTGGGCGCGGCAGGCTGCCGCTTAGTGGTGTCGGACCTAGAATCCGTCATGACCGATAATGGCGCCTGTAATACTGACAACAACGCCGTGGTTCGTGCTTTAGTGGAGAAGGGTTACGATGCCATCGCCCTATCTTGCAATGTCGCAGAGGAGAGCGCTGTCCGGGATTGCATTGATGTGACGGTCGCGCGGATGGCGCGTCTTGATATCGTGGTGAACAACGCGGCGATCGGTGACATCATCAAGCCGCTAACCGACCTCAGCCTCGATGAGTGGCTACGAGTAATAACGGTTAACCTGACCGGGGCCTTTCTCTTCACGCGGGAAGCGGCAAGGGTAATGGGAGCAGGCAGCAGCGTTATCAATATTGCCAGTCAGGCCGCCAAAACCGGCTTTCGACAAATGGCGCCCTATGTATCGTCAAAACACGGGATGATTGGCCTGACAAGAACCGCGGCGATTGACCTTGCGCCCTTGGGGATACGGGTCAATGCGGTTTGCCCCAACCACGTCACCACCGCCATGGGTAAAGCCCAAAGCGAATACTTCTCCTCACTGCGGGGACTTGACCCCGAAACCTACCGTGCACAAATTGCCGAGCGGGTGCCCTTGGGTAGAGTGGGAAAACCGGAAGATACGGCTTCAGCCGTCGCGTTTCTGGCCTCAGACGA
>CAXPKH010000173.1:0-5206 GCA_964217615.1 Luminiphilus sp.
TCGGCGGTGCTACCGTCGGGCGCCTTCGCAACCATGGTGAAATAACAGGTGTTGGTGTGCTTGCTGAGACCCTCCTGAAGGTTTTCAGCGGTCACTTTAATCCCGACCACCAGAGAGGTTTTACCCACATAGTTCACTGACCCCATGAGTGACACCACCTCGCCGACTTCTACCGGCCGAAGAAACTGCACATTGTCGACCGACACCGTCACACAATAGTTACCGGCATGCTTGCTAGCACAGACATAGGCGAGCTTGTCCATCAGGGACATCAGCATCCCGCCGTGCACTTTGCCACCAAAATTGGCATAGCTAGGCACCATGAGCTCGGTGATCACACTGCGTGAGTAAGCGACGGGATGCCCGTTCATCTCAATCTCCTTGTTTATGCCTCTTGTACGTAGGCGGAGACTAACGAGATTAGCGCGTTTGTGGAGCGCTTTAGCCACCAAAGCGGCGTGTTTCGGTCATTTGACGCGATACCCCCACCGGGTATATCCTGCCTGCCAAAATACCCCCTTGGGGTATGCGTAACCTGTGGGAGCCTTGTTTTGAGAACCGAAACCAAGCGTGTAGCAGACGCCCGATTGGCACGCATTGAGGGTCAAATTCGCGCAGTACGCAAAATGGTTGATGAGGATCGCTACTGTGT
Source organism: Luminiphilus sp. (assembly GCA_964217615.1). Taxonomy (GTDB): domain Bacteria; phylum Pseudomonadota; class Gammaproteobacteria; order Pseudomonadales; family Halieaceae; genus Luminiphilus. The sequence goes on from CAXPKH010000173.1 coordinate 653, forward strand.
CGACGTCGTCCGACAAGTACAGGCAGCCCGCTCGGCACTGTCAAGCCTCGAAACGGTCATCGTAGAGGACCATGTCGAAACCTGTGTGCAAGCCTCATTGCAGAGCGGTTCTGCCGAGGCCCGACGAGAAAAAGTTGACGAACTGGTATCCATACTCACGGGCAAAAAGAAGTGAAAGCGTCTCTCGCGGGCCTGGCTCTGTTATCAATGCTGGTTAACAGTTTTGCGTCAGCGAGACCCGTCTCCTACACGGGAGGCTGGACGTTCATCGAAGAGTCTGACCGACAAGCCAGCTCCGCTCTGGTTCATTACACACCCGCACCATCCTGGTCGATCGGGTTGAGAACCGAAGTAAACAGAGAGAGTGACTTTGCGGTGTACAGTGTGCACCCAACCTGGCTCGCCAAGCGTTGGTTTGGCCGGGACTACCAAGGCAACTTTTATCTGCACGGCGGCATCGGAGTCGCCTCGGGAATAAACGACAACCTGCTGAATGATCAAACGGCTGTTTATGGGGGCGTAATGGCCGACTGGGAAACGCGCTCGCTTTTCGCCGGGTATCGATCCCGCTACCTTGATGCAGGCCACTTTGGGGATCAGTTTATGCATGCCGCGCGCATGGGTTTTGCCCCCTACGAGGGCGACAGCGGTGATCTCCATACGTGGCTAATGCTCGAAATAGACCATCGCCCGGAGCATCAGGATCCCGTCACCGCCACGCCACTGATCAGACTTTTCAAAGGCCCGCTTCTATTGGAGATGGGCTACAACCTCACCGTGAATCAACCGCTACTTAATTTTACTTACCGCTTTTAATCCGGGGAGTAGGGATTATGAAATTCAAAATACTTGTTTGTTGTTTATCATTCGGTACGGCGCTCTCTCTCGCAGCTAGTGCGCAAGACCATGACCATGAGGGTCACCACAGCACCGAGCCCGCGCACGAGGATCATTCGGCCCATACTGATCACGCAGATCATGACCATGGTGAAATGGAGCACGCGTCGAGCGCGTCAACCGGTACCCATCCCGGAAGCGATGCGCACGTTAGACTGACAAAAACCGAAGACATCAGTGCCGCACTGGCACAGGGTGGCGAGCCTATCGTTGCCGACGTCATGGGCGTGGTATGCGATTTTTGCGCACTGGCAATGAATAAAATCTTCAGTAAGCGGGAAGAAGTCGCCGCGGTATATGTCGATCTCGACACCAAGGCACTGAATCTTGTGTTGACACCGGGCGCAACCATGAGCGACGAGACAATCGCGGAATTGGCGGTTCAGGCCGGATACCGGATCGCAGCGGTACGGCGAGGCGACGAAGCGCTGGGGCAGGCATCGTGAGAGGAGACTGGCGCGATACCGTTGCGCCGACGTTGGCGCTATTTGGTAGCGCCTCGACACTGCTGTGCTGCGCGCTACCGGCGTTACTCATCTCTCTGGGAGCGGGAGCCGTCATGGCGGGGATTACCTCCGCCATTCCAGGCATTATGTGGCTGTCGGCCCATAAGAATGCGCTCTTCGCTCTCTCGGGAGTCCTCATGTTGGTGAGTACCGCTCTCTGGTGGCACCAGCGAGAAGCGCCATGTCCACTTGACCCCTTAAAAGCAGCAGCTTGTGCGCGCCTGCGCCGCGTCAATGCGTGGCTGCTCTCAGGCGCCTGGCTGGCCTACATTTGCGGGCTATTTTTCGCCTATTTGTGGATCATGATAGTTCAGTGATTTCCGCCCCCTTTGACTTGTGAGTGCGAACAACCAGAGCCCCAGCGACGCCGTGAGTACTGCGAGTACTGAAAAAATTTTGAGGAGCCACGTTCCCAAGGTATCTCTGTCGGAGTAACTCATGATGTGTAACGACCATAGAAAATCCCACCATCGCCACGCGTTATGCCTCACGGTAACCACTTCCCCAGACATCGCATCCAGATAAGCGACCCGACTCGGGTCTGCCGACTCCCACAATTTCCATAGCGGTAGTGGCGCACCCCGATACTCACTGCCAACCACCGCTTCAGCCAACCACTCCGCGCTGTCAGGCGACATGACCGTTCTGGCCGCACCCAAGTCCAACGCCTCTTTTTTAGAAAGGGGCTGCACCAAGGCACCTGCACTGTCGCGCCACTCAATACCCTTGCTGGAGTGAGCCCCCACTATGATCTCCGTTGGCCTACGCTGAAGCACTGTCAGCTGAGTGGCAACCACGGGACTCGCCAAATTATACGAGGAGGAAAATTCGACCTCCTCGGGGTCCACTTTAAATTGATGCCCCCGAACATAATCAATATCGACAAAAGCAAAAAACACCCCACTGATGGTCCACAGGAGTAGTTGAATCGATGTAATAAGGGCAACAGCTCTATGCCAGCGCCGGACTCTACGCTGTCGGGCCAGTGGGGACTGCATACGAAGTTATCCCAAGAGAATCTGCTCGAATCATACATGGAACGTTGGGAAAGAGATCGTCATGGCCTCGCCGGTTGGGCTACGCTCTACCTGCCCATCGGGAAGCTCCCTTAACATCGACTTATCGAGTCGAGCGACATAGCCACAGACCATTGCATCCAAAATATCGTCGTTGGACACGCCAGAGCGGAGTGGATGAGCGAAGACCTGCTTCATGAGCTTCGCTACGGCCCGGTGCCCCATGCGCTTCTGCAAAAGCGCCAGTCTCTGAAAATAGCCCGATTCGGTTTTTTTACTTTCACTCATGGGCGCACCCGATTGCAGGGCCGCAAAGCACAGCTCTGGGTGCGCCTCTCGCCACTCCCCACAGTATTCGCGATTATCCTGAAGGTGACGAGCCGTCTCTCTGATCTTGGGGAGCAAATTGAATGCCTGCTTACTGATGCCACGACCATAGCGACGCTTGCTCTCAGCATTCATATCGGCGTAGCTACGGTCCTGCAGTGAAAAATGGGGTGGCGCCGGAAAAACGCTACTGCGACGAGGACCAAGAAGGCGCCGCGCTTGGGTATCGCAGGCGCGCAGCCCCGTTTCTGACAAACCAATAGGGATATCGATGCAGACTCTGGCGTCCGGTGCGATAAACGCCGAACTGTCAGCTAAAGTGGCGAAAACCTGGGCCGTCCAACTGCGGCCATCCCAGCCCACACACACCCACCCGCTGCGACAGCCGTCGAGGCCCGCTGACAGAAACATCTGCCTCGAAGTTGAGGGAGACACTAAATTGCGAACCCGTTGACCGCGGGGATTAGAAACGCGTGACCTTCACTGGCAAGTGCGTAAAGCCACGTATGAACAGGTTACACGTACGCTCCGGTTCACCCACCAATTCAATAGTCTTAAAACGCGCGAGCGCCTCCTCCCACAGGATCCTGAGCTGCATTTCCGCCAGTCGATTACCCATGCAACGGTGTATGCCTACGCCAAACGATAAATGGCCTCTTACATTGGGCCGGTCTATCCAAAATTCGTTGGGTCTATCAATTGCGGCATCATCATAGTTACCGGATACATACCACAATACGACCTTGTCGCCCTGACGAATGTGCTGCCCCCGGAATTCGGTATTCCGCGTAGCAGTTCGCCTCATGTGGGGCAACGGGGTCTGGTAGCGGATGATCTCAGAGACCATTGACGGTATCAGTTCCGGCTGAGCGCGAACTTTGGCTAATTGGTCTGGGAACTGATTTAAAAACACTACGCCCCCAGACATCGAGTTTCGCGTCGTGTCGTTGCCGCCAACAATCAGCAGCATAATGTTGCCCATATAAGTGAGGGGATCATCCACCATATCGGCGGTATTGGGGTCGGCCTGGAGCATTCTAATCAGATCAAACGCCTCTTTACCGTCACCCTTTCGTTCGTGCCAAAGCTCGGTAAAACGCTGCAGACACGCCGTCATATGCTCGATGATTACTGCTCTCGGAACGCCCTCACCTGCAGTAATCCGCTCGTCATTAGTGAACATATCCGACCACGCTGTCAGGTTATTGCGCTCTTCCCACGGGTAATCGAAAAGGGTCGCCAACATTTTGGTCGTCAAATCGCGGCTGACGAGCTTCACCCAATCAAAGGGTTCGTTCTCGGGGAGATCATCTAATACCGCCGCCGTTCGCTGCCGAATCAGGGATTCGAATTCTCTAAGATTTCTGGGAGCCACAACATGGTGCACCGCACGACGCTGATCATCGTGCTGGGGTGGATCCATGGCAATGAACATCTTCAGGATCATGTCCGGTTCAGGATCCAAAATAGCGATCGACGGCTCTGAGGAGAACGTCTCCGTGTCGCGCTCGATCGCCACAATGTCTTCGTAGCGCGTGATGGACCAGAAGGGCCCAGCGGGGCTGTCTAACTGATAATGCACGGGCGACTGCTCTCTCAACCGTGCGAAAAGGCCTTGCCAGTAGTCAAACTGGAACATTCGCGGATCGGAAACATCCAGATCAGCAAGCGGCATAGCGCTGTAGTCTGGTGTCTTCACTGAGACTAGCGTATCCATAGCGCTCACCTCTTAGACGCGTTGTCGGGCATTTGTTCGAGTAACTACATCTGAAATTCGGGGAGCCGCACCTTGATGTCTGACATGCCTT
>CAXPKH010000174.1:0-6268 GCA_964217615.1 Luminiphilus sp.
AGCGAAACCACTGGCACCACCTTTCAGGATAGGAACAGCGATTTCGTCTTCCAGCCAAATTCCGAGCAGACCAATGAGAGCTGGCAGATCCGCTTTGATCTGCCGCTGTCTGCGGGCGGCGCTATCAGCGCAAACCGACGACGCGCCGCTGAGCAATTCAATGCGGCGCGGGAGTCGCGCATTAACCTCACCCGCAACACTGTGACGCAGGCGCGGTCTCTTCACATGACCGTCATGTCCGACGTCTCGCGGGTGATGGCGCGCAAACAATCGATTGTCTCAAGCCAAAGCGCTGTGGATGCCACTCAAGCGGGATATGAGGTTGGAACGCGAAACATTGTCGATGTGCTCAATGCGCAAAACAAACTGTTTGCTGCTCAAAGGGATTACGCGAATAGCCGCTATGACTTCGTTATCAACTCGCTGCGGCTTAAAGAGGTCGCCGGCACACTGTCCCCCGAGGATATCGCCAAACTAGAGGGATTTTTGCTCGCTCCCCCCGCCGCAACGGCATCGGGTAACGAATAAGCCGTCTCAAGGCCCTGCTCTACAGTGATTTGGGAGGCAGCCCACGGTGCCACAGCCACCCCATGACGACGTGCGCGGCTTCCTGCCTGATGAAGAGGGGCTGCAGCTCTATCATTGGGCGCTGGAAACTGCGGCATTGGGGCCCCTACTCGAGATAGGTAGCTACTGTGGCCGATCGACCATATGGCTGGGCCAAGCGGCAAAAGAAAAACAGGGCCTTGTCTTTGCCGTCGATCATCATCGGGGTTCGGAGGAGCACCAGCCCGGGGAAAGCCATCACGACACCGCACTGGTTAACCAGCGCGGGGAAGTGGACACGCTGTCAGTGTTTCGCCGCAACATTGAGGCGGCCGGACTGGAAGATACGGTGATTGCCGTTGTCACTCGCAGTACGCAATTCGCACGTTCTTGGTCCGGTCAGCTGAGCATGGTTTTCATCGATGGTGGCCATAGCCTCTCCGCAGCGCTATCTGACTTTCGCGCATGGGCACCCAGAGTGATACCTGGCGGGATTCTCGCTATACATGATGTGTTCCCGGACCCGGCTGCGGGCGGTCAGGCGCCGTTTACCATTTGGCGTTTGGCAGAGGCATCGGGTCTGTTCGAACCGCTGAAGAGCGTGGGCAGCTTAAGAGGCTTCCGCAGAATCGCCGCCTGAGCGCTGCTGGCAACCGCCTATCTGCGGGCGACTTACCGCCTGTCCTCGTCGAGGGAAGACCCCAGAAACAAATCACTCGCGGCGGTGTGACCCGTGATTGCATCGATCGCCAACAACACCGCGCCAGCGGTCCAGGTCGGCTTTTCCAAGGGCCAGAGCACCGACTCCGCAAACTGGTATCCGGTCCACCAGGCGCCGTCCGTATCGCGCCACTGCACCAACCAACTGAACAACTCCATGGCCTGTTGACGGCGCCCCACCGCCAACAGCGCCAGGACCAGCTCACAGGATTCTGCCACCGTGGCCCAGGGCTGATGATTCTCACAACGACAGCCAATTTCTGGCTCAATAAACTCCTGCCATCGCTGATCCAACCGCCTCTCGGCAGCTGCGCCACTCACCACACCCGCTAAAACCGGGTAAAACCAATCCATGGCGTAGCGTGATTTGCTTTCCCAGGTGCGGTCAAACCGATCCGGACGCTGGCGTAATGCGTGACCCAGACGCGCTCTGGCCTCACGCCACCTTGATGTGGGCTGACCCAAATAGTCCCCAATGAGAATCCCGCACTCGAGCGATTTGTAGATGGAGCAGCATCCTGTGACCAGCGCGTCACCCAGAGGTGTGCCCGCAGGATCCACCGCCCAATCGATCTCCCCGTCAGGCCCCTGATAGGTCAGCACAAAATCCAGCGCGCGCGCCACGCTCGGGAACAGACGCTCGAGAAACTGCTGATCTTCCGTAATGAGAAAATGATGCCAAACACCGGTTGCCACATACGCCACATAATTAGTTTCTCGGCGCTTCACCGCCGGGTCCGGCTTGCCGTCTCGGTAGCAGGCCCACCAACTGCCATCATCCAACTGACGATCCGCCAACCAGGTATAGGCGCGCTCTGCCGCCGCGAGCTCGCCCGCAATACTCAAGCCCATCGCGGCCTCAGTATGATCCCATGGGTCCGTGTGCCCGCCCTCAAACCAGGGAATCTCGCCGGAGGCGCGCTGGCTGGCGAGCAAAAACTCGACAGTGGGACGGAGCCACTGCGTGGGGAAAACCCGCAAACTGGAAAAGGGCGCATTCATGATCCCGGGCTCACAAGGGCAGGTTTGGAGAAATACAACACCACGCTTTTACCCATAAAAGGGTTGAGCACCGCGTCAATGGCGCGGGTCAGCCACGGACGCCGCATCAGGTCCCAGACCAGTAATTTGTGATACAGCCTGACTATCCAAGGATCCAATTCACTACGCCAAAACATACATTTAAGCCACCAGTACGGCACATGTAGCGCGTGCGCACTGCCCCGGCCCTGAAATAAAAAGCCATAACGCTCTACCTCTCGACGCAAATGGGTCGCATCGAATATGCGGATATGGCCCCCCGGCGTTGTCCGATAACCCTCGCTCAGCTGCCAGCATATCCACTCTGGCCACTGTCGTGGGACGCTGATACATAAACGACCCCCGGGCTTCAAAACCCGCTTCGCTTCTTCCAAAACCTGCAGGTAATCCGGGATGTGCTCAAGAATTTCACTGGCAATTACCACATCAACCTGCTCGTCGGCGATCGGCAACTGCGTTGCGTCGCCCGCGCCAAAAGCAATTTCTCCCCGGGGCGAGTGCACCTGCATATCGGCAATACGCCCGGAGGCCGTCGCCAGATCCGGCTCCGAGAGGTCAAGTCCGAGGGCATAAACCCCTGAATGCGCGTAAGCGGCAAGCGCGTGGCGGCCTTCCCCACAGCCAATATCCAAACACAACTGCCCCGGTGTCAGCGCCAGCCTCTCCAGATCTACGGTCAGCATTGACTCATACAAGCGTGGTACACGCTGACCATCTGCCGCGCGCAGACCGACCAGCAAAAATGCGTTTGCACCCGCCTCAGACCCCGAGCGGCAAGCGCTTTCGCCAACGCCGGCTGGGAGAGAACCTCCTGCAAACCACCGGCAAGTGCTGCGCTGTCGCCCGCGGGGACGACGAGGCCCCCGTTGCCAACCACTTCCGACAAGGCGCCGCCGTCACTCGACACCAGAGGGATTCCCGCCGCCATGGCCTCCACTGCCGGCAAGCCGAAACCCTCATACAACGACGGCACCACCGCCACAGTACTCTCAGCATAGAGACCATTGATATCCTCGTGGCTGGCGTCACTCACAAACTCGATACGTTCAGCCAACCCCAGCCGGTTAATCAGCGCTTCGGTGTCTCCGCCAGACCGCGGCCTGGCGATGAGCACCAGGCGAAGATCGGACCGCGTTTGGCACAGCGCATGGAAGGCGTGTAGCAACACCGATAAACCTTTCAGCGGCGCGTCTGCCGATGCCGTGGCAATAATCTGGTTCGGCTTTCGTATCACTTCAGGCAGCGGGCGAAACAAGGTGGTATCGACACCATTGGGCACAACACTGATGGCGCGCGGCAGCACACCAAAATCGGTGGCGATATCGATGGCTGACGCTGAAGACACGGTCACGATCCGATCTAACTGTGACGCGACTTTCTGCTGCATTCCCAGAAAAGAATGCCAGCGACGGATCAGCAAGCGCCGCCACCAAATTGACTCGCCCGAGAGGGCTACGCGTAAATCGCGGGTAATCGGATGATGCACCGTCGTGACAACGGGCAAACCCGCTCGCTGCAAATCGAGAATACCCGGCGCAAGCGTTTGGTTGTCGTGAACCACATCAAATTGATGGGGGTTTTCCAATAACCAGTCTCGAACCCTCTCGCCAAAGGCCCAAGGTTCGGCAAATCCACCGGTCAACTTACTCAACCACTCTGTAAGCCCCAGCCCGCTCTGAAGCTCCTCTCGACCCACTGACCAGAGATCTCGTGAGTAGAGGTCGAGACTGGGCAGCTTCACCAGTTGCACACCTGCCACCAGATCGGGATAAGGCGGCCCTGAAATCACGGTCACCTGATGGCCCAGCGCCTGTAACGCCTGACTGAGGTAGCGGAGGTAAATCCCCTGCCCGCCCGAAAACGGGGCGGAGCGATAGCCCAGCAGCGCAACACGAAGGGGCCGCTCAGCGGATGCGCAGGGGACATCCGGAATAATACCGGACGAAGGAAAAGGTGCGTTGATATCAAACTCCGGGGAAAACGCAAGTTCTGGCAGTTATTGTGCCATATTAGCGGGAAACGGCAGAGGCGAAAGCGTGCGGGCCTGATTGTACCTTCGGGTCGCCAACCTCGCCATCGGAGGATAAACTGAGCGTCCTCCCAGTCAGTGGTTTAATGCTGTCGTGCAGACTTGTTACAAGGGCATTATCCTCGCCGGCGGATCAGGGACCCGACTCCATCCCCTGACGACAACGGTGAGCAAGCAATTAATGCCCGTCTTCGATAAACCGATGATTTATTACCCATTGGCCACCCTGATGCAGTCGGGCATCAGGGATGTCCTGATCATTACGACCCCACGAGATCAAGTGGCCTATGCTGATTTGCTCGGCGATGGCAGCCAGTGGGGTATCAACATTCAGTACACGCTTCAGCCCAGCCCCGATGGGCTCGCTCAAGCCTTTTTGCTGGGTGAAACCTTTATCGGCGATGACCCGGTTTGTCTCATCCTGGGCGACAATATTTTTTATGGCTCCGGTCTCACTACCAAGCTCCGCCGTGCGGCGCAACGCGCGGAGGGGGCCTCGGTGTTTGCTTATTACGTGCAGGATCCCGAGCGTTACGGGGTGGTGGAATTCAATCAGGACGGCCGCGCCGTGGGTATCGAGGAAAAACCCGCTCAGCCCCGTTCGAACTATGCCGTCACAGGGCTTTATTTTTACGACAATGCCGTCGTCGACGTGGCGAAAAATATTGAACCCTCCGCCCGCGGTGAACTCGAGATCACCGACGTCAACCGACATTACCTTGATCGCGATTGTCTGCAGGTGGAGGTCATGGGGCAAGGGATGGCTTGGCTCGACACAGGTACCCATCAGTCGCTGCTGGACGCGGGCAACTTCATCCGGGTGATTGAGGAGCGACAAGGGCTCAAAGTCGCGTGCCTTGAGGAGATCGCTTACCGCCTGGGATACATCACCGCCGAGCAAGTGCTGGCACTGGCAGCCCCACTGGTCAAAAGCGGCTACGGCGCTTATCTCGAGACGATTGTTAGCAATGAGGGGCCCCTCTTCGATGGAGATTGAAGACACGACCCTCGCTGGCGTGAAGCTCATTAGGCCGGGGGTGCACGGTGACAACCGCGGATTTTTCCTCGAAACCTGGCATGCAGAGCGCTACGCAGAGGCAGGCATTGATCTCCCCTTTGTACAAGACAACCACAGCCGCTCCAGCCAAGGAATTTTGCGCGGCCTGCATTTGCAGACAGAAAAACCTCAGGGCAAGCTCGTCAGGGTGACCTCTGGGGCGGTATTTGATGTGGTCGTGGATTGCCGGGCCGACTCACCGAGCTGCGGCCAGTGGCATGGGGCCATGCTAACCGAGGAGGGTCAGGAGCAACTGTGGATCCCCCCTGGTTGTGCCCATGGGTTTCTGGTGGTTACGCCGGTAGCAGACTTTATTTATAAATGTTCCGACTACTACCACCCACAGAGTGAACTTTCGCTGGCGTGGGATGACCCGACGGTGGGGGTCGAGTGGCCACTGGCACCAGGCGAAGTCCCCTCGCTTTCAGACAAGGATCGCAACGGTATCCTCTGGGACGCGTTACCGCTCTATCAAAGCCTGAGTTGAGGTCCGAGAGCCTACTTCAGCAATGAACGCCACCACGACTCGTTGTTCAAATACCAATCCACGGTCTTGGCGAGCCCTGTCTCAAAAGTCTCCTGTGGCGTGAAGCCCAGGTCGCGCTCGATCTTGGTGGCGTCTATCGCATAGCGCCAATCATGGCCGGCCCGGTCGGTCACAAACTCAATCAACGATTCAGCACTGGCGCCGCGAGCTTGCGGCGCCTGAGGAAACCGTTCTGCCAACTGGGGATGCCGGGCGAACTGGTCGTCCATGAGCCGGCAAAGCGCTTTGACAATATCGATATTGGCCCATTCGTTATGGCCGCCAATATTGTAGGTCTCACCTGCCACGTCAGATTCCAGAATTAGAGCGATGCCGCGGGCGTGATCCT
>CAXPKH010000175.1:0-6374 GCA_964217615.1 Luminiphilus sp.
GCTAAATAGCTTCAACACCTGTTTCGCCAGTTCGAATCCTGACAACCTGCTCAAGTGGTGCGACAAATATCTTGCCGTCGCCAATTTTGCCCGTGCTGGCAGAGGAAATGATGGCTTCAACAATCGCCTCGACATGATCCTCCGACGCCGCGATTTCTAACTTGAGCTTGGGAAGGAAATCTACGACGTATTCCGCACCGCGATACAGTTCTGTGTGTCCTCGCTGTCGTCCAAAACCCTTTACCTCAGTCACGGTTACGCCCTGAACACCGATGTCGGAGAGCGCGGCACGCACATCGTCCATTTTGAAGGGTTTGATAATCGCTGTAACGAGCTTCATAACGCAGTCCCAGAAAGTCGAACCCGTATTATGATCCTCCGAAACTTTTTCGCAATGCTTGAGGCTCAGTTTGTGGGTCGCGCTCGGTACCCGTGAAACGCCGCTGATCTCTAAGAGCACGAGCGAAGAAGTCAGGCAATTGGCGCAAAAAAAAGGGCCCCGAAGGGCCCAAGACTGCCATGAGAGGACAGGATAATTAACGCGTCGTAGCGAACTCTGGATAGGCTTCCATACCGCACTCGCTGAGGTCGGAACCCTCGTACTCCTCTTCCTCGGATACTCGCAAACCCATCACCATCTTGATGACGGTGAAGGCCACCAGGGAAGTCACAAATACCCATCCGAAAATTGTCAGTGCACCGATAATTTGCCCGGAGAAGCTGGCGCTGTCGTTCGTCAAAGGAACCAGCAAAAGACCCAGCAGACCCACAACCCCGTGCACTGATATTGCGCCCACCGGATCGTCAATCTTCATCTTGTCGAGGGTAGTGATGGAGAAGACCACCAACAAACCGCCCAAAGCACCGAAGATCGTCGCTTGCAGCGCGGAAGGGGTATCGGGACCTGCCGTAATCGCTACCAAGCCAGCCAGACAGCCGTTGAGCGCCATGGTCAGATCCGCCTTACCAAATAGCACCTTCGCGAGAATCAGCGCGCCAATGCATCCCCCCGCCGCGGCGAGGTTGGTATTCATGAAGACCACCGCCACTGCGTTGGCGGAGTCGACGGATGCGGTTGCCAAGACAGAGCCACCATTGAAACCGAACCATCCCAACCACAGGATAAAGGTGCCCAGCGTCGCAAGGGGCAGGTTAGCACCCGGGATCGCGTTCACTTCGCCATTGGCGCCGTACTTGCCCTTCCGAGCGCCCACCAGGATGACGCCTGCCAAAGCCGCTGCCGCTCCCGCCATGTGCACGATGCCGCTACCCGCAAAATCAAGGAAGCCAAGGTCACCCAGCGTGTACATGCCAAATACCGGATTACCACCCCAGGTCCAGCTACCCTCCATGGGGTAAATGAAACCGGTCATGACGACCGCGAATGCCAGAAACGCAAACAGCTTCATACGCTCCGCAACTGCGCCCGAGACAATGGACATTGCCGTGGCGACAAACACCACTTGGAAGAAAAAGTCAGCAGACGGCGCGTAGGTTGAGTTCTCCTCGCCACCCTCTACCACACCCGATCCCGTAATCGAGCTGAGGAAAATATCGCCGCCGTACATGATGCTGTAGCCCACGACCATGTACATGATGCAAGCCACTGCGAACAGCGTTACGTTCTTGGTCAATATCTCGACCGTATTCTTACTGCGTACCAACCCTGCCTCGAGCATGGCAAATCCGGCGGCCATCCACATGACCAAGGCGCCGCAAACGAGGAAGTAAAAAGTGTCCAGTGCGTACTGCAACTGAAAAATATCGTTTTCCATGAGCGTGATCTCCAAGTCTCAGCTTTACAACGCTTCTTCGCCGGTCTCGCCGGTTCGAATGCGGGTGACGTGCTCGAGGCTGGAGACAAAGATCTTGCCATCCCCGATCTTGCCGGTTTGCGCGGCCTTTGTTATGGCCTCGATAATCTGATCGACCATGCCATCGGCGATAGCGATTTCGATCTTGACCTTAGGAAGAAAATCAACGACGTATTCAGCTCCGCGATACAGCTCGGTGTGCCCTTTCTGGCGACCAAAGCCTTTCACTTCGCTTACCGTAATTCCCTGAACACCGATCGTGGAGAGCGCTTCTCGCACATCATCCAACTTGAAAGGCTTTATGACTGCAGTAACCAATTTCATGGCAACCTCCGAAAAAACCGTCCGGGGGGACGGCGATTAACTTGATGGCCTCAGGCCTCGACACTACAAATGTGAAGGACGCGCCCAGTGCACTGCCCAACTCGACCATCTGATTGCCAAGGTCAGGCCAACTGTTTTTTTATTTATTAAATACAGTTATTTAACTCATTTTTAAGGCTGGATGACTGCATCAGCGACCCCCTTACCCGGCTGCGTCTGCACCAATGCAGTGCGACTTTCGCACCAGTTTTGGTTCAGATTGATGTGTCAGAGCCGGTGAGAGTGCGCTACATTGCCCAAGCGCGTGCAAGGTTCTGGAAAAAAGCCTTTCCTACCCGAGGGTGCGTGATTTAAAGCAAACGAACAGGCGTAAAACATGGGCCAAGATGATTCCAGCACTCGCCGCCCAAGCTCTCTGTTTGAGCGACTTACTCAAGGCGACGATCCGCTTTTCAACCAAATCGACCGCAACGCGAAGTCCCTACTGCAATCTGCACTCACACGGCTGGATGTTGTCAGCCGCGAAGAATTTGATGCACAAACGGCGGTATTACAAAGAACTCGCGAGCGCCTTGAAACACTCGAAAGACAAATCGCAACACTCAGCCAGTCTCTGGAGACCCCGACTGACACCGCAGATGGATGAACCCCCGGTCGAGTACTGCGCCGACCCAGAGATCAAGGATGATCTATGCACCTCGCCTTTGTCCGAACCCGCAGTCAGGCGGGCCTAACAGCACCTGACGTCATCGTCGAGATTCATCTGGGATCGGGTCTACCGGGTTTTCAGGTCGTGGGCTTTTCCGAATCGGCAACGCGGCAGATCCGAGGGCGCGTTCGCAGTGCCATTCTGTCATCACACCTGAAATGGCCCGACTTCAATATCACCGTGAATCTGGCACCTACCGAGCAACCCAAAGAAGGTGCCCGCTATGACCTCCCGATCGCGCTGGGGCTCCTGGTGGCATCCCAACAACTGCCCGAAGGCTGCATAACTGGCCGAGAATTCTTTGGGGAACTAGGGCTCGACGGCGGCATTCACTCTTTTCGCGGCTGCCTTGCCGCAGCACTAGCAGCAACTCAGGCAGGCCATGAGTGCGGTTTGGCACTACAGGGGGCGTCAGAGATTGCCGGACTTACCGGGGGCCGTATCATCGCTGCACCGGACCTCCTCTCGTTGTGCGCTAGACTCAAAGCCACCGAGCCGGACTATGTACCGCGCGCCAATTGCGTCGATCCCGATAACGTCCCCTACCCTGATCTGTGTCAACTCAGAGGGCAACCGCTCTTGTGCAAGGCGCTCGAGGTGGCTGCTGCGGGCGGACACCATCTGCTGATGACCGGTCCACCTGGCGTCGGCAAGACATTGGCGGCGTCCGTGCTACCCGGATTACTGCCGCCCCTGCCCCAGCCAACCTCACAGGCGCTCAGGCTCGTTCAAGATCTCGCGGGCGTGCCGCCGTCTAGCGCTCCACCTTTCCGCGCACCGCACCACTCGAGTAGCGTGGCGGCGCTGATGGGGGGAACAGCACGCGCGTTGCCAGGTGAGATTTCCCTCGCTCACGGTGGTGTGCTGTTCCTCGATGAACTCGCAGAATTTCCTCACGCGGTTTTAAATCAGCTGCGCCAGCCGCTGGAGACCGGTCAAATTCGGGTGAACCGCGCCCAGCATCAGCACCAGTACCCCGCGCAATTTCAGCTGGTCGCAGCGATGAACCCCTGTCCCTGTGGGCTCGCCGGCGACCCTGATAGACGATGTCGATGCACCCCCGACAGAATCCGGCGCTATCGACAGAGCCTCTCAGGTCCTCTGTCTGATCGTATCGACCTTCACATCACACTGCAGCGGCCTTCACCCGAACTTCTGCTGGCCAAAAGTGGCGCCAGTGGGCCAAGTTCCGGCGACACGAAGGCGGAGGTCGCGTTAACCCAACAGCATCAGAGAGCGCGGCAGGGTTGCCTGAACCGGGATTTGTCGGGTGACGACTTGCTCAAAGTCTGTGAGTTGGGGCGCCAAACAGAGCGCTGGTTGATCGGCGCGGTCACACGGCTAAAGCTGTCTGCGCGGAGTGCGCACCGCCGCCTGCGGGTGGCGCGCACGCTGGCAGATATGGCGGGGGATCAGGTGGTGGGGATTCCCCACCTGAAAACTGCGCTGTCTTTCAGGGAGGCGTCATCCGAAGACGACGCCGGTGACAGTTAGCGGCTGGACTCGACCATGTAGTCGACTGCCAAGCGAATCTCCTCATCAGAGCAGTCGGCACAACCCCCTTTGGCAATCATGCCAGACCCTGCAACGCCGTTAATACCACTGTCATACAGCGCTTCCATGCCTTTGCCGATTCGCGCAGCCCAAGCCACCTGATCACCGACCTTAGGGGCTCCGGCAATACCCGCAGCGTGACATGCCAGGCAGGCACCGTTATACACGTCCTCCCCGGAACGCCCTGCACTGACAGCCATATCTCCCCCGCCTCCACAGGCCTCGCCCTGAACGCAGACTTCCGAGAAAGGTTTGATACGGGCTTCGATGTCGGCGCGCTGCCGCTCACTCAGATCCATGGCCATTGCCGCCAAAGGGGCGAGTAACAGCGTAATGAAGAACAGACGCATCGGGGGACCTCCTGTTATTGAGGCCAGAAGTATAGCGGTTGCGAAAAAGATCGAAAACTGATCCAGCAACCCGGTATTACACCGCTATACTTGCGCACCACGTTATTACGGGGCCTTGCCATGCACTTGTACTCCTTCGATGCCGCGCCAAATCCCGCCCGCCTAAAAATGTTCATGGACTACAAGGGCATTGCCATTGAGACCACTCAAATTGATCTCGGCAAAGAAGAGCAGTTGGGAGAGGCCTATCGGGCAATCGTGCCCGAGGCCACCGTTCCCGCTTTGGTGCTAGACGACGGCTCGGTGCTGTGTGCCGTTATCGCGATCGTGCACTACTTGGAGGCCATGTACCCCGAGCGGCCCTTGCTGGGCAGAAACCCGGAGGAACGGGCGCACATACTGAATTGGAATCACCGACTTTTTACCGATGTCTTCAGCGCAATCGCTGACGCATTTCGTAACGCTCATCCAAAATATGTCAATCGTGCGATGCCGGGACCGGCAGATATTCCACAGCTACCTGAGCTCGCGGCGCGCGGCAAAACGCGACTGACCGCAGCTTTCTCCATGCTTAACGAGACGTTGGCTGATCGTCGTTTTCTCGCGGGTGACTCGGTGTCATTCGCAGACATCGATTTGCTGACCGCGCTGGACTTTGCCGCATGGGGAGCCCGCATGATGCCAGAAGAATCACTTGCACATCTGCACCGCTGGCGAGACGACGCGAAGGGCGCACTCACGGAGTGAGGGCAGGGTTACTTCTGCTGATCTGCTGCGCACTACTCGGCAGTTGTCAGCAACCACCCGCCGGCATTAACACATTGCATGCCTACCTCGAGCGCCTCTCGGGCGCGACCGAAGTGGCTTTGATACCCGCAACCTCGCCCCGCCCAGACCTGGCGCCGCCGAAGCTGTTGAAAAGCGCTGTCCCATCGGCTGAGCCAATCGACCTGATCGATTTTCTGTCGCTCTCGGGCTGCGAGTTACAAATCAACTTGGGCAGAAGAAACAGTCAACTGGGGCGATCGGCATCGCCCTCGCAACGCTTGTTGCTGGACCTTGAGTTCATGCGCTTGGCGCCCGCCTGCGCCGACTTTCTCAAACAACAGCAGGAGACGTCGCTGGCTGAGGCGCTGGAACGAGCCAGTGTGCAAAGACAGCAGTGGCTCCCCCTCGCCATTCACGAGGCGGTGTTGGCAGGCCCGGAATGGGAAGCCTTCTGGTCTGCTCCCGCTTCGTTGGCCGATTACCCCAAGCAGACCGACACCCGGATTCTGGAAACACTCGCCCAACTGACTGCAATGATTGAAGCCTGGATGGCAGGCGACTGGATGGCCAGCAACCGGGATTTTGAACTCCTACTGAGCGAGCTGCGGGCGGGTGATGGCGGCGCCCTATTGCTGTCGATGAGTCAGGTAACCACCGAGTTGGCGCGTGCGAACGACCTGTTAATGCGGACCCGCGAGGAAAAACCGCTCTGCCCCTATGGAAAGGAAACGGCGCGCGCGCACGCTGTTAAGGCAGTGGTAGAGCGGTTTTTCGTGGGCGAGTTGCAGCCTTGGCTGGTAAAGCTTCGTCAGCGCAAGGAGTTGCTGGCAGGCCCCGTCACCGCGCTGGAAACAC
>CAXPKH010000176.1:0-10773 GCA_964217615.1 Luminiphilus sp.
TTTCGTCTTTTGGGACAATCGTAGCCTGTTGCATCGCGCAATCAGCAATTACGAAATGGGCTCTCACCGGCGCATTCTTCGCCGTTGCGTGGTCCGCGGCCGAGCTCCACAATAACCTAGGGTCAACCAAATGATCGCGCCATGAATTCCAACCAGTCAACGACGTACACTTTGCGCGACTTCGCTACTGACATCGCCGACGCGGCTACACACTATAAAGCCGGATCCCTCGATCTTTTTCGCGTGGCGCTGGCGGAGCCCGCCATGAAAATTCTTAAGCGCGAGGATTTACTTGAGGTGGGCATACCGAGGCCGGGCAACAATGTCGCCGAATCCTGGTACCTTTATTTTGATGGAGAGCTGAGCGTTGTTCTATTTAAAGTCCCCGTAGACCCACCAGTGCAACCGCATGATCACGGCATCTGGGAGACCTTATTTGTCTATCGTGGCAATGTGGAACATACGGTATATGAGCGATTGGATGATGGCGACACTCCCGGGAAGGCGCAGTTGGGGGTAGCGCAGTCGGGTGCACTGGGGCCCGGAGAATTTGCCGTCGTTGCGCCGCCTGCGGATATTCACGGATTTCGGGCGCTGGAGGACAATACCTATGGCATTACAGTCGCCCAGGGCACCTACAAACCAGAGCGTTACTACTACAACACGCAAAATGGAAGCTACGAAGTTCGTAGGCCGCGCAACCTACGCTAGTACCTTATGCCTGGACTGAAGACAGCAAACACCGTCGACTGCCACGCCCATGTGCGTATCGAGGTCGATATGGGCCCTAGCTGGCGACATGGACCCGAATACGGCACCGACACCTCCGGAAAACCCTGGTACCGAATTGGCAACTACCAACTGAGCGGCGTCCGTCACAGCAAAAGCCCGTTCACCGATGTGGAACTTCGTTTACAGGCGATGGACACAGCCGGAATTGACTTCCAAGTTTTGTCCCCAAGTCCGCTCACCTACTTTCACTTTATTCCTGCCGAGGAAGCGATTCCCTATTGTCAGAGGTGGAACGACGCGCTGGCAGAGGTGATACATCATCAACCCCGCCGGCTGGCAGGGCTGGCAACACTGCCCATGCAAAACCCGGAAGCCGCGGCCCGAGAACTTGAGCGAGCAATTCAGCAACTGGGGCTCGCGGGCGCAGCCATCGGTACGGACTTCGGTCGCTCTTTCGATCATGCAGAACTCGATGTGCTTTACACCGCTGCGTGCGAACTCGATGTACCCCTTTTTATTCATGGTGGGCCCGCTGGGATTGACGGCCCTCCGGGTGACCCTAACCTCAAACGGTTTGACCTCGATGTGGTGTGTGGCTTCGCCGCCCAAGGGACAATTGCTGCGGCAACATTGATTTATGGAGGCGTACTCCGACGGCACCCCAACCTGCGTATCTGCATCAGCGATGGTGGTGGCGCCACGCCGTTTTTGGCAGGGCGAATGCGGCAAGCCAGTCTCAAACGGCCTTGGGCAGAAGACTGGCTACGGGAAGACGGTGCCTTTGAAGAGCAGCTTTCCTTGCTATGGTTTGACACCAACGTCGGAGATCCGCGCTCACTGGCGCTGTTAGTGGAAGTGATGGGGACCCATCGATTGGTCATGGGCACCAACTTTGCGGGCTGGGACCAACAGAACTCCATCAAGAAGGGCGCTGACATTCCCGGCCTTGCCGATAATGCCCGGCGACTTCTAGGCCAATCCACAGCCGCCGTTTTGAACGCCAGATGACGACAGGTTCGTCACACCGGGATCAAAAATCCATCCCTCTCTCACTGTCATACTACACAGCACCTGAGCTTTCCTTTGAGGAATTGGTAGAGGTGGCCGCGGAGATCGAATGTACCCATGTTGGTCTGAGACTGCTAGACGGCGCTCCGACCGAGCCAGGCACGAAGCTGATGCAAAACCCTGATTTCAGGCGCAACGCATTAACGCATATGGGCGCATTGGGCATATCTGCCCTCGACGCCAGCGCGGCGCGCATCCGCGCAGAGACGCGGGCCTCGGATTTTGCAGCATTATTGGATGTCAGCGCAGAAATGGGTGCTCGCTGTGTGATGTGTAGCATCGATGATGCCGAGGCCGAGAGGTCTTTTAACAATTTGGCTGAGCTCTGCGACATGGCGAAGCCGTTGGGCCTCAAGATCGGAATCGAATTTGTCCCATGGATGAGTATTGGATCCCTGTCCGATGCAGCACGAGCGGTCGCTCACTTACAGCGAGCCAATCTGGGGATCGTGATCGATGCGTTACACTTCGATCGCTCTCAAGGCGATGTCTCTGAACTTGCCGCGCTCCCACCTGACTCGATCGCCATTTTTCAAATTTGCGATGCGCCCCGCTGCACAGATTTCAGTCTGGAGAGCCAGTTGCATGTGGCCACTAAAGAGCGGCTACTGCCGGGAGACGGCGATATTGACCTACTCGAAATGTGTCGAGCCCTACCCACAGATACACCGGTCGCCATGGAAATACCCATGACAAAAATGTCCCAAACAATGTCGGCACTCGAGCGTGCGAGGCGGGCGGCGGAGGCGACCCGACAGACGTTACGCAGGGCGCGGGCAGCCGCTACCGGATCTTGAGCTCATCAGCGCGCGCCCGTAATACCCAAATGCGCGCCCGAGACATAAGACGCTTCGTTCGATAACAACCAGACAATAGCAGAGGCCACTTCCTCGGGCTCACCCACCCGCCCCATCGGCAATGTCGCAATAATTTGCTCAAGCCGATCAGGTGGCAACATATCTGAATTGATAGCCCCGGGAACCACAGCGTTAACCCGTATGCCCTCTCCGGCGACCTCTTGCGAAAGACCGGTAGTGAAGGCCTCAATCGCCGCCTTAGAAGCGCCGTAGGGTATAAACCTGCCAGCAGCGGCAGTGCGAACGAGGGTGGAAGACAGATTTACAATCGCACCACCCCCGCCCCCGTGATTGGTGGACATTCGCTTGATAGCCTCTCTCGAACAGAGAAAGGCGCTCACCACATTGGTATCGAAGAGCTTCTTCAGCTCCTCTTGAGTGCATGAATCGATCCTACCCTGAGCAATATGATTAATGCCGGCATTGTTCACTAAGGCGGTCACAGGGCCGAGCTCGCGGTCGACCGTCTCGAACATTTTGATCACTTCGGCTTCGTCAGTGACATCGGCTTGTACGGATATCGCGTGTCCTCCCGCGTCCGCGATTTGCCTGACGACGGATTCAGCGCGCTGCTTTTGTTTGCAAAAATTGACGCAGACCTTAAACCCGTCCTGTGCAGCCAATACGGCGGTGGATGCACCGATTCCCCTGCTCGCACCCGTGACGATGAGGACTCTTTCGACGCAATGCGCGGGCACATCACTACTCGGCATCTTCCCTAAGCCACTTCTCAGGCAGGTAGTAAAGCGCTTTCATGTCGCGCGTTGCCAGCTGCGCCGGATCGGACCCAAGACGGGCACTTGCCCTGGGAAACTGCACTATTAGAATCTCTGCGCCCTCTCCTCCCGCCGTCAATTCAGGCGTGGGGTCACCCGCCTCCACCAGAATCAGTGACAGCGGCGGATAATGCGTGTCGTCATAAATCACTGATCCCGCGCAAACAATACAGTACTGCCCGCCCGCATCGGCATCCATCCCCGACCCGCTCGTATTGGGTCCAAGCCTCAATCCACAGACACCAACCCCATCTTTATCAGGCGCCTCTAAAACCTCAAGGACAACCTCACCCGAGGGTAAATCACCCTTGAGGTCGAAGGCACCTGCGAACCCCCTACCGGGTCGCGCTTTCATCAAATGTCGTGCGGCGGGCATGTCGTAGTGCCCCGCGCTGGGCGACATTCGAAGGGTGTAAAAACTCAACCCGTCCTCATGAGCGATGATCGGGCCGTAAGGCGTGAAGGCATCAGCGTATTGAAACGTCACAGGACGCAGAGGATGAGGCCCAATGGTACCCGACCCAGCAACGACCACCTGATATTGGTCAACATCGTGATAATGAGGACTGATATGCGATCCCTCGTCCGGCATATCAACCAGATAGGCCTGAGCTCCCACACCTAGATTTTGGGTCACGCCAAAATAGTTATGGATGAAATTGCGACCTTCGGCCCTGTCGACCAACATGGTGTCAGTGGTTTCCGGGCTGACCAGTTTCATGTCGCACCTCCATACATTGATTTCATGAGCTGTGATGTCGCGACCGAGACGGTTGGTCGCGTATCGACACATTACTGCATAAATGAACCGCCGTTGACATCCAACACGGTACCGGTAATAAATCCTGCATCCTCCGACACAAGAAAGGCAACACCATTGGCCATGTCCTCGACCGTCCCAATGCGGCCTATGGGGGTTTCAGCAATTTTCCGCTGCCGCAAATGATCGCCGTCCATATGTCGCGTCAAACCGGTCTCCACCCATGAGGGCGCCAGACAGTTGGCAGTGATGCCATAGGGCGCCACCTCCGCCGCAAGGTTGCGGGAAAAAGCCACCAACCCGCCCTTGGAGGCAGAGTAGGCGGGATTTCCCGCCAGCGTTCTGGCGGAGCGGGAGGCCACATTGACAATTCTGCCCCACCCACCCTGACGCATCAGTGGAATAGCGCTGCGACAAACTAAAAAAGCCCCGGTCAGATTAACATCCTGAACCCGCTGCCACACGGCTAGCGGGGTGCCCTCCACTGTTGGCATGTCATCGTCAATTGCGCCCAGAATACCCGCTGAATTCACCACCACATCAAGCCGACCAAAATCTTCCGCCAGCTTCGACATATTCGCCAATACTGAGGACTCTTGGCTAACATCCATCGGCAAAAAAGTCAGCTCTGCGCGCTCGCCAGCCAGATTCTCGAGGGCCCCTTGGTTAATATCAGACGCCACTACCCTGAATCCATCATCGGATAGCCGGCAAGCCACACCTCTTCCTATTCCTGAGCCCGCCCCGGTAACCAACGCGACTCTCACATCAGAGTGACCACTCATAGCATTCCCTCATCGGCAAATGGCACGATACAAACATATCTCAAGGTCATCAGTTAAAGATCCAGTACCAACTGGTCACCCTTTGCTAGAGAACAGCAAATCATCATCACATCTCCTCGCTCTCGCTCTTCGCTCGACAGCACAAAATCATGATGATCTAACTCTCCCGATAAAACCTTTGTCTCACAGGCACCACAGATGCCTTGCTCACATGACGAGGTTAGGCGCATGCCGGATTCACGTAACACCTGCAGGATTGTCTGGTTCTCACCAATCCAAAATTCTTGCTGACTTCTCGCGCAAACGACCGTAAAGCCCGCGGAACCGCCACCCGCCATCACACTACCTCCTCGGCACAGTGGAAATCATGAACTTTCTTCTGCGCATCAGCCCCGAGCGCCCCCTTCTCCTGCGCCCGTAAAGCCGCCTCAAGTTGCGCCACATCCGCCACACCGATCACGGCGCAAGAAACCTCAGGCCGACTCAGGACAAAGCGGAGTGCCGTCTCTGCCATGTCATCCTCTGCCAACCCGAGGACGTCAAATAACGCTGAAGCACGAGCTTCCTCCTGCTCCTGCGTCGAGCCCAGATCCAAGACAAACTCCCGTCCATGCCGCTGCATTGAGGCCAGGGCCCCACCCGCAAATACGCGAATCCCGAGAACTCCCATACCCTGAGCTCGGCAGGCTGCCAGCAATCCGGAAAAGTCCTGCGATCGCCATTTTGTAGGCACTCTTGCCCACGCCGCGCTGGGATTAAGCATGTTGTAGTACACCTGAGCGGTGTCGAACATGCCCGAGCTTGCAACCCGCAAGCAGGCCTCCGGATCACCCAAGGCGGTATACCCCGACGCCGCAATCAACCCTTCGGCTTTCATCGCCTGGAGCACCTCCGCAATACCGCCCTTTCCCAAGACTGCGCTTAAAGGGACCGGGAACTGTGGCCCCCCAGATCCCAGTGGGTTGTGCAACTGCAACAGCTCAACCTGATCGATTCCCAAGCGTGTAAAGCTTTGCTCTAGGCTCCTTCTAATGGCGCCCTCAATGTCAGTCAGGTCTTCAGCATCCAGCCCTACTTTTGTGGAAATTCGAGGGCGTCTTGGTAGCGACTTCAAGTGGCGCCCGATCGTGAGCTCCGACTCGCCGTTGCCATAAAGTGGCGCGGTATCAAACCAATCCACGCCCGCGTCTACGGCCCGCTGCAATGCAGTTTCTCGCTCTGCCTCGTCGGCAAGTATGAGCACGCCACCGGTATAACCGCCCCCCAAAACAAGCTTGGGTATCAAAAGCCCCGTCTTGCCCAATCGTCGCTGATTCATCGCCGAGAACCTGAAGCTGGGGTCTCTAAAAGAAAGTCGTAAGCGCCTTGGCCATCAGCACGTTTTGATCCAACCGGACCTCCCGTCTGCAAACGCGCCATCCGTCGGTCGTCTCACGCACGGTATCAAGGCGTTTGCCGGCCAGCAGCACCGTCTCCGTCTCGTTCCGGTTCTGGTAGACGAGAATCCGGGCGGAAGTCCGCACCTCTCTGCCCAAGGCACACGTTTCATCAGACAGCACGCGCACGTTGGTAATGAGGTGGGAGACCCGGGACAAGGGTTCTTCGATCCAGTGCACCCCGGTCGCGAGCTGCTTGACCCTTTGCTGCAGAGTCACTAGCCCCTCCTCGAACCAGGCAATCTCTTTATCGCTCGTGAACTCTGCGCCAATTTCGTCATGTCGCATATTGCGCGCCAGCGGCATGAAATACTGTACATCCTCGGTGAATACGCCGAGCCACTCCTCGAACCGGCGCTCATCGAGCAAGTCCGCCTCCTGATAGAAAAATTCGGCAATGTCTGCCGCAAGCATCACCCTGTCACGATGGGCCATCAGTCACCCCCTCCCTGAGTAGCCCTCAGGGCCGGACTTTCCCACGGAGTGCCCTCCAGAAAATCCGCCCACCGATCATAGAAATTACGTACGTTTTCCTCAGTGACCAGCCCGCCATCTATCGCATCTTGCAACCCCTCAACCGGCTTTGTGCGGCCAAGGCCAATCTGATAGTTGTAGGGCACGCCCTGGGCCACCGGATTTTTGCTGCTGTGATGAGCGTGAACCCAGTTTTCAACATCATCTGACTCTGTCATCCCCGCAGGGCCGGAGTAGCGAAGGTAAAAGCGACGGAGCAACTCCCTTAATTCCTCTGGCACATCCGAGTCAATCAAATAGATACGCCACATCTCCATCTCGTCGGGACTGACCGGATGAAACACCACCAACGTTCTCGGTTGCATCCCATGAAACGCAAAATTCGGGAATACCGCTCCCGCTTGGGTGATCACGCGCATTCCTGATCCCAAATTCTTGACCCGCCGCTCGTAAACCTCTCTGTCGTAGGCCATAGCGACAGGATTATCCGGATACTTGGGCAAATACTCGGGCTCCTCAAAGTGAGGCAATGTTCCCACCAGCGCATGACCCAAGCCACGAAAGCAGACGCTGGTCGATCGATGCATAGAGGTTTCTCGATTATCCCTGCGACTAGCACCGCCGGGGCCGATGTTTGCGAGATCGACCGACCGATGGCTGACATCATGGTAGTAGTCGCCCATGAAATTCTCCGACCCAATCTTCCAGTTGCAGGGCACACGCCATTTCTGCACGCCGACAAAGACCTCTGATTCGGTATCGGAACCATCCCTGTGATGAAGCGCAGAATCCAGGTAATGCACCATATCGCCCAGATAAGTCAGTAGATCAGGCGCCTCATGATCCCAAGTGGCCCATATAGTGCCCTTGTAAATCTCCACTTTGGCGCGCTGAAGGCCCCATTCAGATTTATCGAGAATCCCGGCGTAATTCTCCTCGTAACCGGGCACGCCAAAGAGATC
The DNA here is from genome assembly GCA_964217615.1 of Luminiphilus sp. GTDB lineage: Bacteria > Pseudomonadota > Gammaproteobacteria > Pseudomonadales > Halieaceae > Luminiphilus. The sequence continues at coordinate 7,851 of CAXPKH010000176.1, forward strand.
CCCGGCGCGCGCCACCAACTTAGAATCGACTGAATAACTCCACGCGTGATAAGGACAGGTAAAACTGCGCGCGTTGCCGCTGTCATAGCGGCACACCTTCATGCCGCGATGCCTGCAGATATTGAGCATCACATGAATCTGGCCGTCGCCATCCCGACTAACGATCACCGACGACTCGCCCATGCGAGACGTAATGTAATCGAACGGTTGCGGGATTTGCCCTACATGACCGACAAACAACCATGCGTGGCCAAAGATTTGCTGCATTTCCTGCCGATAAAGCGTCTCGTCGGAGAAAATCGAGCGGTCAATTAATCCCTGACTGGAATCCGCCAACTTACGGTAAGGAGAAGTCATGAAGGCTACCTCTGCTATTGGGCCCCGGAGTTTCCTCCCCGCAACCTCATGGTGACACGGCGTTGTTTTCAGAGGGGATCTTTATGGTTATGGTTGCAAGGCTATCACGCCTATTGCTAAAAGTGGCGCGGGAGGAAGGCAACATGAAGGCCGATACAGAGCTAGATGTGGTCATTGTGGGTGCAGGATTTGCCGGCCTCTATGCACTATACAAGATGCGCTCCATGGGCTATCGAGTACACGCGCTAGAAGCAGGATCGGATGTTGGCGGTACTTGGTACTGGAATCGCTATCCCGGTGCGCGCTGTGACGTTCCCAGCATCGAGTATTCCTTCAGCTTTGACCCAGACCTGCAGCAAGAGTGGAACTGGACGGAGCTGATGGCCACTCAACCCGAAATACTGGCTTACGCTAACCATGTTGCGGATCGTTTTGAGCTCCGTAAACACATCCGCTTTAACACCCGGGTCAACTCTGCCTGCTTTGATGAGAGCGCCAAGAGCTGGCGCGTAAAAACCGACTCAGGGGATGAGATCACCGCACGCTTTTGCATCATGGCGACCGGCGCCCTGTCTGAACCGAATATGCCCAGAGTGGAGGGATACGAAAGCTTTAAGGGCGAGGTCTACCATACTGCCCGATGGCCGAAGGAGCCTATCGATCTTAGCAATAAACGTGTTGGCGTTTTTGGTACCGGCTCGTCTGGCATACAAGCCATACCAATCCTTGCAAAACAGTCCAAACACTTGACCGTTTTACAGCGCACCCCCCACTTCACCATTCCTGCCAATAACAAACCGCTCACGCGGGAATATATTGCCTCGGTTAAATCGCAGTATGCGCGGATCCGCGAGGAAGCGCGCCACGCGCCTGAGGGTCTGTGTGGAGAGAAATACAGTTTCGGTGGCCGTGAAGACGGCCGGTTGGACGAATCAGCGCCCAGCGTCAAAGACTCCACGATTCAGGAGCGCGCGCGACTTTTAGATCAGTATGGCTTTGGCGCAATACGCATGTTTTCCGACTTGTTCACGGATGTGGAAGCAAACGAGATGCTCTGCGAGCTCTTTCGTGAGCAAGTCCGGCGGATCGTCAATGATCCGAAGACGGCAGAGGGTTTGCTGCCAACGGGCTATCCCATGGGCTGCAAGCGGATCGCCTTCGACACCGATTACTACGCCACATTCAATCGTGACAACGTTTCGCTCATTGACTTTCGGGCGGAGCCACTTGAATGCCTGACATCGAATGGGATCAGAACGACCGCGGCCGAATACGAGTTTGACTGCCTAGTCTATGCCACCGGTTTTGATGCTATGACCGGAGCCCTAATGCGAATGGAGATTGTCGGCGAGGGCGGGAAAAGGCTTAACGATTACTGGGCCGATGGCCCGCGCTCCTACCTGGGACTGCAAGTTGCGGGGTTCCCCAATTTATTCACAATTACTGGCCCGGGTAGCCCATCGGTACTCAGCAATGTCATGGTCTCGATTGAGCAGCAGGTTGAATGGGTTGCCGAATGCCTAGGCTACATGGATGCACAGGACTACACCGTAATTAAAGCCTCAGGGGAGGCAGAAAATCAGTGGGTCCAAGAGGCTAATGCGGTAGCCAGTCAAACCTCTCTCGCGGCACCCTCCTGCCACTCGTGGTATCTCGGGACGAATATCTCTGGCAAGCCGAGGATGATGATGCCGTATGTCGGTGGAGTTGGTGAGTACCGCGCTAAATGTGACAAGGTCGCGAAAGACGACTACGCGGGCTTTATTTTTAGCAGCTGAGCAGAAGCTCGGCTGACCATATGAAGCGAGAGACTAAATCCATCATCTCTCGTAATCCAGGGCTAGCACATCACAATGCTCGCGCAATACCACCCCGACAGCCTGGTGATCGGGATGATTCAGATACGCCGGTAAATCGTCAGCCCCCTCCAGTGTGACAAGCACGCCGTGGGTCGCACCATTGGCGCGGTCCGTGATGTTTTGCCCCGCCGAAATCGCCAGAACACCCGGGATATGAGTCAGCGCGCGAATCGACGCGAGGATCTCTGCCATTTTGTCATCACTTACCCCCGCTTTAGGGGTCAGCCATACCATGTGTTCCAGCGCCATCTCAACCTCAGACCAGATTAAACCCCTGACTCGACAGGGGGAACCGCCGCACACGTCGCCCGGTCACATTGAATAAGGCATTGGCGACGGCCGGTGCAATCGGTGTCGTGGCCTGCTCGCCGATCCCGGTAGGCGGTTCATCGCTAGGCAGAATATGCACCTCAACCTTCGGCATCTGTGGCAGACGCATCACCGGATAGTCATGGAAGTTACTCTGCTGCACTTCGCCATTGACGATGTCGATGTTGCCGAAGGCCACCCCTCCCAGTCCGTAGGCGAGGCCGCCTTCTACCTGCCCCTCGATACCGAGTGGATTTACCGCGAACCCGCAGTCCACCACGCAGACAACGCGATCGACGGTGAAATCTCCATTCTCGGCAACTGTCACCTCGACCGCCTGAGCAACCGGTGAAATGTTGTAGATCCGCGATGCCACACCGCGTCCGCGACCGGGTGCC
>CAXPKH010000177.1:0-4560 GCA_964217615.1 Luminiphilus sp.
GGGTTATCGAGGGAGATCGAACTCCCGAGCTCGAGCCGAGCCGCGCAAGCGGCGAGACCAGCGAGGCGCGGCCGACGCTCATCTCTCCGGGCGGCCTCTGGGATTCGCACTCTCAACACCGAGCCAAAGACTGTCACTTTATGAGGTTGCGGGTCAAATCGGCTTTTCCTAGCATGGTAGCTCCCACTATTTGATTGTCTTCGGGCAACGCGTTGCCGGAATTGCTTATGTTTTGCGAGGAATAACCGTGAAAACCCTGACCGCTCTTTTGATTGGATTATTTGCTGCGTTGCCTACCTGGGCGCTAGGACCACTGCCAGAAGCCGCGGGTTGGTCGGGTTTTGTTAGCTTGGGTGTGGGTGTGGGTAGTCTCGAGAGCAACATGATTGCCGATGTCAAAGTAATTGACGTCGATCTGGGCGCCAGCTCGATATCAGACTATGGGTCTCCGGATGACGAAAGCTTCACCGTTCCAGCGGCTGCGCTGAATGTGAGCTATCTTTTTAGGGACAAGAAAACCCTGTTTTCCATTGGTAATGATCTGGCTAATTTCCTGCAGTTTGATCGCTCTACGATCATTTCGATTCGACACGATACCTACAGGGCTGGTCGATTTCAGCTCGCTCTAGATTCCGCTGCGGCGATACAAACCGAGGTATGGGAGGACCCCTATCTGCTGGATGAGGACCGCAAAAAAACCGCGCGAGATGCAACGGGATTGCGTTTTACCTGGGACAAGATCATGGGGTCGCAGTTCGAGCTCAAGGCGCTGACGCGCAACATTGAACTCGACCAGGAGAGCAGTGGGGCATCCCTCGACTTGTCAGTGGCTGAACGCGGATTACTCAGCCGCGAGGGCGATTGGACCCGCGTGGAGCTCGGTTATCTATTCACTTTCGGCGGGGGCGAGCATCTCATCAGGCCTCACGTTGCAGCATTAGACAGAGATCTGGATGGTGCTGCAATGTCTCAGGACGGGTTTGAGGTGGGGGTGAGCTATGTGCGCAACACGCCCGTCTATGGTTGGGCGACAGTGGTTAACTTTTCCTCTTTGGACGGCGATGCGGTGAATCCCTTATTCGGCGGGATAAACGACGCAGATGGTTTTGGATTTGCCTCGCAGATTTTTTTCAAGAAGTTGTTTGGCGCAAGCGCTTGGCAGCCCAACCTATCTGTGGCCATGGGCGAGCTCGACAGCGACCTCAATTTCTATGACTCTGAAGGCTGGATGGTCACCGTTGGGTTGAACCGACGTTTTTAGACACAATCCCTGCCGCGGTTGATCATTGCGAGCCCATTTCTGGCGATTCTCGCGGACGACATTAGCTATGCTAGGCTGTCAGAGGATGGTTGAGGAGTATGGCGATGCGTCATTTTCAGCTTCGAATTCGGGACATCATTTTGCGTCCTATTATTTTTGTATGCCTAGTGATGTCTCAGCAGAATGTCCTGGCAGACGAGGCCGGGCTCGCTTTGCAGGGACGGATTCACCTTAATATCAATACCAATACCTACGAGGCTTCAAGGACCTTTTATCGCGAGCTGGGTTTCGCTAAGGCAATCGGCCCCTTCCCTGAGACCAACACGCTCGAGATGGCCCATTCGATGGGCATGACGGAGCCCTACCGCATGTACGCTGAGATTATCTATCTCGGCGAGAGTGAGATTGATCCGATGCGGCTTCACGAACCGACGGGGCGCATGATTGATTTGATCCAATGGTTCGAGCCCGAAAACCTACAGCCAGCCTACGCCGCGCTCAACGCACTGGGGTTTGTCAAAGTGGTACTGGGCACCGATGATATAAGCGCTGATCTTGCACGCATGGCGCGTGTGGGGTATGAACCGATCGGTCCCGTGGGTACCAATCCAGAGGGGGCAAGATTCGCCGTGCTCAAGGACCCGGCCGGTACCTTTGTGGAGCTCCGGCAAAACAGCGCGAGCGCGCACGCGCTGACTAACGGCAGCTACGTGACTCACATTGACCATCTCAATATCAATGTGAGTGAACTGCAGCGCTCGGTATCTTTCTACGAGCGACTGGGGTTTGAGAGTGCCCCCATCAATGAGCGCGTCAGTGACGACCAAGAGTCGCTGGCTCGCGGGTTCTCCGAACCCTTCAGCGTGCGAGAGGCGATGCTGACTCATAGGGCCGACGGATCCCGCATCCTGCTGAGCCAGTGGATCAACCCTGCAGATGCGTCACCGCCACACCCGCTGCCAATCAACCATGCTGGGATCCAGCGGGTAAATTATGCATCGGCCGATATCGAAAACGATGTGGCCAAGCTAGAGCAAGCGGGCGTTCAATTTGTGTCCCCCATTGTCAGGTGCTGCGACGGGGATCGGTCGACCATGGGCATTGCCGTCTTTGAAGATCCCGACGGCGTCTTTCTACAGCTGCTGGGCACAGTCGAGCCGCTGGTCTCTGACTAAGCGTGTTGCCCCCGACGAAATGCGGGATCGAGGTTGCATAAGAGCTATGCGGGCTTAGACGTCTTCGCCCTCTTGTAGATCCATTGCGACAAGATTTTTGCCAATGGTTGCTCCGCGCATCATCTCGCTATACGCCCAGCCGGCCTTGGGAAGACCCTCGGTGATATTTTCCAGAATAGTAATCTCGCCTGAGCGCACCCATTCATGAAGTTGTCGCGAAGCTTCTGGCACCTTATCCATATAGGTATAGAGCAAAAAGCCTTTTAAAGTCAGTTCTTTTTCCACCAATTTCCATAGGCTGTAGATGGGAGTGGGATTGTCCTGATCGTTATAGTCACTGATCATCCCGCAGCCGATGATGCGGCCGAAGGTGTTCATGCAGTTGAGCATGGCGTCCAGTGTTTTGCCCCCGACGTTATCAAAGTAGACGTCGACCCCTTCGGGGCAAGCTTGCATGATCGCTGCAGAGAGATCCCCGCAAGTTTTATAGTTGACTGCTGCATCCGCTCCAAGTTTTTCTGTGATGAGCGCGGCCTTGTCATCTCCACCGACGATACCGACGACCTTACAACCTCGCAGCTTGGCAATTTGGGTTGCCATTGACCCAGTGGCCCCTGCGGCCGCACTGATGACAACGGTCTCCCCAGCTTGAATTCTCCCAATCTCATGCAGCCCCACATACGCTGTATGTCCTGAGCCGCCGAGCCCTCCAGAGTAATAAGAGAGTGGGATATCAGGCTCGGGGTTCAGTTTTGACAGCAAAATAGTGTTGGCATCGCTCAATGAATAATCTTCCCAATGGTGAAGGCCAAAAATCATATCCCCTTCGTCAAATCCCTCGAGACGCGATGACACCACCCGTGCAACCGATGGACCTCGTATAGCACCACCCAGTGGAATCGGTTCAAAGTAGTTCGCCTTGCCATCCAGCCAGCCGCGAATGGCGGCTTCCAGCGAGAAGTAGAGGTTTCTCACCAGCATTTGCCCCTCGCCAACCTCGGGCACAACGCGCTCGACCAATTCAAAGTCTTCAGGGAGCGGGACGCCATTGGGGTGGCTTTTTAAAACGACTTGGCGGTTGCTCATCGGATAATTCCTTTGTGGTTAATCGGCGCTAAGGTGTGTTTTAGCTTGCCCGAGTGACCCCTTGGATCGCAAGCATACGGCAGATAACGCCCCTTATTAAATACAATCATACTTGTTTTTTTTAAGCGAGGGGCCTACGCTTTTTGAGTCAATGTGCCGGGACCATTGTTGCTTGGCCCTAACGCAGCGGTTTGCCACCCCAAGGCGGGGATTTATTGACAGCTGAGCATTGATTTTGTGGGTCGCTGCGCCGAGGATGAGGGAGGTTGGCATTGGGCTTTCGAGCCTGTCGACGAATCGGTACATTGACGCCGAAACACCGCGGTAGCGTGTGAGAGAGGTCAGCATGAATAAACCTGAACTGGAAATACCGGTACTAAATATCCCCGTGCACCCAGACACAATGGATGGGCGTGATCCGTCTTTGTTGAGGGGTGATGCCATTAGCGGAGAGCGTTACTACGCCAAAGCAGTTGCGGCGCTGGACTGGGAGCACATGTGGACCAAGATCTGGCACGTTGCCGGCCGACTGGTCGAACTCCAAGAGCCTGGTGACTTTGTCGTTCACGACTTCATGAATCAATCTGTGATCTGTGCGAAGCAGGAAGACGGTTCTATCAAGGCCTTCTATAACGTTTGCCAGCATCGAGCGCTTCGGTTGGTGGAAGAGAGTTCCTCGGTGAATGCATTTCATTGCCGCTATCACGGCTGGGTTTGGGGGTTGGATGGTGTGTTGCAGTCAGTGCACGACCCTGAGAATTTCTCGCAGGGCAATCCTTGCGGAAAACTGCGGTTAAAGGAACTCCGATGTGAAACCTGGGGCGGCTTTGTCTGGTATAGCTTTAGCGACGACAGTCCGGGTCTGATGGAGTACCTGCACCCCCTGCCCGAGATTTACAAGAATTACCCGATGGAAACGGCGGTCCGTATTTTCGCCAGGAAAATTCGTCTAAACACGAATTGGAAGTTCGCCTCGGTGAATTTCAGCGAGTCGTATCACACGCGAACGGCGCATCCTCAGGTGCCGCCTTGGATCGA
>CAXPKH010000178.1:0-7624 GCA_964217615.1 Luminiphilus sp.
CGGAAGAAAGCGCAGGAGCGCGCAGCGGATGTCGCGGCGCAACTCCTCGAAGTCTACGCGAGAAGAGAGTCGCGCGAGGGTCATGCCCATGCGCTCGACGAGCAGAAATGGCAGCGCTTTTGCGAGGCCTTTCCCTTTGAGGAAACACCCGATCAGGCCGCAGCAATTCGAGCCGTTCAGGAAGACATGTGTGCATCCAAGGTGATGGATCGACTGGTCTGCGGTGACGTTGGCTTTGGCAAGACCGAAGTCGCCATGCGCGCTGCATTTATTGCCGCACAGAACGGCAGGCAAACCGCTGTGCTGGTACCCACCACCCTGCTGGCCAGTCAGCACCATGCCAACTTTCGTGATCGCTTCGCAGACTGGCCCTACACGGTCGAGGTGGTCTCCCGCTTTAAATCGAGCAAGGACCTGCAAAACATCGTCGAGCGGGTCCGCGCGGGGAAAATCGATATTCTGGTGGGCACGCACAAACTCCTGCAAAGCGATTTTGGCTTTAAAGACCTCGGGCTGCTGATCATCGATGAGGAGCACCGCTTTGGTGTCAAGCAGAAAGAAGCAATTAAGGCATTGCGCGCCGAAGTGGACATCCTCACCATGACGGCAACCCCCATCCCACGAACGCTCAATATGGCGCTGGGAGGGCTCCGCGACTTGTCTATCATCGCCACTCCGCCCGCTCGTCGCCTCTCAATCAAAACCTTCGTCAGAGAGCACAGTATCGCACTGGTCAAGGAGGCGGTACTGAGAGAGACACTCCGCGGTGGGCAGGTCTTCTATCTCCATAACGAGGTGAGAACCATAGAGGAAACCGCGCGAAAACTGAGCGAGCTGCTTCCTGAATTGTCGATTGGCGTCGCCCACGGGCAGTTACGAGAACAGGCGCTGGAGCGCGTCATGAAGGATTTCTATCATCAGCAGCATCACATACTCGTGTGCTCTACCATTATCGAAACCGGGATCGATATTCCCAACGCCAACACCATCATCATAGAGCGTGCCGATCGCTTCGGATTGGCGCAACTCCATCAGCTCCGTGGTCGTGTGGGTAGATCCCACCATCAAGCCTATGCCTACCTACTGAGTCCACCCCGGAGCGTCATCACTGCTGACGCACAAAAGAGACTCGACGCGATCGAGGCCGCGGGGGATCTTGGCGCGGGCTACCAACTCGCCTCGCACGACATGGAAATACGAGGCGCGGGAGAATTGCTGGGAGCAGAGCAATCCGGACAAATACATCAGGTGGGCTTCACGCTTTATCTTGAAATGCTGGACAGCGCGGTCTCCGCGCTACGGCGGGGCGATATACCCGACGTCGATCAACCGCTGGACAGTGGCACGGAGGTCAAGCTACACGTGCCCGCACTGATTCCGGAATCTTACCTGCCTGACATCACCACCCGGCTGGTACTCTACAAGCGAATCGCGCAAGCTCAGAGTGAGAGCGCGCTGAGAGAGATACAGGTGGAGATGATCGATCGTTTCGGCTTGCTTCCCGAACCGATCAAAAATCTATTTACCTGCGCCCAGTTGCGGGTCAGCGCGCAAAAACTCGGCATCAGCGAGATCGATATGACTGACGAGGGAGGTAGCATCGAATTCAAGTCTTCAACGGCAGTTGAGCCCGCCGCTATTGTTAAACTGATCCAAGCAGAACCCCTTTGCTACAGTCTCAGCGCCAATGGCAAGCTGCGGGTGAAAAAAACCCTACCAACGCTCATTTCCAGAGCGGAGTTTGTAGAAAACCTGATGAACCCCTGGCTGGAAGCGGCATGATGCGGCTCACTTTCCCGTTATTTTCTGCTCTCATTTTGAGCAGTGGACTGGCTGCTGCCCCGCTGCCGGGCGGGTTCGAACACTCTGGCTGGTATGAATTTGAAGTTGTCGTCCTAATCAATTCCGAGGCTGAGGTACTGCAGAGTGAAACGTGGCCGCTACTGCCCCAGCCTGGTTACCCCAGTCGCTGGCGTTGGCTTCAGGAAAACACGCTGTCCCCCGAGAAATCCTTGACACAGGAAAACGCTCGAATGCGGCACAGCCTCTCTGGCCACACCATGATTTATGAGGCTGAAGCACCACTGGCTCCTTGGCTGCCCCCGAGTACAATGCTGACTGAGGGCGACCTTGCGTTGATCGACGAGCTGATTGATCTGGGCATGGGAACAAGTCCCGCAGAGCGAGAGGGCGTATCATCGGCGGATGACGCTGACTCTGGCGAGCCTCTTGAAACGCTCGATACCGACCCGATACTCCCGTTCGAGGCCTCTGCGCCAGAAACACCTGCAACTCCCCTATTGTCTCTGGAATCGCTGGTATCCGAGGATCCTTGGGATAAGTTCGCGTCGGATATCAGTGTCCCTTTTGCACCCCCAGAGCAGCGCGCAGAACTCCTTCCCGTGCAAATCGCGGCCACAGCCATTCCCCTTCCCGCGACCTTCGAAAAACTCCCGCTCACCAAGCTGGCGCCGGGGCTTGAACGTTATCGCAGAAACAGTAGCGACCAGCTGATGGCGGCTGCGGCGTGGCTGCAGGGACCCGGGAGCGAAAATCTCCCGATCATGCTGGTGTCGGGAGACCGAGACAGCTACCCCCGAGCGCAAGGCTTTATTCAGTTGTTACCGCGGGATAACGCCTGGCGCCTCGGGCTGAATATTTGGGCCAACACGCAGGGCGAGTACCTCCCTGATATTTTTAAGATGGACCCACCACCACCCTCACCACCGCGTATTACCCGGGTTGCTGGATCGGCTGCCATACAGCCCCCCGCGGCGACAGCGTCCGAGGATACCTACACGTCATCGCCCGGCGGCGCGCTCATAAGCCTGAGCCCAGGCGCGATGGAAGCGGAGGATCAAACCCGCGGCTCGCCCGAGCAAGACCAAGGGGTCGACTCTCATCAAGAAACGGACGTGGCCGGCGCCTTGCCCCCTCCCGAGTGGCCTTGGCGGCATTTGATTCACGTCTCAGACACGGTGCCTTTGTCGGAGAATCGGCTCCGGTACTACGATCACCCTGTGATTAAAGTATTGGCGATTTGGCGCGAGCTTACCTGGTATGAGTTATACCTGCGTGGCGCGATGCTGCGGGAAATCGATCCCCCTGAGCAATGACTGACGCCCGCAGTTCGCACCCTTGAGACTCAGGCAACTCCCGAATCTGCACCTGACTCAGGATCTACAGGATCGAGCAATACGGTGCGCGTTGGAAAAGCAATCTCGGCACCCTGACCCTCGATAATCGCCAAGATATTCAACAGTATCTCCTGCTTCACCCCGTGGTACGTAACCCAGTCGGTGGTGCGTGTAAACGTATAGACAAAGAAATCCAGTGACGAGGCACCGAAAGAGACGAAATTCACAATCAGGGTCCGCGATTGGTCAATCGCGTCATGCGCTCGCAGCATCGTTTCAACCTCAGAAACAATAGCTGCCATCGCGCCCGCATCGCTGTAGCGCACACCAATCGTCTCGTAAATGCGACGATTTCGCATCCGCGACGGATTTTCGATCGCAACCGTGGAGAAGACCGAATTGGGAACATAGAGCGGTCGCTGATCGAATGTTCTGATCCGCGTAACGCGCCATCCAACATCCTCCACCGTCCCCTCAATTTCCCGGTCAGGTGACCTGATCCAGTCGCCCACTGCAAAAGGGCGATCGAGAAATATACTGAGGCCGCCTAAAAAGTTAGCGAGTAAATCCCGGGCGGCAAAGCCCACTGCAATACCGCCCACGCCGCCAAAAGCGAGCAAGCCCGACACCGATACACCGAGCGATTGCAGGATCATAATGCCCGCGATTACCCAGAGCACGATCCTGCTGAGCCTAGCCACCGCACTGATCGTGGCGCGCTCTCCCGACTCCAGCGCGCCCCGGTGCTCGCCCAACAACTCTTCTTCAACACCGCGACTGAGCCGATGAGCAAGCCAACCTACCAGCAACAGTATGGCCGTATCCGAGAGCGTCATTAACGCCTCGCGAATGCCGTCCAGCACACTGAAAAGCGACAGAGAGAGCAGCCCGATAACCACCCACATCACCCATTGAATGGGTGGAAAAATCGCGTATAGAACAACATCATCCCAGCGCGTATCAGTGCGATCCGCGGCGACCGTCAGGGCTTTTACCGTCCGATAAATACCGTAGTGACCCACCACCCCAGACAGCAGCAACACCGCAAATACCATGCCGTCAGTCGGCAAGTGCAAGAACGTAGCGAGAGGCTCCACGAGATCTCTTAAGAACAACATTGACGACACCGCTCCCAGAACAAGAAATCTATCGTAACCCACCTTCCCGCATCGGGCACAACATATCGCTGTACAAAAAAACAGTGTGTATATATGATCAGCACTGGAACTGGAGCCGACGCCATGAAGCTAACCGCCAGACAGCAGCAGGTACTCGACGTCATCCGCGAGTATGTTGCCGATACAGGCTATCCGCCGACGCGGGCGGATATTGCCCGGGAATTGGGTTTTAAATCAGCCAACGCGGCTGAGGAGCATCTCCGCGCGCTCGCGAGAAAAGGTGCCATCGAGATGATCGCCGGCGCCTCTCGCGGCATTCGCCTGACCGAAAGTAGCGGACTCCCGATCATCGGGCGCGTTGCAGCGGGGGCTCCGGTCTTGGCGGCCGAGCACATAGAAGACTACTGCGAGCTGTCACCCGGCTTTTTTTCACCCAGCGCGGATTTTCTGCTCAGAGTCACAGGCGACAGCATGAGAGACGCGGGCATTCTCGACGGCGATCTTCTCGCGGTTCATAACACAGCGACAGCCAGGGACGGTCAGATCGTTGTCGCGCGCATCGAAGATGAAGTGACCGTAAAACGACTCAAGCGCTCGGGTCAGCACACGCTGAAATTACTGCCAGAAAACCCCGACTTCGACCCCATCGTAGTGGATCTCCGTCAGACCGAGGTGGCAATAGAGGGCATTAGTGTCGGGGTGATTCGCCAGCAGCTCTGAGGCCGCCAATCGGGCACGCATCCCTTACGGGTCGCACAGTCATTGGGTCGCGTCACCCGGTTTATTTTATTTGATCTGATTTATTTGAGGGGGAAGCGAACCCCGAAGCTTTCCTTTCCAGCTTCCGGGGGTACTACGGAACCAATCGCCCCGCTGTAACCTAACGCCGGCGAGAGCTCAGTGCAGCGTTCGTCTCTCTGACATGTCAGCGGTATCGACCTCGAGGTTATTAACCTCAGACAACCGTGCCGCTGCCTCGATGCCAGCCTGGATCATGACTCTGGCGATTTCCAGGTTGTTTCCCATGAGGTACGCATTTGCCTCATCGGAAAACTGGATACTGACCAGTGGCTCTGACTCGTCTTCGACGCGTTGAAGCACCACCTCTCCATCACCTAGATCCACAATTTCAAGCAAGGATGTAGACACTCAATGTCCTCTTTTCTGATTGATCGCTCCACAAAACCACCGAGCGATACCCCACGGTAACACTCTCGCCGGACATCTGCCACTCGGGTCAGGCGAGGTCTTGGCGCGCCCGTAGCCTATGACTCGTCAATGGCGTCGGCTATCAGGCCTGACAGGCCCTCGAGCTGTTGCAGCCAGGCCTCAAAATGACTGCGCTCAACGTTAGACACGTCCGAAGCCAGTTGTCCTGGCCGGGGAGAGAACGAAGCACGCGTGATGGGCCGCTTGAGGGACGCTATCCATCCGTCGGACTCGAGGGCAGCACAGGCGTCAACCTCCGCCGGCCGCACGAGACCTGCAGGTAACGGCGGCAGCTCGCTCACCGAGTGGGGCGGTCGCTCGGGCACCTGAACGACGCGGCACGCAGCCAGCAACAGCCAGCCGTAGGCGTCGAGAAATTTTTCCCTCACGATCGGCGCGTACGCAAGCGCTACTTGCTCCCGCGGATCCGACTGCTGGTCCTCGGTGTGACGCCAACCCGTGAGCAAAATTCTGCCGTGATAAATACTCTGATTAGCAAATGCCAGAGGATGGCTCAATCGACCGCCTCAGGAACCCTAGCTGTTGCCTTAGCTCGAGACTTGGCCTTGGGTTTTGCTTTAGCTTTCTTTTTAGCCTTGGGTTTCTTTGCGGTACCGTCCTCGACCCACCGCCCATCGACAAAGAGCGCGCGCCAGCCGCTGGGCTTACCGTCCCGCTCCGACATCACGTACTGCTCTTTGGTTTTTCGGCTATAGCGAATCTGCGATCGGTTTCCCTGATCATCCGTTAATGGCGCATCAAAGAGGTAATGATACTTAGGATCGATCTCCGCCTGATGCGGCAGAAGTTCGTCTACAAACGGCGGACGGGTCTCCCGGTGTTTAGGGAACTGGCTGGCGGCCAGAAAAATCCCTGACGCGCCATCACGCAAAACATAATGGTCCTCAACCTTGGCGCACGCCAACTCCGGCATAGGAACCGGATCCATTTTCGGCGGAGCCACCTCCCCATTACGTAATAACTTGCGGGTGTTCGTGCATTGGGATTCACTGCAGCCGAAATACTTTCCAAATCGCCCGGTGCGGAGCTGCATATCGGCGCCGCACTTGTCGCACTCAATCACGGGACCGTCGTAGCCTTTAATACGAAACTGCCCCTGCTCTACTTCATATCCTGAGCAGTCGGGATTATTGCCACACACGTGAAGCTTTCGAGATTCGTCGATCAGATAACTGTCCATGGCCGTATGGCACTGCCCACATCGGTGCTTGGACAGCAGCAGACGCGATTCCGCCTCATCGTCGGCATCAACGCTAATAGCCTCATCGCCGGAAATAAGATTCACCGTCTCCTTGCATCGCTCCTTTGGCGGCAGGTTGTAGCCTGAACAGCCCAGAAACACGCCGGTGCTGGCTGTTCTGATTTGCATAGGGCGGCCGCAAGCGTCACAGGGAATTCCCGTCGGCGTCGGGTCGTTGGGCTGCATGCCATCGGGACCCTGATTGGCGGCCTGTGCCAATTTGCCACTGAAGTCGGTGTAGAACTCGTTCAGCAGGTCGGTCCAAGGAAGGGCGCCCTGCGCCACCTCATCGAGTCGCTCTTCCATGAGTGCCGTGAAACCGTAGTCAAGCAAGTCGCTAAAACTACCCTGCAGCCGCTCGGTGACAATATCGCCCATTTTTTCCGCGTAAAACCGCCGATTCTCCAGACGGACATATCCCCGATCCTGAATGGTTGAGATGATCGCGGCGTAAGTCGAAGGTCGACCTATGCCGCGTTTTTCCATCTCCCGCACCAAGCTTGCCTCGCCATATCGCGCCGGGGGCTTAGTGAAGTGTTGCTTTGGATCGAACTCTGCAACCTGAAGGGTGTCACCAACCGATATGGCCGGAAGCACCGCATCATCACCCTTTTTGGCGGCCGGCGGTTGAATCCGGGTAAAGCCGTCAAACTCTACGACCCTCCCCTTCGCGGTCAGACGGCAATCTGCTGCGGACACCACCAGCGTGGTCGAGAGATAGCGGGCGGGAGTCATCTGACAGGCGACGAATTGCCGCCAAATCAGATCGTAGAGTCGCTCTGCATCGGGCTCCATACCTGCAAGTTGATGGCTCTTTAATCTCACATCGGAGGGTCTAATTGCCTCGTGCGCTTCCTGGGCTCCTTCTCTGGAGCCATAGCGGATTGGGGCCTCGGGTA
>CAXPKH010000179.1:0-9753 GCA_964217615.1 Luminiphilus sp.
TGGGCGGGATCTGCTCGATCGGTCCGGATAATGTCGCAAGTGCCTGGGCAATTGCCTCCGGTGTGATGTGCAAAGCCGATGCCTGAGCGAGCACATCGCCATCCGCGTCCGCCGTATCGGTGCCCACACCCAGCACAAAAGTGCTGGTGTATTCCTTGTCAGCGTCGAGCAAAAACTGAGAAAACTTCGTGGCCTCACCGAAACACAACGGAAGCACGCCCGTCGCCAGTGGATCCAGGCTGCCGGTATGGCCCGCCTTTGCCGCGCCAAAGAGGCGCTTGGCATGCTGCAGCGCTGAGTTGGAGGTGATACCGCTTGGCTTATCTAGCACCAGTAGCCCGTCTACCTGCCGACCTTTTCGCCGACGTGCCATTAATCCGCCGAAGAATCAGGTCCCGCCTGAGGCGGCGCAGAGAAAAGCTCCTCATCGGCTCGCCGCACTTCTTTTAGCAAGCTCTCCATATCGCGGCCCCGACCAACGCTCTCGTCAAATCGAAAACCCAGGCGCGGCACGGTGCGCATGGACGAAACCTTAGCTAACTGGGATCGCAAAAAACCCGCCACTTTTTCCAGGACGCGCGTCATTTCCGCTCGTTGTTGCGGCGTGGAGTCCTCCATCAGCGTAAAAAACACCTTGGCATGAGACAGGTCGCGGCTGACTTCAACGCCCGTCAGATTTACCTGTTGGACACGAGGGTCTCGGACAGCAGTCTGAAGTAAGTGCGCCAATTCCTTATGCAGGAACTGACTGACCCGCTCGGTCCGCTCAAACTCTTTACCCATAGCGTGGGCTCAGAGGCTCCTGGCAATCTCGTTGACTTCGAAGACTTCGATCAGGTCACCTACCTTTACATCGGTATAGTTTTTCACCCCAATGCCACACTCCGTGCCATTGCGCACTTCATTGGCATCATCCTTGAAGCGACGCAGGGACTCGAGTTCCCCCTCGTAAATTACAACATTGTCACGCAACACGCGGATGGGCTTGGACCGATACACGGTACCCTCGATCACCATGCAGCCCGCGATCTGACCAAACTTGGGCGACCGGAAGACGTCACGCACCTCGGCAATCCCGACGATCTCCTCGCGCATCTCTGGCGAGAGCATCCCCGAGAGTGCTGCCCGCACGTCGTCGATCAAATCGTAGATCACATTGTAATAGCGAATCTCGATACCTTCGTTTTCGGCCATGGCTCTGGCCTTGGTATCGGCACGCGCATTAAACCCGATGATGATGGCGGAGCTGGTAACCGCGAGACTGATATCTGTCTCGGAGATACCGCCTACGCCGCCCGAGACAATATTGACTTTGACCTCTTCGTTGCCCAAATCCGCCAACGCACCTTGCAGTGCCTCAAATGAGCCGCGAACATCTGCCTTGATAATCAAGTTCAGCGTTTCGACCGATCCCGCGGTCATGGTCTCAAACATATTGTCGAGCTTGGCAGCTTGCTGGCGCGCCAATTTGGACGAGCGCATCTTCTCCTGTCGGAAATCCGCGACCTCACGCGCCTTCTTTTCACTTTCCACCGCGACCACGGGATCCCCCGCGTCCGGGGTTCCGTCCAGCCCCAGCACCTCCACTGGAATGCTTGGGCCCGCCTCTTTGATCGGGCTGCCGTTCTCATCGAGCATGGCCCTGACACGACCATACTGCAGCCCGGCCAGTACAATATCCCCCTGTCGCAACGTTCCTTGCTGTATTAAAAGCGAAGCCACAGCACCCCGACCCTTGTCGAGCCGCGATTCAATGACAATGCCCGAAGCCGGGACGTCCGCTGGCGCCGTGAGTTCCAGCAGCTCAGACTGCAGTAACAAGGCGTCGAGGAGTTCGTCGATCCCCTGGCCGGTATGCGCCGACACGGGGATAAACTGAGTATCACCACCCCAGTCCTCAGGAATCACTTCTTTCGCGGCAAGCTCTGTCTTGACGCGCTCGAGATCAGCCGCTTCCTTGTCGATCTTATTGACAGCCACGACAATCGGCACGCCGGCCGCTCGGGCGTGTTGAATGGCCTCTTCTGTCTGAGGCATGACGCCGTCGTCCGCTGCAACAACCAACACCACGATGTCCGTTGACTTAGCGCCCCTTGCGCGCATTGCAGTGAACGCAGCATGCCCGGGAGTATCCAAGAAAGTGATTATCCCTTTGTCAGTCTCGACGTGATATGCGCCGATGTGCTGGGTAATCCCGCCGGCTTCGCCACTGGCAACCTTTGACTTTCGAATGTAATCAAGCAGTGACGTTTTGCCGTGATCGACGTGCCCCATGACCGTGACAACGGGTGCTCGTGGCTCTGGGGTTCCCCCCTGGCTTGCCAGCGTTTCTTCCAGCTTTTCCTCAACTTCTTCTGCGCTTTTGAGCACAACACGGTGGCCAAGTTCTTCGACGACCAAGGTGGCTGTGTCCTGATCTAGGACCTGATTAATGGTGGCCATAACACCGAGGCTCATCAGTTCCTTGATCACCTCGCCCGCCTTAACCGCCATCTGCTGCGCCAGATCGCCCACCGTGATGCTCTCAGGAACGTTCACGTCATAGATGATTTTTTCAGTGGGTTGCTCAAAGGCGTGCTGGTTGGGTTCATCATGCAGCTTTCTCTTTCGTCCACCGCGGCGGCGTGCTACGCCGGCCTCAGCAGCCTCAAGGTCGGTGATCGACAAATTGTGTCCGCGCTGCTTACCCCTGGCTCCTGGTACAGCGCCCCGCTCAAGGCGCCCTTTGTTCGAACGTCTTCGGAGCTCATCTCTAGCGGGTAAAGTGCCCTCTTTTGTCGGAGCGGCGTGCAGTCGCTTGGGCTTTCGATCCGCCTCTTTGGCACCCGGTTGCGCCGCTGCCTCCTCGGCTTGACGCGCAGCTTCTTCTGCCCGCGCCTTCACCGCAGCATCTAACTCAAGCTTTCTCGCCTGCTCCTCCGCCTTGCGTCTGGCAGCTGCACGCTGGCGCAACAGCTCAGGATCCGATTCATCGACCGATTCATCAATCTCAACAGGCACCATTTCATCAGCGGTTGGCTGAGCGGCGACATCGACATTAGCGGCGGCTTCAGCGACTACCGGGGTCTCTCCGTCTGCATCTGGCTCGGCACCCGTATCATCAAGCTCTTCTCGCTTAACGTAAGTCCGCTTTTTTCTGACTTCGACGTTGATGGTGCGTTTCCCCGCACCACCCGCACGCAGCGTGCTGACAGATTTACGTTTGAGCGTAATTTTTTTGGGCGCTCCGGCCTCTGCACGCTCGCCATGGCTTTGCTTGAGGTGGGCAAGCAGCGTCTGCTTATCCTCCTCTGACACACCCTCCTCGGCCGAGGCGTGAGGCAATCCCGCATCCTTCATCTGCGACAAAAGCCGGTCCACGGAGGCCCCTACGGTTTCTGCCAGTTGCGCTACTGTCACTTGTGCCATTTCTCTCTCCCTATTCGCTCGGTCGCTAGAATGCAATCACCACCTGATAGACCTCAGGCAGTTGCCTCCTCTTCCTCCGCGAACCAAGGGGCGCGAGCCGTCATAATGAGCTCTGCCGCGCGTTCTTCAGTCATGTCTTCTATGTCAAGGAGATCATCAACTCCTTGCTCAGCAAGGTCTTCCATCGTAACGATGCCGCGACCCGCCAATACAAATGCGAGGTGCTTATCCATGCCGTCCATTGTCAGCAAGTCTTCGGCGGGCTCATTGGCATCCAGTTGTTCTTCCGAAGCAATAGCCAATGTCAGCAACGCGTCTTTTGCCCGCGCCCGAAGCTCCTCGGAGATTTCTTCATCGAAGCCCTCAATGGCATTCATCTCTTCCAACGGCACATAGGCAATTTCTTCGAGGGTAGTGAAACCCTCCTCAACAAGCACAATCGCAATGTCCTCATCGATATCCAATGCGGTCATGAACTGCTCGATCACTTCACCCGCTTCGGTTTCCTGTTTCTCGATGGCTTCGTCAAGGCTCATCACGTTGATGATCCAGCCCGTCAGATCCGAGGCGAGCCGGACATTTTGTCCGCCTCTGCCGATCGCCTGAGCCAGATTATCTTCCGCGACCGCGACTTCCATCGTAGAGTTATCCTCGTCTACAACAATCGACTCCACCTCGGCCGGCGACATGGCATTGATCACCAGCTGCGCGGGATTGTCATCCCACAGGATGATGTCGACACGCTCATTGTCGAGCTCGTTCGATACCGCCTGCACTCTGGAGCCTCGCATGCCCACGCAAGCGCCAACCGGGTCAATACGCTGGTCTCCCGTTTTAACGGCAATCTTGGCGCGCGAACCGGGATCTCGGGCAGCTGCCCTGATCTGAATGACGCCCTCTGATATTTCGGGGACTTCTATTTTGAAGAGTTCGACCAACATCTCCTGACAAGCGCGCGACAAAATCAGCTGCGGCCCGCGAGACTCAGTGTTGATCTCGGTCAAAATGGCCCGGACACGGTCATTAATACGGAAGGTCTCTCTGCCAACAAGCTCACCGCGGGGCAGAAGACCTTCAGCGTTGTTGCCTAAATCGACAATAATGTTGTCGCGGGTGACTTTTTTCACCGTGCCCGCTAACAACTCTCCTACCCGGCCCCGATACTCATCAACGATCTGCGCCCGCTCGGCATCGCGAACACGCTGAACAATGACCTGTTTCGCTGTTTGGGCGGCAATACGGCCGAAATCAACGTTTTCGACGACTTCTTCGTGGTAGTCACCAGGTTGTAGGGCGGTGTTGACCTCGGCGGCCTCCTCGGTCGTGAACTGCGTCCCCAGCAGCGCCAACTCCGTGTCGGGCATCACCAGCCAACGTCGCTTGGTCACGTAATCACCCGATTCTCGGTCGATGGTGACCAAGATATCGGCATCCTCGTCGTAGCGCTTTTTGGTTGCAGTCGCCAGCGCCAGTTCGATCGCCTCAAAGATGATGTCCTCTGACACCCCTTTCTCATTGGAGACCGCTTCTGCGACCATCAGGATTTCTTTGTTCATCGCTTCACTCTCTGCCCGTTAGGCGAGCCGAAATACATCGACCCTCTGTTAACCCAGTACCACCGTTCGATTACTTATTCTGCCCAAACTCCAATCTGGGCATCGCCCGCGCTCGATCTACCGATCGGAGCGGCAACCTGTATTCCTGCTCGTCAATCTGCACAACGGCGGTTTCGCCATCCGCAGAGGCCAGAACACCTTTAAACCTTCGCCTGCCCTCCACGGGTAGCCGCAATCGGATATCCACTATTTCACCCACATACGGCGCGTATTGCTCGGGCCGAAACAGCAACCGGTCGATTCCCGGTGAGGAGACCTCCAGTGTGTACTCCCCACTGATCGGATCCTCTACATCCAAAACACCACTCACCTGATGACTGACTTGAGCGCAATCATCAACGCTGACCCCGCTCTCGGCCTCGATATAAATCCGGACCGTTGGTCGCCTTCCGGGTGAGGTCAACTCGATACCCCACAACGAGTACCCCATGTCCTCCACAGTCGGTTGCAAAAGCTGCATTAATTGCGCTTCCTTTCCCGACATGTCTTCCTCCTACCGGCCGCGTCTTTCGGACAGCCACAAAAAAGCCCCAACAGGGGCTTCCGAGGTGACGGTCAGCGAGCAACAAGCCGCCGTCAAATTGGTAGCGGGGGCCGGATTTGAACCGACGACCTTCGGGTTATGAGCCCGACGAGCTACCAGGCTGCTCCACCCCGCATCAATACTCTCAGTGACCGCCCCCTTGTTAGCGGCTGACTATGTCGACATAGCAGCCGCAGGCGTCACCGTGGTGTCAACACCACAAACTGAGGCGCGGGAGTATAGGAACCGAAACCACCGCCGTCAACCCGCGTAATATCGACACCGAGCCGCAGGTTGAGCAATCGTTTTCTCTGCACTGCGTACCGGGCCGCGAATTTGAAAAAAAAGCGGTCCCACAGTACGGTAAAAATATCGTGCTTGGTGAACTGAGAAGTAACTGATGCGTCCGAGACCCACCATCAAATTGGGCGGTATTCAAACGGCAGCTCGAATTGTTTCCGGGATGAGTCTGTCTGGAGCTGACGCCGTGCTCAATCAGCTCTACGAAATCGACACGAGCCTCGCAGAACAGATCAGTGACCAGATTGTCCCTTTCGAAAAGCTCGCCATCGCTGATGCCCGAAGCCTTCAAACTCTGGTGCGCGAAGTCGAGCCTACCGTACTGATGATCGCGCTCAGAGGTCTGGCCAAAAACCTTCGCGACCCGTTCCTCAACAGCATGTCCAGCCGTGCTAAAGCACTGTTTTTAGAAGAAATGGAAGCGATGGGGCCGATCAGGCGTAGCGACGTAGAGGCCGCCAGAGCAGCAGTAACTAGGTGCGCCAGAATCCTGGCGGAACAAGATCGATTTTTGCTCCCGCAAGCGGGCTTGGTTCGCTAGTGCCGCTTTCGTCAAAGCCGACAACGTTGATGGTGTCGGGTCTTTCGCCACCGGAAGCATCAAACTAAAAAGGCCCCCAAATCGGGAGCCTTTTCAGTTTGGTGCGGAAGGCGTGACTTGAACCCGCACAGCCATAGGCCACTACCCCCTCAAGATAGCGTGTCTACCAATTCCACCACTTCCGCGTATTCACTCGCCATCTAAGACAGGCGCATCGTCGGAGGCGCCGCTGGCCGGAAAATCAAGCTCGCCCGTAGGCAAGTCGCTTTCTTCAACGGGTGCTTCAACGATTTCTGACGCCGGGATATCGAATCCGAGGTCATCCTCATCTGCCGTGCGATTATCGGCGATCACCGCGAGACCAAAACTGCTGGCGAAAAAGATAGCAGACAACCAAGCGGTCATTCGGGTCAGCGCGTTACCACTCCCGGCACTGCCAAAGAGCGTCTGCGACGCGCCCGCACCAAATGAAGCGCCGATATCCGACCCTTTGCCACGCTGCAACAAAATCAGCCCGATCAAAGCAATCGCGACCAGCAGGTGAACCATCAGTGTGATCTGTTCCATGGGAACTCCTCTCATGCCCCCAAGCGGCGCAATGCATCGATCGGGGCGCGGAATCATACCGATCAGGCTTGCGAGCCGCAAGCGACTTGCACGCGGTTTAAGGTAACTGAACCCGCAAATCCAGCACTACCCAATAATGGGAAGATGACCTAATGGGCGTCGCTAATCGCCTGTGCGATGCGCTCAGCCAGGCGCTGGTTTTCGCTGCCATCTGTGCCTTCAATCATGACGCGGATCAATGGCTCGGTCCCAGATGGGCGCAAGACCAGACGCCCTCGACCCGACAATTCTGCCTCCACCCGCCGACTCTCATCGAGCGCAGCAGTACATTCATCCAAGCGAAAATCCGGGGGCACAGTCACGTTCAGTAGCGTCTGCGGGTATTTGTAGAGGCCACTTTTGAGGGTGAGCAGGCTCTCGCCCGAACGCACGACCGCGGCCATCACCTGCAACGCCGCGATGATGCCATCCCCTGTGGTGGTTTGCTCACCGCAAATGATATGACCCGACGCCTCACCGCCCAGTTGCCAACCGCGCCGCGCCATCTCCTCCAGAACAAAGCGATCACCCACCTGAGCCCTGACCAGCTCCACCCCTTTTTCCTGCAGTGCTTGCTCAAGACCCAGGTTAGACATCAAGGTGCCCACCACCCCCGCAGGAGCCCGGTTCTGTTTGACGAGATCACTCGCAATAATAAACAGCAGTTCATCTCCGTCTATCACGCTGCCATCTGCTGCCACACACTGCACGCGATCGCCGTCTCCGTCGAAAGCGATTCCGGCATCGGCCTGTTCACTCAGCACTCTGGCCTGCAGCGCAGCGGGTGCAGTGGAACCGACACCATCATTGATGTTGTAGCCGTCAGGTTCGGCGCCGATCACGACGACCTCAGCACCCAATTCAGTAAAAACCTGAGGTGCGATCTGATAGGTCGCGCCATGGGCACAATCAAGTACCAATTTTAGACCCCGGAGGCTCAACGATTGTGGAAACGAGCTTTTGCAGAACTCGATATAGCGACCAGAGGCGTCAATCATGCGACTCGCCTTGCCCAGCTCGGGTGACGGCACGGTTTCCATCGGTTGCGACAGGGTTTGCTCAATCTCGTCTTCCACCTCATCCGAGAGTTTTTTCCCGTCGGCGTTGAAAAACTTAATGCCATTATCGGTGTAAGGGTTATGAGAGGCGCTGATAACGATGCCAGCGGAAGCCTTCTGACTGCGGGTCAACATAGCAACGGCTGGCGTCGGCATGGGCCCCAATAACAGTACATTGGCGCCTGCAGCCACCAATCCGGCCTCCAGCGCAGACTCAAACATATAGCCCGAAACCCGCGTGTCTTTGCCAATCAAGACTTTAGTCGAGCGATTTTCGCGGGCGAACACCCTCCCAGCAGACCAACCCAGTTTCAGCATAAAGTCGGCCGTCACGGGGTACTGGCCTACGGCGCCGCGAATACCGTCGGTACCAAAAAACTGCCTACTCATTCATCAAGACTCCTCGGTAATGCTTGCCACATGGCGAGCGCATCTACCGTCGCTGCTACGTCATGGACCCGCACTATTCGCGCGCCCCGCTCAACGGCGATCATGGCAAGCCCCACGCTGGCATAGAGCCGCTCGGCGGGCCCACGATCCAAAACACTGGCGATCATCGACTTCCGCGACAATCCCGCCAAAAGCGGCAGTGAGTCGAAAGACAGCTCGCGTAGTCGCATTAGCATCTCAAAGTTCTGGTCGGCCGTCTTGCCAAAACCAAAGCCCGGGTCAAGCACGATACGCTGTTTTGGGATGCCAGCGCTGACGCAAGCGGCTACGCGTTCCTCGAGAAATGCTCTCACGTCTGCAATGAGGTCGGGATACGCCGGCGCCACTTGCATGGTACGCGGCTCACCCTGCATATGCATGATACAGACGGGTAACCCTGTCTCTGCGGCGGCCTCAAGGGCACCGGGCCGCCGGAAGCCGCGAATATCGTTCAAAAATCCGGCGCCGAGGCGCGCGCATTCTGTCATGACCCGGGGCGTGCTGGTATCAACGGAGACGATGATGTCAAACCGTGCAGACAGCGCCTCGACGGCTGCAAGGACACGGTCCAACTCCTCGTTCTCGCTCACCGCCTCCGCGCCCGGGCGCGTCGATTCGCCGCCGACGTCCAGCATTTGCGCACCGGCATTCACCATCGACTGCGCGCGAGCCAGCAAGGCGTCCAAATCGACCCGGCGGTCGCTGTATAGCTCGCCGCCATCCGAGAAGGAATCGGGGGTAACGTTGAGAATGCCCATGACAACGGGCGAGGCTAGATCAATGGAACGCGACCCACATTGAAGGTGCCCGGTCACCGCACCGAACTCTCTCTTGCGGCGGAGTAATCAGTGCTCGGTTGCCGCGCCACCTATCGGACTGCCCGCTGGCTCCGGCTCACCCGCGTCAGGAGGCGTGCCGCGGTCATCACCTGACCACCCGCTGGGTGGACGAGGTGGCTCTCCCGCCATGATGTCATCAATCTGCTCGGCGTCGATAGTTTCGAATTGCATCAACGCATCTGCCATCATATCCAGCTTGTCGCGATTCTCCTCTAGTAGCCGATGCGCTTTGGCGTAACACTGATCAATGATGCTGCGCACTTCCCGGTCGATTGCTAAAGCGGTCTCATCAGACATGGCTTTGGCAGGCTGTGCCGCCGTGCGGCCGAGAAACACTTCCTCTCCACCTTCGTCGTACATCAGCGGACCCATCGCCTCCGACAAACCCCACTTGGTGACCATATTCCGGGCAACTTCGGTGGCTCTCTGGATG
>CAXPKH010000180.1:0-9244 GCA_964217615.1 Luminiphilus sp.
GGAACAAATCGGAGAATATCAAACGCTGCTCTCCGATCTGAAAGAGGCGCAATTGATGCTGGATGATCCTGATATGAAGGATTTGGCCGCAGAAGAATTGCCAACGATCAAGGCACGTATCCCAGAAGTGGAACATGCACTGCAATTGGCGCTGCTGCCCAAGGACGCTGCCGATGCGCGTCCGGCAATGTTGGAAATTCGCCCCGGAACCGGCGGGGAAGAGGCCGCATTGTTCGCAGGTGATCTGCTGCGCATGTATCAACGTTATTGCGAAGCGTGCGGTTGGACGTTCGATGTGATCGAAGAACAACAAAGCGAAATCGGCGGTATCAAAGAGGTTGTTGTGCATATCAAAGGCGAAGGCGTCTTTGCCCGCATGAAATACGAAAGCGGTGTACATCGCGTGCAACGTGTTCCCGAAACCGAAAGTGGGGGTCGCGTGCATACCTCTGCTGCAACGGTTGCGGTACTGCCAGAGGCAGAGGATGTGGACATTCACATTGATGCAAATGATCTGCGCATTGATACGATGCGATCTTCGGGTGCGGGGGGGCAGCACGTGAATACCACGGATTCTGCGGTGCGGATCACGCACCTTCCGACAGGGTTGGTTGTGACCAGTTCGGAAAAATCGCAACACCGAAATCGTGAGATTGCGATGCAGGTTCTAAAAACGCGCCTTTATGATATGGAACGCCAACGCGTACATGATGAACGTTCGGCAGATCGCAAATCGCAGGTTGGGTCAGGAGATCGCTCTGAACGCATTCGCACCTATAATTTCCCCCAAGGCCGCATGACGGATCACCGTATTAACCTAACGCTCTATCGTTTGGATCAGATCCTAGCGGGTGATTTGGATGAAATCGTGGACGCACTGACAGCGGATGCGCAGGCGGCGATGTTGGCCGAATTAAACGGATGATCTTACGCGCATTGATCGCACGTGGCACATCCGCGTTGGATCAGGGGGACATTTCAAATGCAACGCGGGACGCCCGCCTATTGGCCGCACACGTGTGCGATATTGATCCATCGCGTGTAACTTTGCATGAAATGGACGAGGTGTCGGAGGCCGTGATCGCGCGATTTGACGACGCGTGGTCGATTTCTCTATGCCGGGACGCCTCGACGCCCAATATGTGGCTGAAGACGGCGCGCGCAAGGTGCCGGTGATGCTGCACCGGGCGGTGCTGGGATCCTTTGAGCGCTTTATCGGCATTTTGATTGAGCACTACGAGGGCGCGTTCCCAGCATGGTTGGCGCCGAGGCAGGCGGTAGTGGCGAATATCACGGACAAGCACGCCGCTTATGCGGCCGAGGTGGCGGAACGTCTTCAGGCGGCGGGATTCCGCGTTGAGACGGATCTCCGCAACGAGAAGATTGGCTTCAAAATCCGCGAGCTCGAGATGGCGAAGGTACCCTACGTGGTGGTGGTGGGCGATAAGGAGATGGCGTCAGGCGAGGTCTCAGTGCGTGCGCGGCATGGTCAAGATCTGGGGTCTCTGACGCTGGATGGTTTCTTGGCCAAGCTGACCAGCGAGGTGGCACTCAAGGGGCGCTCCGTGTCTCACTGATTGCTGAGTGAAGGGCCTCGGCAGGTCGAACTCGCGCTACCCCCCATCGCACAGCATCTGTATCTCCGCCATGGAGTTGATGGATTCTGTGTCGGCTGCGCCAGTTTGGAGGCGAGCCATCGCCTGCATGCAATAATCTGCTTGCAGCGCTCTGATCGTATCGACGCTCTCCGTCACCTGCCCACTGACGGGGTCGCAAAACGCCTCGCTGACACGTCTTAAATTGCTGGTCAGCCCGCGTTGCTCCAGAGCAATGCAGTGGCCCGGTTTTAGCCCAGTCTTTGCGCTGACGATCATTTGCATGCCGCGCTCACCGAGATCCAGCTGATAGAGAATTGCTGCATCGTCAGCCAATTGTGGCGCCCCTGTCTCGGCAAGGGCTGCATCGTCATCAGGCAAAGAGGAAACAATGCGCTTTTCCGTTTCATCCTCTAGCTGCGCGCCAACCAGAGGGGGCAGCCCCCGCAGTATGCCAGCCGGCAGATTGCGGTCTTCCCACGAGGTCAGGTAGTGATGGGTGATGTAGCCATATACGATCGAGATTGGCTCGCCCGATCCAGAGGGAGAGGGCTGGGCAACGGCGGGAAGTGTTGCTCCCGCAGCACAGAGTGCGGCCGCCAACAGTGAAGCCCCAGTCTGTCGGAGCATCTGACGCCCGAATCCGAGACCACACACCCCGAGGGACTGATTTTTCGACTTCAGTCTGGGCGACCGCTTTACTCTTTTCAGGATCGGGTGCATAGGGTCTGTCTCTCGTTCCTTTTCTCTGGTCTCTGGTCTCTCGTTCCGTGGGGCGACCATGCCCCGGCCCTACAGGAGAGTGGCTTGTGGGCTCAAAAATAGCCGATATCCCAGCAGGTTGCAGTTAAAGACATTTGGAAAGTTCTTTGTTATGGTCGCGCATCAAAGAAGAAGAATACTGGGGATCAATGGGTCACGCTATCAGTACAGCTGCACTTTGGGGCGCCAAAGCGTTCGCCCCTACGCCGGCTTATCTGTCAGAGTTTGAACGGATTATTGAGTCAGCAGTCTTACGAGAGGGCTTGACGCCCATGCTAATGGCGGGTGACGTTGCCAAAGTGTTGGACTCTTTGTGTTTGGATACGGATTCGACCCTTATTGAGCTGGCCCAACGCCAAGATCGTAGCATCAGCGGCGTGATGCTGTCCTTGATTGAGAGCGCCGAGACGGTGGCAGATGCCATCCGGGTGGTCCTGATGTACAACTGCCTCCACGCAGAGCCATTGTACTGGACCGGAAGTATGCGCGGTGACCATGCAGCGCTCACCGGCTGGCTAGACAGGCCCGCCAACTTAACTGTCCAGCAGGCCGAACGAATTTTGGTGCTGGGGACCCTGCAGTTAGTGGCCGGTTTTACCGACGTATTGGGTGATGCATTTAAACCAATCGCGCTCCGTATTAAACCCTCCCAGCTTAGTCGTGAGTGGCCGGAGCACTTTAAGGGAGTGCCCATTGAGGCGAATGCGACAGAAACGGAATTGCTGATCGACCGTGAGTGTCTCAGCAAACCCAATCCCAATCGTCGTCCCCATGGTGGCGACACCAGCGTGATCGCAATTCGAGAGCGCTATCAGGAAGATGCGGTGGTCCAGTTGCTGAAAAACGACACCTGCAGCTGGATTCGCAGTCACCTACCCCAGGGCGATTGCGATTTAACGCATTTGGCCTCCCGACTGAATTGCGACAAACGCACGCTACAGCGGCGATTTGAGAAATATCTGGCCTGTCGCTTTTCTGATCTGGTAGACGATGTGCGCGCCGAGATGTGCCTGCCGCTGCTTGAAAGTGGCGTATTTCCCACGCAGGTAATTGCCGAACAGCTCGGCTATGCCACATCAGGGAATTTCAGTCGATTTTTTCAGCGCCGCTTTGGTTGCACGCCCAGAGATTGGACTCGGCTCTCGCTGGAGTCCTGATTGACCCGATTTCTCAGGCTCCACAGTCCGATAAGAGAGCGCTACAGCGACTCAAAAACAGCCGATCTGGTGGCTTCGAGCCGTCCTGAAACGGCGATTTGTCACCTTTCTTTTCGCTTGTGAATCGCCCTCACGGGCAGTAAACTCGCGCACCTGTTTGTATTGGAGGAAGTGCCCGATTGTTCTCAGTAGCCCGGAATACTGCCTCCACCAAAAAAACCTTGATGGGAGACCGGCAGTATCAAGAGCGAAGGCAACAGTAAAAAGGCGCTGACCAACGACCAGATAACCGCGGCAAATGTCCGCCTGATTGATGCTGAAGGCACTCAGGTTGGCATCGTCTCCAACGCAGAAGCGCAAGCGGCAGCAGAAGCGGCGGGTATGGATCTGGTTATGATGGCGGAGAATGATCCGCCCGTCTGCAAAATCATGGACTACGGCAAGCATGTCTTCGAGTCCAAGAAGCAGAAAGCGGCACAGCGTAAGCGAGCCAAGCGAACCCAGATCAAGGAAATGAAGTTTCGTCCAGGGACGGAAGAGGGTGACTATCAGGTAAAGCTGCGCAACCTGGTACGTTTCCTCGAAAATGGCGATAAGGCCAAAGTCACACTGCGTTACCGCGGTCGTGAAATGGCTCATCAGGAAATCGGCATGGAGTTACTCAAGCGAGTAGAAGCCGATCTGATCGAATTGGGCAATGTCGAGCAGTTTCCGAAAATGGAAGGCCGGCAATTGACCATGGTAATCGCCCCTAAAAAACGGAGTTAGTGGCCCGTGAATGCCCTAATGTCCGGTTAATTCACTCACAACCGGGAAATCGAGTTGTGCCAATGCGGAGTAGTAGAGATGCCAAAAGCAAAAATTCACAGCGGGGCCGCCAAGCGGTTCAAGAAAACAGCGGGTGGCTATAAGCGCAAGAGCGCTTACAAAAGTCACATCCTGACCAAAATGACGACCAAGCGTAAGCGTCAGTTGCGTGGAACCTCCATGATCCATAAGTCGGATGAGGTTCTGATCGATCGCATGCTGCGCGCCAAATAACGCCGAACTTCATCAGGAGAACTGACTTATGCCTCGCGTAAAACGTGGAGTGACGGCGCATCGCCGACACAAGAAAATTTTAAAGCAAGCCAAAGGCTACTATGGTGCGCGTTCGCGTGTGTTCCGGGTTGCCAAGCAGGCGGTTACCAAGGCCGGGCAATATGCCTACCGCGACCGACGTCAGCGCAAGCGACAATTTAGGGCGCTGTGGATTACTCGCATCAATGCCCAGTCTCGCGCCAACGGCATGACCTACAGCCGGCTCATCAACGGTTTGAAGCGTGCCGAGATTGGACTTGATCGCCGAGTATTGGCGGATCTGGCGGTGCACGACAAAGAGGCATTTGCTGCCGTTGTCGAGCGTGCTCGTACCGCGCTGGCTGCCTGAAACGTACGGCTGAGACCGCGGTCGTTGGGTTCAGCGCAGTTAAAGGGAGGCTATGGTCTCCCTTTTTCGTGTTGACACCATCAATCGCGAATCAGCAACATCGATTCAATGCAAGCGCTGGATGATCTCAAGAACGAAGCAACCGCGGCTATTGCCTCAGCGGTAGACGCCGGTGCGCTGGAAAAATTGCGGGTCGATTTGCTGGGCAAAAAAGGCCGTGTGACTGATCTACTGAAGTCTCTGGGTCAGCTGGATGCGGCAGATCGGCCGAAGGCCGGCGCAGAGATTAATGCCCTCAAGCAACTGCTCAATGGTTTAATCAGTGAGCGCAAGCAATTCTTGCAGGAATCTGCGATCCGAGAGCAACTCGCGCAAGAACGCCTCGATGTCACTCTGCCCGGCAGATTTGAGCCGATGGGATCTCTGCACCCCATTACGCGCACGATTGAACGCATGACAGACTTCTTCGCGCGCTTTGGTTTTCAGGTGGTTGAGGGGCCGGAGATCGAGGACGACTATCATAACTTTGAGGCACTGAACATTCCGGCGCATCATCCAGCCAGGGCGATGCACGACACCTTTTACATCGATGACACCCATGTCTTGCGCACCCACACCTCGGGTGTTCAGATCCGAACCATGGAGACACGCGAGCCACCCATCCGCGTGATCTGCCCGGGCCGGGTTTATCGTTGCGACTCCGATCTTACACACTCGCCGATGTTTCATCAGGTCGAGGGTCTGCTGATTGATGACGACGTCAGCTTTGGTGAGCTGAAAGGCATCATTCAAGATTTCTTGCATGCGTTCTTCGAACAGGACGCCCTTGCGGTCAGATTTCGTCCTTCCTATTTTCCCTTCACCGAACCGTCTGCCGAGGTTGATATTCAGTGCGTAAAGTGCGCGGGCGAAGGCTGTCGGGTGTGTAGCGGGACCGGATGGCTTGAGGTTATGGGATGTGGAATGGTGCATCCGCGGGTACTGGAGATGAGCGGTGTTGATACCGCACGGTTTCAGGGATTTGCCTTTGGCATGGGTGTCGAACGACTCGCCATGTTGCGCTACGGCATTGGTGACCTTCGCCTGAACTTTGACAATGACCTGCGCTTTTTGGCGCAGTTTCTCTGAGGTGTCGGCGTGATTCTGTCTGAAAACTGGCTCAGGGAGTGGGTTAATCCGGATCTCGATACCCCCGAGCTCGCTCACCGGCTGACAATGGCGGGCTTGGAGGTTGACTCGGCGACGCCGCTGGCCGATGGGCTAAGTGGCGTTATCGTGGCTGAGATACTTTCGGCAACGCCGCACCCTGATGCCGACAAGCTGCGGGTTTGTCAGGTGGATACCGGCTCAGAGACTGTACAGATCGTGTGCGGTGCCCCCAATGCGGCAGAGGGTTTGAAAGCACCTTTGGCACAACCGGGCGCGAAATTGCCCGGCGGCATCAAAATCAAAAAAGCCAAACTGCGTGGTGTCGAATCTCAGGGGATGTTGTGCTCCGCTGCTGAACTGACGCTGTCGGATGACCACGATGGGCTGTTGGCTCTCGCCTCCGATGCGCCAGTGGGGATGCCCATAGAAGATTATTTGGACCTAAACGATACGCTGATCGAGATTGGACTCACACCCAACCGTGCCGACTGTTTGAGTGTGGCGGGCGTGGCACGAGATCTTGCGGCGGCCACCGGTACTAACCTCACCATGCCGGTGATCGCCGACGTCGCCGCCACCATCGACGACCAGTTCCCCGTCGAGGTTGCATGCCCGCCAAAATGTCCCCGCTATTTGGGGCGTGTCATCCGGAATGTCGACGTCGCCAAGCCCACGCCGCTATTCATGGTGGAGCGTCTTCGAAGAGCCGGTATTCGGTCGATTGATGCGGTCGTCGATATCACCAACTACGTCATGCTGGAGCTGGGCCAGCCCTTGCATGCCTTTGACCTCGACACACTCCATGGTGGCATTGTGGTGAGGGAAGCAACCGAAAACGAGCGGATCGTATTGCTCGATGGTGAGGAGCGAACCTTGAGCGAGGGAACCCTCGTGATTGCGGATCATCAAAAAGCGCTGGCGATGGCGGGCATCATGGGCGGAGAGGGCAGCGGTGTGAGCGCCGATACCCGGCATCTTTTCCTCGAATCCGCTTTTTTTGCGCCAGAACTGATGGCGGGCAAAGCCCGGCAATACGGATTACATACCGATGCCTCTCATCGTTTTGAGAGAGGCGTGGATCCGGAACTGGCCTACACCGCGATCGAGCGCGCCACCGCGTTGTTTTTAGAGTGTGTGGGTGGCGAGGCCGGTCCGGTGATCGATGTCTCGTCCGCCGCGGACCTGCCGCAAAGAGATGCAGTGAGTTTGCGCACCAGCGCCATTGAGCAGATGCTCGGTATCGCACTACCTGATTCGGAGCTGCAACGCATGTTTGCAGCCCTGGGTTTTTCGGTGGAGGCTGGTCCGACAGCTGGGGAATGGCAGTGCACGGCCCCGAGTTGGCGGTTTGATATGGGGCGCGAGGCAGATCTGATCGAAGAGGTCGCGCGCCTCTATGGTTTTGACAACATTCCGGCGCGTTCCCTCGGGGGCAATGCTGCGGCGACCGTCGAGCCCGAGCATCAGACGCCCCTCTCCTTGCTCAAACATCGCTTAGTAGCCAGAGGCTTCAGCGAAGCCATTACATTTAGCTTTGTGAGCCCCGAATTGCAGCGACTTATCGATCCCGAGCTGGATCCCGTAGCGCTGAGAAACCCCATTTCTTCTGATCTGGCGGTGATGAGAACGTCGCTGATACCGGGATTGCTCGGCGCAGCGGCACATAACATCAAACGACAACGACCGAGGGTTCGTCTTTTTGAGACAGGCCTGCGGTTTTTCCCCGACGCGACCTTCACCCAAAGGTCGTCCCTCGCGCTGTTGATGTGCGGATCAAGGTCTCCCGAGAGCTGGTCTACAAAATCGGATCCCGTCGATTTTTTTGATATCAAGGGGGAGGTGGAAGTCCTGTTGGCGGGTGCTACTGGAGCGCTTGAGTTTAGGGCGACGGCCAAGCCTGGACTTCACGACGGGCAGACAGCAGAGATTCTGCTTGATGGCGCTGTAATCGGGGTGGTGGGTCGCATTCACCCGACGGCCGCGAGCGACCTCGATTTGCCCCGGCATACCTGTGTTGCCGAGTTGGACCTCGACGCCGTCATTCAACGCAGTGTTCCCCAATATCAGGATATTTCTCGGTACCCGGAAACTCGCAGAGATGTTGCTGTTGTCGTTGACCAGACCGTTCCGGCGGCTGAGGTTTTGGCGCTGGCACGAGCTGCTGCAGGGCCCAGCGTAAGTGATGCCCTGATTTTTGATCTTTATGAGGGCGATAGCATCGCTAAAACGGAGAAAAGTCTGGCGATAGGTTTGACTTTCCGCGACCAAAGTCGCACCCTAACGGACGAAGAGATTAGCGAATCACTGGCTCAAGTGATTGTCTCTTTGCAGGAAAAACTGGGTGCCAAGCTGCGGCACTAAAGAGCGATATGACCGCACTGACCAAATCTGAATTAGCCGATCGGCTGCACGAGCGTCTTGGGTTGAACAAGCGCGAGGCCAAGGAATTGGTTGAGCAGTTTTTTGAAGAAATTCGGATTTGTCTCGAGAACAACGAACAGGTGAAGCTCTCGGGATTCGGTAACTTCGATCTTCGCGACAAGAGACAGCGCCCTGGTCGTAACCCCAAGACAGGTGAAGAGATTCCGATCTCTGCCCGACGAGTTGTGACATTCAAAGCGGGACAAAAACTTAAGGCGCGAGTCGATGTGAGCATGGGCGAGGAAGGAATGCTTGATGTTTGACGCCAGCAATAACGACGAACTCCCCGCGATTCCGGGTAAGCGGTATTTTACGATCGGTGAAGTCAGTGAGTTGTGTGTGGTGAAGCCCCATGTGTTGCGGTACTGGGAGCAGGAATTCCCTCAATTGAGCCCCGTAAAGCGTCGTGGAAACCGGCGTTACTACCAGCGAGAAGACGTAGAACTGGTGCGCACGATTCGAAGCCTGCTTTACTCGCAGGGTTACACGATCGGTGGGGCGCGGCAGCGGCTCAGTAATGAGCGGCGAGAACCCACTCCGGTGGAGATACAGGCCGCCATTCGAGAAAGCCTGAGCGACCTCGAAAAAGCCCGCTCACTGCTTTCTTCAGTTTAATCCCCCACCAATTTTGGGTATGATCCGCGTCCGTTCGGGGCGTAGCGCAGTCTGGTAGCGCACCACACTGGGGGTGTGGTGGTCGCAGGTTCAAATCCTGCCGTCCCGACCAACTT
>CAXPKH010000181.1:0-17510 GCA_964217615.1 Luminiphilus sp.
GGTATAATTAGCGCATCTTAGCTTGGACAGCAGCCACCATATGGAGTCTCAAATCGCCTTCCTAGGGGCGGGAAACATGGCCAGCGCCATGATTAATGGCCTGCTGAACACAGGTTTCTCCCCCCAACAGCTCCGGGCTGCAGACCCCAGCGAGGAAGCGCTACAGGGGCTCCGTGCACTTGGGCTGGAGCAGCTCGACACCTCGCCCGAGCACCTTTTTGACGGGGCTGATCTCATCGTAGCGGCTGTCAAACCGCAGATCATGTCAGCGGCCCTGTCTCCCCTTAAAAATCGACTGGGCCCCGACACCGCATTACTGTCGATTGCCGCGGGCATTCCCGTCGCATCCCTACAGCGTTATATCGGGGACGCTACCCCTGTAATTCGTTGTATGCCCAACACCCCAGCCATGGTGAGTCGAGGTGCCAGTGCGCTGTATGCCTCGACGGCAGCAACCGAAAGCCAGCGCAACCTGGCCGCGGCCGTTACCGATTCGGTCGGCATCACTTTTTGGGTAGCCGAGGAAGCACTGCTAGACGCGGTCACAGCGGTATCGGGTAGCGGACCGGCTTATTTTTTCGCTTTAATCGAGGCGGTGTCCGAAGCGGGTGCACAGTTGGGGCTCGAACCCGAAACCGCGCTTGCGCTGACGCTACAAACCGCCATGGGCGCCGCTGAATTGGCACAGCGTTCCGCGTTGCCGGTCGCAACGCTCAGGGAAAATGTCACCAGTCCTGGGGGGACGACAGAGCAGGCGTTGCTCGCGCTCGAAGCAGGGCAGTTTAATGCCGTAGTATCGGCCGCGGTTCACCGCTGCGCGGAACGCGCAAGGACGCTCGGCGAGGAGTTTGGTTAATATGGGCGCGGGCACAGAAATTTCGCTCTACCTGATACGTAATCTGGGTGCGTTCCTACTCTTGCTGATAGTGGTGCGAGGCGTGATGCATGCCTCTCGGGTCAATTTCTACAATCCGCTGTCTCAGTTGGTCGTGCGCCTCACCAATCCATTGCTCTCACCGTTCCGCCGAGCGTTACCCGCTACCGGCAGAATCGACTGGTCCGCTTGGGTACTGGCAATCGTGATTCAAATTGTCATTTTGGTTGCAATCGCCTGGGTCGCGGGGGAGCGATGGGCGCTACCAGATCCGATAGCGCTGCTACTTTGGGGCATCATCGGGGTTTTGGGCCTGCTGGTTAATTTTTATTTTTTTACCCTGATAGCGATGATTATCGTTAGCTGGATCGCACCCGGCAGTCGTCATCCCGCCATCGAACTGATCTGGCAAATTTCTGAGCCAGTGATGGCACCGTTTCGTGCACTGTTGCCCAATCTAGGCGGCATCGATTTCTCACCCATTTTGGTTTTCGTGACGCTCAATGTCCTGCAAATTGCACTGCGGCACCTTGCCATGTCAGTCGGCTTACCCACTGGCCTGGTATTCGGTCTCTAAGTCATGGCACACAATTTTCCTGAACAGAGCGTAGGTTTGGTCACGCCTCAAGTCGTGCACTTCCAAACGCCTTTTCAATTTTGTAACGGCGCAACATTGGATCAGCACCAGCTGATGTTCGAAACCTATGGGACGCTTAACGCCTCCGCCAGCAACGCCGTTTTAATCTGTCATGCTCTTTCCGGCTCACACCACGCTGCCGGCATTCACGCTGCCGGTGACCAACGTCCCGGATGGTGGGACCTTGCCATAGGGCCCGGTAAACCGATCGACACTGACCGGCTATTTGTCGTGTGCTCGAATAATCTCGGCGGTTGCGATGGCTCCACGGGGCCCAATACGCCCATGTCCGGCGGCGACACCCCCTGGGGATCACAATTTCCACAACCCCAGGTACGGGACTGGGTGCGCAGCCAAAAATTGCTGGCAGAGCATCTGGGCATATCGCGTTGGGCGGCTGTCGTAGGCGGCAGCCTTGGCGGCATGCAGGCGCTTCAGTGGGCAATTGACTATCCCGACTGGGTTGAGCACTGCGTGGCACTGGCGGCGGCACCGGGTTTAACGGCCCAAAACATTGCGTTCAATGAGATTGCTCGGCACGCCATCCTGTCCGACCCGGATTTTCGGGAGGGCAATTATCTGGCGCAAAACACTTTGCCGGCCCGTGGCGTCGCACTGGCCCGCATGGTCGGACACCTGACTTACATGTCTGCAGACGGGATGAGCGATCGCTTCGGAAGAGAGCTCCGAGAGGAAAGCTTCTCACCCGATGGCAGTGAGGAACAGGTCTTTCAGGTCGAGAGCTACCTCCGCCATCAAGGCGCGCGATTCTCCACCCGCTTTGACGCTAATACTTATGTCCTGATGACAAGGGCTCTGGATCTCTTTGACTTGGCTGAAGGATATCCCGACCTCGCCACGGCTCTATCGGGCGCGGAAGCGAATTTTCTGTTGCTGTCATTCAGTTCCGACTGGCGTTTCGCGCCACAAAGGTCGATAGAGATCCGGGATGCACTGATGGCAACTGGCAAGGCGGTGACCTACGCCAATATCGAGACCGACAATGGCCACGATGGGTTTCTCCTACCGGATCCCACCTATGAGCGGCTATTGTCCGAATGGATGAAACGAGTGGGTCCGTCACCATGAACCGTCTGGACCTGAATACGGTGCTTCACTGGGTGCCAGAGGATTGCAACGTGCTGGATCTGGGCTGCGGCGACGGCGCGTTTTTGCAGCGACTGTGCGATGAGCGACAGGTGACCGGCATGGGCGTTGAAATTGACGCTGACAATTTGATCAGCGCGGTGCAGAAGGGCCTGAATGTCATTCAGGAAGATATTAACGATGGCCTCCACTGCTTTCCCCCTGATCGCTTCGACGTCGTCATCTTGACCCACGCCCTACAAGAGTTGACGCATCCACACATCGCGCTTGAACGTATGGTCCAAATTGGCAGGCAGGCCATTGTGTCGTTTCCCAATTTCGGACATTGGTTTTGCCGGTTGCACCTTGGGTTCAGGGGCCGCATGCCCATGTCCCGTGTCATGCCGCGCCATTGGTATGACACGCCAAACATCCATTTTTGTACAGTCAGGGACTTCGAGGCACTGTGTTCGAAACTAGAGATC
Organism: Luminiphilus sp.; assembly: GCA_964217615.1. Classification (GTDB taxonomy): domain Bacteria; phylum Pseudomonadota; class Gammaproteobacteria; order Pseudomonadales; family Halieaceae; genus Luminiphilus. The sequence continues at coordinate 3,083 of CAXPKH010000181.1, forward strand.
GATATCATCGAGCGGGCAACGGTTGCCGGCCCGGCCCAACGGCTGTTGGGGAAAATCTGGCCCAATCTTTTTGCCACCAGCGCGGTCTATCGTATCTGCCGCTCTGGGCAGTAACGCTCTGGGTTTTCGTCGGCCTCGGGGCCGGTAACGCCGAAGCCCAGCAATCCACGCGTTATGATGAATTTGAGCTTCATCACAGCATCGTCTATACCACGTTTGTTGCGCCGGAAGTCGCCGCGGAATATGGCATTGCCCGGGGCGCCGATAAGGCCATGCTCACCCTTTCCGTGCGCGACGCGACGTCCGGCGAGGTAGCAGGCAGGCCCATGCAGATTAAGGGTAAAACCTGGGACTTGATCACCGGTGGGGAAATGGAGGTTCGCGAGATTCGTGAAGGCCGCGCAACCTATTACATTGTGCCTTTCGAATTTCTCGACCGAGAGTACCGGTTCTTTGAATTTTCATTTCAGCCCGAGGGTGCCGATAAGGCCTTTGAGCATAAGATGAAGGTACAGCTGTGGCGCCAGGACTAGCGGACAATGTCTGAGACGCTACCCACTCTGGTTATTGCCAGTCATAACGCAGGAAAAATCGCAGAATTTGAGCGTATTTTATCCACCTCATGGCAAATTCAACCCCAGGCCAGCCTGGGCGTCGACGCCATACCAGAGACCGGGTTGTCCTTTATAGAAAACGCCATTCTGAAAGCTCGACACGCCAGTCGCGAGACCGGTCTGGCCGCTCTAGCTGATGACTCCGGCTTGGTGGTGCCCGCGCTGGACGGTGCGCCGGGCTTAATCTCTGCGCGCTATTCAGGCGCCGGTGATCAAAGCAATAACGCTTTGCTCCTCAAGAATATGTGTGACCTACACGGGGAGGACCGTGCCGCATTTTATATCGCGGTTTTGGTGCTCATGCGCGGTCCAAACGACCCCGCGCCAATCGTGTCGGAGGGCCGTTGGCACGGACATGTTGCGCACGCGGCGAAAGGCGATCGGGGATTCGGCTACGACCCGCTGTTTGTCCCCGCGGGGGATACACGACATGCGGCAGAACTGTCTCATCAAGAAAAGGACCGGATGAGCCATCGCGGCATCGCGGTAACACAATTGCTAAAACAATTGCGCGAATGATCGACCCCGGGAAAATTCCCCTGTCGCTCTACATCCATGTTCCATGGTGTGCCCAGAAATGTCCCTACTGTGACTTCAACAGCCACGAGGGCTTTCTGGATCATTATCAGGAACCTTATGTCAAAGCCTTACTGTCCGACCTAGAAAGTCAGCTCGCGTGGGTACACGCGCGGCCCATCGAAACGCTATTTATTGGCGGCGGCACACCCAGTCTATTCACTGGCAAGTGGATAGACCGCATTCTCTCTGGCGTCGCGAGCGTGATATCGATTTCTCAGGCAGCGGAAATTACCCTGGAGAGTAATCCGGGCAGCGCCGAAATAGAGCGCTTCAAAGATTACCGGCGCGCAGGCGTCACGCGTCTCAGCATCGGGGTGCAGAGTTTTGACAATGCTTTGTTAAGGCAACTCGGACGGATTCATACAGGAGCGGAGGCCAGAAACGCACTCGATTGGGCGGATAAATCTGGTTTCGATCGATGGAATATTGATCTCATGCATGGTCTGCCGGGTCAAAGCCCCGAAGGCGCCAGCAACGATATCCGCGAGGCGATCAAGTTCAGCGCGGGCCACATTTCCCGCTACCAACTCACCATTGAGCGCAACACCCGCTTCTGGTCCGAGCCGCCACTGTTGCCGGGCGAAAGCACCTTGGAAGACATCGAACGCGCAGGTGAGACATTGCTCTTTGAAGCTGGGTTTTCACAATACGAGGTCTCAGCATTTTGCCGTCCCGGACACGAATGTCGGCACAACGTCAATTACTGGACGTTCGGTGACTATCTGGGCATCGGCGCGGGTGCTCACGGGAAGCTGACGTTGCCAGATGGCAGAATCGTCCGAACCCAGCGGACGCGATCGCCAATGGATTACCTGAATCAATCAACCGCAAGTCCCTTTGCTCCGCCTATCACCACATCGATCGCGGCAGATGACCTTCCTGGAGAGTTCGCCATGAACGCGCTGCGGCTGACAAGTGGCGTTGGCACGGAATGCTTCACCCAACGGACTGGTTTGGCAGAAAACGTGCTCAATGCGCGGGCAAAAACCGCCCGAGAGCGTGGTTGGCTGACTGAGGGCGAAAGTGGCCGATTCGCAACCACGCCATTGGGTTTTCAATTTTTAGACAGCGTTGTAACTACTTTGTTATAGCCCTAAACGCGATAGTAGATCCAATCCCACACCGCATGTCCGAGCCGCTCACCCCGGGCCTCGAACTTGGTAAGCGGGCGGTACGCTGGCCGAGGAAAAGGCTGGGTCATCGTGCCCCCCGCACTCCGCAAGTCGGGGGCCGCATCCAACACGGCAAGCATGTGCTCAGCATAAGGTTCCCAGTCGGTCGCGAGATGGAGGTAGCCGCCGGGACGCAGCAAGTGTTTTACAAGATTTACAAAATCGGGCTGGATGAGGCGCCGCTTGTGGTGCCGTTTTTTGTGCCAGGGGTCTGGAAAAAATATGTGAACTGCGTCGATGGACTCCGGACTCACGCATTGCTCGAGCACTTCGACGGCATCATCGGCATAAACATACAGATTCTGGCAATCCAACGTGAGCAACTGGCCGAGTAAACGTCCCACTCCCGGACGGTGCACCTCGATGCCAACAAACTGGCTTTTGGGATCCGCCAGCGCCATTTGTAACAGGCTGTCGCCCATGCCAAAGCCGATTTCTATCACCCGCCGCCCGGCAAATCCAAACTGATGGTCCCAGTCCAGCAGGCCGTCTTCCATGTTTAGGCCGAAAAGCGGCATGCCTTCACGCCAACCACGCGCTTGCGCAGGCGTCATACGCCCAGCACGCATCACAAAACTTCTGATGCGGCCGGGGATCGCAGGCTGCAGAGAAGGCAACCGAAAACCGCCTTCTTTGGGTGTTGGGTTAGGCGAGCAGGGCCGTACGCAGTTTTTTCATCGCATTGGCCTCTAGCTGTCGGATTCGCTCGGCCGAGACATCATAGCGCGCGGCCAATTCGTGCAACGTGGACTTATCATCGATCAACCAACGTCGCTCCAGAATGTCGCGACTGCGGTCGTCAAGGTCAGCCAGTGCCGCCTGCAATCGTGCGTTGCTGTCCTGGGCAAAATCAGCCGCCTCAACCAGCTGCTCGGGATCGGATTGCGTATCAGCAAGAAAATACTGCGGGGCTTGCCAGGTATCCTCATCATCACTATCAGACGGCGCGTCGTAAGCGACATCCCGGCTGGCCAGCCGACCCTCCATTCGCGTTACTTCGGCTTCGTCCACACCCAGATCTGCCGCGATCGCCCGGGTTTCTTCGGCAGATAGCCATCCCAGTGACTTCTTTTGGCTACGCAGGTTAAAAAAGAGCTTCCGTTGCGCTTTGGTTGTCGCCACTTTGACGATTCGCCAATTACGCAAAATGTATTCATGCATCTCCGCCTTGATCCAATGAACGGCAAAAGACACCAGACGCACGCCTTTGGTGGGATCAAAACGCTTGACGGCCTTCATCAGCCCAACGTTCCCCTCCTGAATCAGGTCCGCCTCTGCCAGTCCATAACCGGAGTAACTCCGCGCGATGTGAACCACAAACCGCAAGTGCGCCAAAACCAGCTCCCGGGCTGAATCGACACAATCATCGTAAAAAAGCCGCTCAGCCAACTCGCGTTCGCGCTCTACCGACAGCACAGCAATGCCGCTCACCGCCTGCACATAAGCGGCGAGATTGGCGCCCGGTGCCATGTTGAGCACCGCGCTGTTAGGCAGCGCCAGTGCCTGCTTGGTCTCTGTCATGTGTTCCCCTCCAACGAGGTAATAGCCTATTTTAGCACTCTGGGGGGAAGAGTGCTAAAGCCAAAAACTACCGATTTTCAGTGGCTTAATGCCGCTCAAGCCGCCTCAGGTGTCTTTCGCAGGCCACCCAGGAGGCGCTCAAACCCAGTAACGCTGCCACTGCCAGCAACATAAACGGATAGTGAAATTCAGGCCACTGGGCGCGTTGCTGACTGTCGTAAAGGATAAATAGCGCGTCCACCGGCCCGGCTAACCAGCCACAGAACAGCCACAGAATCACCGCACCCAGTGCGCCTCCACCCAGGCCGTACCACAAGCCCGTGTACAAAAAAGGCCGGCGCGCAAATGCCATCGAGCCACCGATCAAGCGGACCACCAGAATTTCCTCTTCCCGGGCGACGACGGTGAGCCTGAGGGTATTCTCCAATGCGAGCACTGTCGCAAACAGCATCATCACCCCCACCGCCAGCACCCATCGCGATGCCGCTCGCAGCCCTTCATCCAATCGATTCATCCACAGGGTATCGAGGACCACCTGAGCCACCGCCTCGTTACGCTCCAGTCGCTGTGCCAAGAGCGCACGGTCTGGCTCCGCTACGCCTTTATCCAGTGAGACCAATAGCGTGTGCGGCAGTGGGTTGCGCGAAAGTGTCCCCAGTAGCGGGCTCAGACCGGTCAGCGCGGTGAACTGAGACAGGGCGTCGTCTTTGGGTAAGAGCGTCACAGTCGCGACTTCCGGCCAGTCAGCTATCGTTTGCTGCAAGGCCACGGCGCCATCCAGGTCCTGCTGCTGCGTCAGGAGCAGCGATAGTTGGGGGGGACGCTCAAAATGCGCCGTCACCGCGTTCAGGTTGCTCAGCGTCAGTAGCAGGCTAGCGGGCAGAGCGAGTGAAAGCGCCACCAGAAGCCACGTTGCAAAGGTCGCTAGCGGTCGCGCACTGAGTTTCTTCCAGGCACTCGCCGCCGCTGATCGGTGCTGGGTGCGCCACATGGACCACCAACGCCAGAGATCACCTGTACGAGATGGCAATGGTTTCATTGGTTGTCACCTGCAACCACGGCGCCCCCGCTGAGGGTGATAATCCGATGCCGCAATCGGCAGATCAGCGGCATATCGTGCGTTGCGATCAACACCGTGACACCCACCTGATTAAACGCCTCAAACAAAGACATAATTTCCGACGATAGCTGGGGGTCAAGGTTGCCGGTTGGCTCGTCGGCGACCAGAAATTCGGGCCTCGCAACCACTGCCCTTGCAATACCGACCCGCTGTTGCTCCCCACCTGACAGGCTGGCGGGGTGAGCGCGTTCGCTACCGAGCAAGCCCACTTTGTCGAGAGCTGCCCGAACGCGGCGGGTAACATCGCGAGGCGAAAACCCGGCGATCTCGAGCGGCAGTGCCACATTATCGTGCACGCTTCGGTCAAACAGCAGGCGATGATCCTGAAATACCACGCCAAATCTTCTTCGGTAGCGAGCAACCGCTCCGCCGCTTAGGCGGGTTATTCGCTCCCCACTGACCGTGATCTCTCCCCCGGAAGGGCGATCCAATAACAAGAGAAGCCTGAGTACTGTGCTCTTCCCGGCTCCGGAGTGACCCGTCAGAAAAGCCATCTCACCCCGTTCAACGGCCAGGTTCAGATTGCGCAACGCATATTGATCGGCATAGCGCCGGCTCACGCGATCAAATTCAATCAACGATCTGATCCACCATAGGCCTCACCGCGTCGTCTCCGGTCATGCTTCCAACAGAGCGTCCACAAAATCTGCCGCCGAAAACTCGCGCAAGTCCTCCATTTGCTCGCCCACGCCGATATAGCGAATCGGTTTTGACAGTCGATTGGCAATCGCGAACAAGACACCGCCGCGCGCCGTGCCATCCAACTTGGTAACGGCTATCCCGGTCACGCCAACAGTCTCGTCAAATTCAACGGCTTGAGATACTGCGTTTTGCCCGGTCCCCGCGTCTAAAACCAGAAGTGTTTCATGGGGTACGGTGGGGTCCTGCTTGCGCATTACCCTGACCACCTTGGCAAGCTCATCCATTAAATGTGCCTTGTTTTGCAAGCGCCCGGCGGTATCGGCAATCAGCACATCAGCACCCCTGGCGGTAGCTGCCGCCAATGCGTCATACAACACCGATGCGCTGTCGGCGCCCGTGTGCTGAGCAATCACGGGAACGCCATTCTTTTCCCCCCAGGCCTGCAGTTGCTCCACTGCCGCAGCACGAAAAGTGTCCCCCGCCGCCAGCATCACAGTGTGCCCCTGTGCTTTAAGCCGATGCGCCAATTTGCCAATGGTCGTGGTTTTCCCTGCGCCATTAACGCCCACGACCAAAATTACAAAGGGTCGGCTTTTCGATATGAGCAGAGGTTCCTGGCGATCGGCCAGCAGCTCCGTCAGGGTGGCCTTGAGTGCCGACATCACGGTTTCAGAGGCGGCAAGGTCCTTGCGATCCAGACGCTGGCGGAGCGATTCCAGTACCTGACTCGTGGCCTCTAGGCCCAAGTCCGCCATAATCAATTGCTCCTCTAGCGCTTCCATGAGATCGGGATCAAGTTGCTTTTTCCCCAGCACCAGCGTGGCGAGGCCCTCGGAGAATTGATTTCGGCTTCGGCTGAGGCCCTCTCGCAGCCGATGGAACATGCCCGACGATGCCTGCGCCTCAACCGCTTGCGGTACGCCAGCGTCATGGTCTATCGCCTCGGCGATATCAGCGCTCGTTAGACTTTTGTTGGGGTTGACCACCTCATCGGACGCCAAATCGGCTTTTGGGCGGCGTTTGAATAGCTTCATGATTCAACATCTCACTGGAAGGCAGGGGACGTCCAACATTGTCGTGGGGCCCGTCCGCGATTACAGTCTAGCACCCCGACAACTAGGAACCAGCATGGGACAAGGTCGGTCGCCGACTCATTCATCGCTCAGGATCATCGGTGGCGAATGGCGCGGTCGGAAGATTACGTTCTCCCAGCTTCCCGGTGTTCGGCCTACCGGAGACCGGGTGCGGGAAACACTTTTTAATTGGTTAGCGCCTCACATCGCCGGCGCAAAATGCCTGGACTTATTTGCCGGATCTGGCGTTCTGGGTATCGAAGCACTGTCCCGCGGCGCCGCTCACTGCGACTTTATTGATAATCAATCGGAAAACACCAGGCGAATCGCTGAGCAACTGGCGGCTCTCAATGGCCGGCAAAAAGCGTCTGTGCACTGTGGTGAAGCGCTGCCATGGCTGGCCTCTAACCCCGCTGACTGGGATGTCGTCTTTATCGACCCCCCTTTCGACAAGGCACTGGGCGAAGCCACGTTGACGCTGCTGGCGAGTCTCGGGTGCTTGCGCCAAAGTAGCTGGGTGTACTTTGAAACGCGGCGATCTCAACCGGAATACCCCCCCGAGGCGTCATACGATATTTTCCGCGAAAAGACGGCCGGCGATGTCCGTTATCAGCTGTTACAAATACGTAAGCGCTGACACAATTTTTCTCTGTTTCACTCACAAGACTTGTGAACAAGAGTTGTGTAGGCTCGGAGCAATGAAAAGAGGACGCCGGTCGTGCTAACCCATACTGTCGTGTATCCGGGCACCTTTGACCCGATTACCAATGGCCATATTGATCTCATCGAGAGAGCCGCCAAGCTATTCGACAAAGTGGTGGTAGCCGTGGCGACCAGCGAAAAAAAAGCGCCGCTTTTTGCTGTTGGTGACCGGGTAGCCCTAGCACAAGCCTGTCTTACTCATGTGCCTGCGGCAGAGGTCGTGCCTTTCGATGGCCTGCTCATCGATTTTGTTGCGGCGCAGGACTCCCATTGCGTGCTCAGGGGTCTCCGTGCGGTCGCAGACTTCGAATATGAGTTCCAGCTGGCCAACATGAACCGCGCGATGCAACCCGAGTTCGAAAGCGTCTTCTTAACGCCGAGCGCGGAGCTTTCCTATATCTCCTCCTCGCTGGTCAGGGAGATCGCGGCGCTGGGTGGTGACGTGACTGGCTTCGTGCCCACGCCTGTCGCTACCGCGCTCAAAAAACGATTTGCCTAATACCCCAGCCTCATACTGAAGGCAGCTGCCACAGCGGGCTAGCGCTGGCAGACACGACAGAAAACGGTGCTGCGACCACCCTGTCGGATCTCCGTCAGTGCAGTCTGGCAGACTCTGCATGGCTTGCCTTGCCGCCCATAAACGCGCAGCTGCTGGGCGAAATATCCGGGCTGGCCATCGCCCCCGACAAAATCCCTCAGTGTCGTACCCCCTTGGGCTATTGCGTTTGCCAGCACCTCCTTGATGGCCTCGACCAGCGTCTCACAGCGCGCCGCAGACACCCTGCCCGCCGCTCGCAGCGGATGAATGCCACTCAGGAACAGCGCTTCATTGGCGTAGATATTGCCGACACCGACCACGACTTTGCCATCCATAATGAACTGCTTTACCGGCATCGTGCGCCGACGCGCGCGTTGATAAAGATAGGCGCCGGAAAACGCCGGCGATAGTGGCTCTGGTCCTAGGTGGTCCAGGAGCGGATGCGAGTTACCTTGTAGCCAATGCATGCTGCCAAAACGTCTTGGATCGTGATAGCGCAGGCAGTGACGGTCATCCAGGACAATATCCACATGATCGTGAAACAGCACTGGCGCTTGGGCGGACATGATCCTGAGACTACCAGACATTCCGAGATGAACCATCAAAGCGCCTCGGTCCGTGTCCAAGAGAATATATTTCGCTCGACGACGCACGCCCATAAAGCGGGCGCCGACGAGGTGGTTTTCAATATCGCCTGAGATGGGCCATCGTAATCGGCGCTCTCGAATAACCACCGCCTTTACCTGTCGATCAACGATATGCGGGGCGATACCGCGACAGGTCGTTTCTACTTCTGGGAGTTCTGGCATGAATCACTCCGCTTGGGATGTCATCCCTCGCCGCAATAGGGCTCAGTTCAGCGCTGACTCGGGGTGGGGTTGGCTCGCCCAGTTACTCGCGTCCAACATGGGGCCCCTAAAAAACAAAACCCCGGCAAGAGGCCGGGGTTTGCGTACTGAAAGATTCGTTACTTGATCTTTCCCTCTTTATAGATGACGTGCTTACGTGCAACTGGATCGAATTTCTTCATCTCCAGCTTGTCAGGCATGGTTCGCTTATTTTTATCGGTGGTATAAAAATGACCCGTACCCGCCGTAGAGTTCATTCGAATTTTCTCTCGCATCAGTCAGCCCTCACACTTTTTCGCCGCGCGCGCGGAGTTCTTCTAAAACCGCGTCGATGCCGCGTTTATCGATAATTCGCATGCCCTTGGAGGATATCCGCAAAGACACAAAGCGCTTTTCGGTTTCTACCCAGAACCGATGATTATGCAGGTTGGGCAGAAAACGCCGCTTGGTGCGGTTCTTGGCGTGCGAAACATTGTTACCGGTTGCGGGCCGCTTACCCGTAACCTGACAAACTCGTGACATGGGAATCCCCGTCGAGATCCAGAAAGGGCGCGTTTTATACCAGAGGCGCTCTGGGGGTGCAAGCGAGGCAGAATCAGCACGGATCGAAGTGTGCAAAAACCCCCGCAAATGCTAGGGTGCGGGCCTATCAAGGTCGAGTTTGAGCGCCTATGGGCCATTTACGACAACGCCGAATACTCGTGGCCATCGCGGGCGGTATCGCCGCGTACAAGGGTGCGGAATTAGTTCGTCTCCTCAAGAAGCAGGGAGCCGAGGTTCGCGTAATACTGTCTCGTGGCGCTCGCGAGTTCATTACTCCCCTGACACTGCAGGCCCTGTCAGGCGAACCTGTACACACGGAGCTTCTTGACGAATCTGCTGAGGCGGGCATGGGTCATATCGAGCTGGCGCGATGGGCTGATCTGTTGATCATTGCCCCGGCTACCGCCGATGTCATTGCGCGTCTGGCTCATGGCAGAGCAGACGATTTATTGACCACGGTGACACTGGCCACGGCTGCGCCGGTAGCGGTCGCACCGGCGATGAATCAACAGATGTGGGCGAATGCGGCGACGCAAGAGAACTTAACCCTGCTCGCGCAGAGAAATATTCAGGTCGTTGGCCCGGAGCAAGGCGAGCAAGCCTGCGGTGACACGGGCCCAGGCCGGCTGATGGAGCCCACCCTGATCGTCGAAGCACTGCAAGACCGATTTTCCAGCCGACATTTGGATAACAAGAAAGTGGTGATCACCGCTGGCCCAACGATTGAAGCCATTGATCCCGTGCGTTACCTCAGCAATCACAGCTCGGGGAAGATGGGCTACGCATTGGCCAGAGCCTGTGCAGAGGCCGGCGCGGACGTCACCCTGATTTCGGGACCGGTGCACCTGACCCCACCAGACCGCGTGAAGCTGTTGCGAGTCACCTCTGCCATCGAGATGCATGATGCTGCTGTAACGGCCTCTGAGGACGCAGACCTCTTTATCGGAGCGGCTGCGGTCGCCGATTTCCGAGTGTCGGCACCTGCCACCGAAAAGATAAAAAAAAGTGGGCAGCCAAATCTCTCGCTCACCTTGATTGAAAATCCCGATGTCATCGCTGCCGTCAGTCAACTGGCCGCCCGACCGGCGCTTGTCGTGGGTTTTGCGGCAGAAACGTCCAGCGTTTTGGCTCATGCCCGGGCAAAACTTGAGAAGAAAGGGCTGGATCTGGTCGTTGCCAATGATGTGAGCGACCCGGAGACGGGCTTTGGATCTGACCGCAACGCGGTTTACCTGATTGGGGCTTCTTCGGAACAACACCTGCCGCTTGCCAGTAAACAAGTCATCGCCGAACAAATCGTTATCGCACTGGCGCAACAGCTGGCTGAGTCATCGCCACAGCCTGACTAGCGCCCCCTGCTAGCCCAGACGTTTCCGTGCGGCATCTTCACATTGCCTTTGCCGCCCCGCACGCTCATGCTCGGCGCTGTTCTAGTGTGTAGGAAGCTACCCCATGTCTCTGAATCAGGGTGAGGCAGGCAATTTCGCCAAGATCCTTACCGAGTCGCTGCCATACATTCAGCGATTCACCGGCAAGACGTTTGTGATTAAGTTCGGCGGCAATGCCATGACCGACCCAGAGCTTCACGAGAGCTTTGCGCGCGACGTCGTCCTGATGAAGCTGGTGGGCATGAACCCGGTAGTGGTGCATGGTGGTGGGCCACAGATTGGCCAACTGCTGGACAGGCTGGATATCGAGACGCACTTCGTTGACGGTATGCGCGTGACCGACGAGCACACCATGGATGTTGTAGAAATGGTGTTGGGTGCTTCGGTAAACAAGGAGATCGTGGCCAGCATCCATCGCAATGGCGGGAGGGCCATTGGCATCACCGGCAAAGATGGCCAACTTATTCAGGCGCGGAAACTGGGTGGGCCGTGGAGTGGTGAAGGTCAGCCAGATATTGGGCAAGTTGGCGAAGTAGCGAGCATCGACACAGACATCCTTTCTATGCTCAGCGACAGTGATTACATCCCTGTGATTGCGCCAGTGGCGGGTAGCGAGGACGGGAGTACCTATAACATCAACGCTGATTTGGTCGCAGGCAAGCTGGCCGAGGTATTGCGCGCGGAGAAACTCATGCTATTAACCAACGTCGCCGGACTGCTCGACGCCGACGGCAAAACCCTCACAGGACTCTCGTCCGCGCAGGTGGAAGCCTTGATTGAGTCTCAAGTGATCCAGGGCGGCATGTTGCCCAAAGTGCGCTGTGCATTGGATGCAGTAAAAAGCGGCGTCAACAGTGCGCACATCATTGACGGCCGCGTTCCCCATGCGGCCCTGCTCGAAATCTTTTCAGACGAGGGTATCGGCACACTCATCTGCAATCGTCACTGACTCGCAAGGACGATGATTGCGCGCCGGCATGGGACTGATTAGCATCGGAGCAGACACCGTCGAGCAAGTAACCAGCGAGCAGTACTGATGTCAGACCATTACACAGACCGTCCCATCAGTCGACAAGAGCAGATTCTGCAGGCACTCGCGTCCATGCTCGAAGAGGCGCCACTGGAGAAAATCACCACGGCCAAGCTGGCAGCCAACGTTGGCGTTTCCGAGGCCGCTTTATACCGGCACTTTCCCTCTAAAGCGAAAATGTTTGAGTCGCTGATTAGCTTCGCCGAAGAGACCCTATTCGTGCGCATCAATCGAATATCTGAGCAAGAAGCCGATGCGGTGCGCCAATGCCATCACTTACTTCGGCTATTTTTGGAGTTTTGCGAAAAAAATCCCGGCATCACCCAGATCCTGACCGGCCGCGGCTTAATGGGTGAGGCCAGCAAGCTACACGATCGTGTCTCACAGCTCTATGACCGACTGGAAACACAATTACGACAATATCTCAGAGAGGCTGAGCTACGAGAGGGATTGCGACCCCGCATGCCAGTGGCCAGCGCAGCTAGCCTAATGCTGACCTCTGCAGAGGGAAGGATCAGCCAATTTTGCCGCAGCGGCTTCAAGCGATTGCCAATGGAGGGCTGGGAAGCGCATTGGCTGGTGTTGACTGAACACCTGATGCATCCTGCAAGCGCCGTTGGTAAAACCCAGTCCGAGCCGCAGTGAGGCAGCGGCAACAGCGCATGATCGCCGATATCCTCCCGGATCCCGCGGGCCGTTACACGACCCCGTAACGAGCTCTATAGCGCTCCAGCGCATCGCGATGGTCCGTCATTCCGGGGTTGTCCTCGACCCACTCAATAATGTCGTGCAAGGTAATAACGCTGGTCACCTGAATACCGCTCTCCTCCTGCACCTGCTGAACGGCGGAGCGGGATGAAGCGCCCTTCTCACAGCGGTCAAGCCCAATGAGCACAGCCACACCTCGGGCACCGGCCGTATCGAGAATGGCGACTGATTCTTTGATAGCGGTGCCCGCTGTGATCACGTCGTCAACAATGACGACGTCTCCCTGCAACGCACTGCCTACCAGACTGCCGCCCTCGCCATGCGCTTTCGCTTCCTTGCGGTTAAAAGCAAAGGGCATATCGACGCCAAAGTCATCTGCCAAAGCAATTGCCGTGGTCGCGACCAGTGGAATGCCCTTATAGGCCGGGCCGAACATCATATCGGCCGACACCGAAGCCTCCATCAAAGCCGCGGCATAGCAACGCCCCAATTGCGCTAAGGCCGCGCCAGTTGAAAACTTCCCTGCGTTAAAAAAATAGGGGCTGATGCGGCCTGATTTGAGTTCGAACTCGCCAAATTGGAGAACATCGCACGCCAGCGCCAGCTCGATGAACTGCTGGCGGTATCCCTTCTGGTCTGTCTTCACACCTGACTCCAAAGCGACTATCTGGGCTGCCACTGCGACCAACGGTACCGAATAGTCGATTAGCCGCGGTCTGCTCTAGGGCGCAGCACGTATGATAGGCGATCATCAGAATCAGGACTAGCAATGAGGGTCATCAGCCTCGTCACAGAGGGCATTGAGAGAGCGGCTGAGGCTGGCTGTCTCGAGTGGTTGTTCGCGCAAGACGCTGACATCATTTGCCTTCAGGATACCCAGTGTGCCGAGCACACTTTAAGAGGCGACGCCTTTTTCCCCGAAGGCTATCACCCCTACTTTCTCGATCACTACGATGACCCTCGGCGTAACGGTGTCGCCATTTACTGCCGAACACTACCGAAAGCCATTATTTGGGGCCTTGGGTTTGACGACTTCGACTCCCAAGGTCTTTATATTCAGGCTGACTACGAGCAGTTCAGTGTCGGTTCTGTGCTGGTGCCCAGCGGTAGAGCAGGCGCGACAGCGATGGAGACCAAGCTGAGCTTTTTGTCACAACTTAGCGCTCATCTGGCAAAAGTGCGCCAAAAGAGAAGGGGTTACATTTTATGCGGCGGCTGGGAGCTGATGTCACACCACGCCGATGCCGAGGATGCGGGTAACGGCCCGCTCCTGCCGGGCTTGTCCGCAACGGAGCGGGGTTGGCTTCTAGATCTCTACGACTCCGGCTATGACGACGCTTTTAAGGTGGTCGATCGGGAACCGGGCGCTTACACCTGGTGGCCAAACGGCGATGAGGCCGGGGGACTGAGAACCGATACGCAGATCATCTCTGAATTACTGGTTGATCGCGTTATCGCGGCGAAAATCTATGACGAGGAGGCTTTTTCTCATCACGCCCCGGTCATCATTGATTACGACATTGCTCTCTAACCTTCTCTCAGGGTGTTGCGCTGCGCGGCAGTGATTTCAGAACCCGCTGCCGTGGCCAAGTCCATCAGGCGACTCAATTCTTCTCGCGTAAAAGTAGCGCCCTCGGCGGTGCCCTGAACCTCAACCAACCCTCCGGACTCTGTCAAAACCACATTCATATCGCTGTCGGCACGGGAATCCTCAGCATAGTCCAGATCAACCACCGGTGAGCCATTCCAAACACCTACCGAGACTGCACAGACCAAATGCCGTAACGGATCAGCCTCAAGTTCCCCAGAGCGTTGCAACACATTCAATGCATCCACTACCGCGACGCAGGCACCCGATATAGCGGCCGTTCGCGTGCCGCCATCGGCCTGTATCACATCACAGTCGACTGTTAGCGTACGCTCACCGAGCAACCGCAAATCCAGTGCCGC
>CAXPKH010000182.1:0-9869 GCA_964217615.1 Luminiphilus sp.
TGGTGATGCCGGGTGACAACATCAATTTTGTTGCGACGTTGATTGCGCCGATTGCGATGGAAGAGGGCCTGCGTTTTGCGATCCGTGAGGGTGGTCGAACGGTCGGTGCCGGCGTCGTCGCCAAGATTATCGAGTAATTTGCATGGCGGCTTAGTGGCCGTCCGATGACTTAGCCGAACCGCCTTTTTTGGCTGTTCGGCTTCGTTGTCTCTGGCAGGACAGTGTTTTTTGTCCTGAGATGGGGCTGAAAAGTAGTGGAAGGCCAGTAGCTCAATTGGCAGAGCAGCGGATTCCAAATCCGCAGGTTGGGGGTTCGATTCCCTCCTGGCCTGCCACCTCACGAGTGGGGTGGCGCGAATACCGGTAGCGACGAGCGCGCCGGGTATGTGGAGATAGAGCATGAGTGAAGCCGCTGCAGGCAGGCTTGATTCGCTGAAATGGCTGGTGGTGCTGACATTGGTGGCCGGCGGCGTCTATGGCAACAGCTTTTACGGTGATCAGCCGATCCTCTATCGGGTGATCGCGTTGTTGGTGCTGGCGCTTGTCGCCGGGTGGGTGGCATCGCTGACACAAAAAGGCGGCGAGTTTTTAACTTTGGTAAAGGGATCGCGAACAGAGATCCGTAAGGTGGTTTGGCCAACACGGCAGGAAACCACGCAGACCACGCTCATCGTGTTTGTGTTTGTCATTATTACTGGCCTGATTTTATGGGGCCTCGACAGCGTGCTCGGTTGGCTCGCGTCACTGATTCTGGGTTGAGGGTCGCAACATGGCTTTAAAGTGGTACGTAGTGCATGCCTACTCTCAATACGAGAAAAAGGTGGCGTCAGCAATTCAGGAGCGGGTTGAGCGTCTGGGTATGCAGGATCGTTTCGGTGAGATCATTGTTCCCACTGAAGAAGTGATCGAGATGAAGGGCGGTCAGAAGCGCAAGAGTGAGCGCAAATTTTTCCCCGGGTATGTCCTGGTACAAATGAATCTCGACGACGATACGTGGCACCTGGTGAAGGAAACACCCCGTGTACTCGGGTTCATCGGGGGCAAGGCCGACAAACCATCGCCCATTACCGATGCTGAGGCCAACGTGATTTTGCAGCGCGTCGAGGCAGGTGTTGACCAGCCCAAGCCGAAGACCGTTTTTGAGCCGGGTGAAATGGTGCGCGTTATCGATGGACCGTTCAACGACTTTAACGGCGTTGTTGAGGATGTGAATTACGAAAAGAGCCGTCTCAATGTAGCGGTGCTGATCTTCGGGCGGTCGACGCCCGTAGAACTGGAGTTTGGTCAGGTCGAAAAAGCCTGATCGGGTGGGGGAGGCGTTGAGCTTCTCCCTTAAATCACGCCGCTTGGCGGCGAAAATGGGGAGCTCGAGTGCCTTGCCGATGGTAGGTAGCACAACAGCGCTTGAACCCAGGAGAAAGCAACATGGCGAAGAAGATCGACGGCTATATCAAGCTGCAGATCCCGGCTGGGCAGGCGAATCCGTCTCCGCCGGTGGGCCCCGCATTGGGCCAAAAGGGCGTAAACATCATGGAGTTCTGCAAGGCGTTCAATGCTGATACACAAAGCATGGAGCCTGGTTTGCCCATCCCCGTGGTGATTACGGTCTACAGCGACAAGTCCTTCACTTACATCAAGAAGACCCCGCCGGCATCTGTGCTGTTGAAAAAGATTGCGGGCATTAAAAGCGGTTCCGGCAGGCCCAACACTGAAAAAGTTGCCAAGGTGACCCGCGCTCAGCTCGAAGAGGTGGCGACACAAAAATGGCCTGACCTCACGGCGTCAGACATGGATGCCGCGGTGCGGACGATTGCCGGCAGCGCGCGTTCGGCGGGCATCGAGACAGAGGGGGTGAACTGATGGCCAAGTTATCCAAACGCGTACGGGCGTTTCGCGAGAAAGTGGATGCCAACCACAGCTACTCGCTGGATGAAGCGGTTGCGCTACTCAAGGAGTTTGGCACCGCAAAGTTCAACGAAACGGTAGAGGTTGCGGTTAATCTGGGTGTTGATGCGCGCAAATCCGATCAAGGTGTTCGCGGTGCAACCACGCTGCCCCATGGTACGGGAGCCGAGGTTCGCGTTGCCGTCTTTGCGCAGGGTGAAAGTGCCGAAAAGGCAAAGGCATTGGGCGCCGACTTTGTGGGCATGGAAGAGCTGGCCGAGCAAATCAAGGGCGGCATGATGGACTTTGATGTGGTCATTGCATCCCCTGACGCAATGCGTGTGGTTGGCACTCTGGGTCAGGTATTGGGGCCTCGGGGCCTAATGCCTAACCCAAAGACCGGCACGGTGACGCCCGATGTGGAGACGGCGGTTCAAAATGCCAAGGCGGGTCAGATGCGCTTCCGCACGGATAAAAACGGCATTATCCATGGCGGCATCGGCAAGGTTAACTTCGAGCCAGATGCCATTAAGGGCAACTTGATCGCTGTGCTGTCTGATCTGAAGAAGGCCAAGCCGGCTTCTGCCAAGGGCGTCTATGTGCGCAAGGTCACGCTGTCGACCACCATGGGTCCCGGCGTCACCATTGATCACAACGCAATCGATTTTTAATCACAGTTTATGACGCCGGGCCTGCGCCCGGGGTTAGAGGCCCACCTTTGTTTTTTTTTGGGGGTCGGGCAAAGCGCTCCACAGGCTTTGTCCACTTTGGAAGTCTTTGCAGGAAAGTGTGGCTAGTCCTCGCTGAACGCCAAAGGCTGTCAAAGACCGTAGGTGGCGCTTTTCGGAGGGCCTTAATGACGGATGAATTTACATCCGGTTGCCTACGCAGATGGTGAGGCAGTTCATCACCGAGGGGGGTCATTGCTGTAGCGATGGCCTGAACAACCACTAAAGGAGTAAGCCAAGTGGCTATTGGACTCGAAGAGAAAAAAGCGATCGTCGCTGAAGTCAACGAGACAGCCGCCAGTGCACTTTCGCTTGTAATTGCCGACGCGCGCGGCGTTGCATCGAATGACATGACTGCTCTGCGTGCTTCGGCCCGCGAAAACCGCGTCACCCTGAGGGTGGTGCGGAATACGCTGGCCAAGCGGGCACTGGAAGGAACCGAATATGAGTGTGTTACCGACACTTTAACCGGCCCCTCCCTGTTCGGGTTTTCTATGGAAGACCCGGGTGCAGCAGCGCGATTGTTCAAGGATTTTGCCTCTGAAAACGATCGTTTTGAGGTAAAGGCACTGTCGGTAAGCGGCAAGCTGCTCGGAGCCGAGCAAATTGATGTGCTGGCCAAGCTACCCACACGGGAGCAGGCCCTAGCAACGCTGATGAGCGTCATGAAAGCGCCCATTGTGAAGCTGGTTCGCACGTCAAACGAGGTTCCCGGCAAGTTGGTCCGCGTAATGGCGGCGGTTCGAGATCAAAAACAAGAGGCTGCCTGAGAAGGCGACGCCTCTACCTGCAATTTTTAACGGAGATTAAGACATGGCACTTTCAAAAGACGAGATTCTCGACGCGATCGCCGAGATGAGCGTAATGGACATCGTTGCACTGGTTGAAGCGATGGAAGAGAAGTTTGGTGTTTCTGCAGCCGCAGCGGTTGCAGTGGCTGCGCCTGCTGCTGGTGACGCCGCAGGCGGTGCCGCCGCGGAGGAGAAGACAGAATTTGACGTGATCCTCACCTCCGGCGGTGAGAAGAAGGTCAATGTGATCAAGGTAGTTCGCGCAGTGACTGGTCTTGGCCTGAAGGAAGCCAAAGCAGTGGTCGACGGTGCGCCCGGCCCTGTTAAGGAAGGTGCGTCAAAAGACGAAGCAGAAGACATCAAAAAGCAGATCGAAGAAGCAGGCGGCGCGGTAGAGCTCAAGTAATTGGGCGCTACGTTTCAATAGGCACCGGAACAGGGCTGGGGCGCATCGCGCTCCGGCCTTTTCCCGGTTGTAAGGCCGGCATTTGAATATTTTAGGTTTGCGTTGTTGTGAAGCGATGCAAACGGTAGGGGAGTACTGATGACTTACTCGTACACGGAAAAAAAGCGCATTCGCAAAGATTTTGGCTCCTTGCCCAAGGTGATGGACATTCCCTATCTCCTGGCAATCCAGCTCGACTCTTACAGCAAATTCACCCAAGACGGTGTGTCTCTGGAAGATCGCGCCGAGAGCGGTCTGCATGCCGCCTTTAAATCGGTTTTCCCGATTGTGAGTTATAGCGGTAACGCTGCGCTGGAGTACGTAGATTACAAGTTGGGCGAGCCGGTTTTTGACGTGGATGAGTGCGTCTTGCGCGGCACAACCTACGCCTGCGCCCTTCGCGTGAAGGTCCGCCTGATCATTTACGATAAAGAGTCGTCGTCCAAGTCCATTAAGGACATCAAGGAACAAGATGTGTACATGGGGGAGATTCCCCTGATGACCCAGAACGGTACCTTCGTCATCAACGGTACCGAGCGCGTTATCGTGTCACAGTTGCATCGTTCCCCCGGGGTATTTTTCGACCACGATCGTGGCAAGACCCACTCTTCCGGCAAGCTGCTCTACAGCGCCCGCGTGATCCCCTACCGTGGTTCGTGGCTGGATTTTGAGTTTGACCCGAAGGATCTGGTGTACGTCCGGATAGATCGCCGTCGCAAACTCCCGGCGACCGTTTTGCTACGAGCGCTGGGTTACGACTCAGAGGAAATCCTCGATATTTTTTACGAGACCACCACGTTCCAGCTCGGCGAGGAAGGGTCGGCTGCGATGACTCTGGTACCGAAGCGACTGCAGGGAGATATGGCAGCCTTCGATATTCTCGCGGGCAAGAAGATTATTGTGGAGCGCGGTCGACGCATTACCGCACGACATATCCGGGAGTTGGATGATGCAGGTATCGAGTTGCTCTCGGTTCCCGAAGAGTATCTCGAGGGTCGACGACTTTCGAAGAATATCGTTGATACGGCTACCGGTGAGGTGTTGGCAGAGTGCAACTCCGAGATTACCGTCGCCCTCTTGGCTGAGCTGAGAGAAAAGGGCATCGATACGATCGAAACCCTATACACCAATGAATACGATTGCGGACCGTTTATCTCCGACACGCTGGCGGCGGATTCAACCCGCAGTGTGCTGGAGGCACTCGTTGAGATCTACCGCATGATGCGACCGGGAGAGCCGCCCACTAAAGAGTCGGCGGAAAACCTCTTCCAGAATTTGTTTTTCTCTGCCGAGCGATACGATCTCTCTGCCGTGGGCCGAATGAAGTTCAATCGACGGCTGGGCAGAGAGGACAAGGTCGGTTCCGCGACCCTCGACAAGGAAGACATTGTCGATGTTATTCGCGCTTTGGTCGGTATCCGCAACGGCAAAGGCGTAGTGGACGACATCGATCACCTTGGCAACCGGCGAGTCCGGTCCGTGGGCGAAATGGCTGAAAATCAGTTCCGTGTAGGGTTGGTGCGCGTCGAGCGTGCCGTCAAAGAGCGGCTCTCCATGGCGGAGAGTGAAGGCTTGATGCCTCAGGATCTGATCAACGCCAAGCCGGTCTCGGCGGCCGTCAAAGAGTTTTTCGGCTCCAGCCAGCTCTCGCAATTTATGGATCAGAACAATCCGCTTTCCGAGGTGACACATAAGCGCCGCGTTTCCGCATTGGGTCCAGGCGGCCTGACCCGCGAGAGAGCCGGTTTTGAGGTTCGAGACGTACACCCCACCCACTACGGTCGTGTGTGCCCTATCGAGACCCCGGAAGGACCAAACATTGGCCTGATCAACTCCCTCGCGACTTATGCGCGAACCAACGAATATGGGTTCCTCGAGTCGCCTTATCGCAAGGTGGTCGATGGTGTTGTCACCGATGACATCGAGTACTTGTCAGCAATCAATGAAGCGGAGTATGTGATTGCGCAGGCCTCGGCGACACTCGACAACAAAAATCGTTTTGTCGACGACCTGATTAACGTGCGTCACATGAATGAATTTACGGTGAAGCCTGCCGTTGACGTGCAGTATATGGACGTCTCACCGAAGCAGGTGGTTTCCATCGCTGCTGCGCTGATTCCTTTCCTTGAGCACGATGACGCGAACCGCGCTCTGATGGGCTCAAACATGCAACGTCAGGCGGTACCGACGCTGAAGACCGAAAAGCCGCTGGTGGGAACGGGCATGGAGCGCTACGTGGCGAGCGACTCGGGTGTCTGCGAAGTTGCAGCCCGTGGTGGCGTGATCGATTCCGTTGACGCCAGCCGAATTGTCGTGCGGGTCAATGCCAAGGAAGTGGGTATTGATGACTCCCCGGTTGATATCTACAACCTCACTAAATATAAGCGTTCCAATCAGAACACCTGTATCAACCAGCGTCCCATTGTTAAGCGAGGGGATGTGGTTGAGCGCGGAGACATTCTGGCGGATGGTCCGTCGGTCGATCTCGGTGAGCTGGCCCTGGGTCAGAATATGCGCATCGCGTTTATGCCTTGGAACGGATACAACTTTGAAGATTCGATTCTTGTTTCCGAGCGTGTGGTGCAGGAGGATCGCTTCACCACGATCCACATTCAGGAGCTGACCTGTATCGCCCGAGACACCAAGCTCGGATCAGAGGAAATCACCGCGGATATTCCCAATGTGGGCGAAGGCGCGTTGGGTAAGCTCGATGAGTCCGGCATTGTCTATATCGGCGCTGAGGTCGACGCGGGGGATATTCTGGTGGGTAAGGTCACGCCGAAGGGTGAGACCCAGCTGACACCTGAGGAAAAATTGCTACGCGCGATCTTTGGCGAAAAAGCGTCTGACGTGAAAGACACCTCGCTTCGTGTGCCCTCGAGTTACAAAGGCACAGTGATTGACGTGCAGGTGTTCACGCGGGACGGGCTTGAAAAGGATCCACGCGCCAAGCAGATCGAGGCCGCGCAGTTGGCCGACTACCGAAAAGACCTGAAGGAAGAGTACCGCATATACGAAGAGGCGACGTTTGCGCGCCTCGCGGGCTTGCTTGAGGGCAAAACCACGGTTTCTGGCGGCGGGCTGAGCAAGGGTACCAAGCTGACCAAGCAGGTATTGGCGGATCTGGATCGGGAGCAGTGGTTCAAGCTCAAGCTCTCCGATGCAGAGCTGAACAGTCAGTTGTCTTCGGCACAGCGACTGCTCGAAGAGCAGAACAAGCAGCTTGAAGAGCGTTACGAGATCAAGAAAGAAAAACTGCAAAGCGGGGACGATCTTGCGCCCGGCGTACTCAAGATCGTTAAGGTGTATCTCGCGGTCAAGCGACGTATTCAGCCCGGCGACAAAATGGCGGGCCGGCACGGTAACAAAGGTGTGATATCGGTAATCATGCCGGTAGAAGACATGCCCTACGACGAGCACGGCGAGCCTATCGATATTGTGCTGAACCCCCTCGGCGTGCCATCGAGAATGAACGTAGGACAGATTCTCGAGACCCATCTTGGCATGGCGGCACGGGGCCTTGGGCGCAAGATTGATGAAATGCTGGAACAGCAGGTCAAGTTGACCCAATTGCGCAGCTTCCTCAAGCAGGTCTACAGCCATACGACCGATAGTCGTCGTAGCGCGGATATTGCCTCATTGAGCGATGACGAGTTGTTGGCGCTGGCAGAGAATCTGCGAGCTGGCGTACCCATGGCAACGCCAGTCTTCGATGGCGCCCGCGAGGAGTCCATCAAAGAATTGCTGCGCATGGCCGAGCTACCCGACAGTGGTCAGCTGACCTTGTTCGATGGTCGAACCGGGGATCAGTTCGATCGCCCTGTCACCGTTGGCTACATGTACATGCTGAAGCTCAACCACCTGGTGGATGACAAGATGCATGCGCGCTCCACTGGCTCTTACAGCCTAGTCACCCAGCAGCCTCTGGGCGGCAAGGCGCAGTTCGGTGGTCAGCGCTTCGGGGAAATGGAAGTCTGGGCCCTCGAAGCCTACGGCGCGGCTTACACCTTGCAGGAGATGCTGACGGTTAAGTCGGACGATGTCGCTGGCCGAACCAAGATGTACAAGAACATCGTCGATGGGGATCATCAGATGGAGCCGGGTATGCCCGAGTCCTTCAATGTATTGATCAAAGAAATCCGCTCGCTCGGGATCGATATCGATCTTGAGTCCGAGTCATCCGGCTTCTGAGGGGAGAGAGAACGTGAGAGATTTGCTGAACCTGCTGAGCAGGGAGAAAAACGAAGACTTCGACGCGATTCGCATCGGTCTTGCCTCTCCGGAGATGATCCGGTCGTGGTCGTTTGGTGAGGTGAAGAAGCCCGAAACGATTAACTACCGCACCTTCAAGCCGGAGCGTGACGGTCTGTTCTGCGCCAAAATTTTTGGCCCTGTGAAGGACTATGAGTGCTTGTGCGGAAAGTACAAGCGCCTGAAGCATCGTGGCGTTATTTGCGAGAAGTGTGGCGTCGAGGTGGCGCTGGCCAAGGTTCGCCGCGAGAGAATGGGGCACATCGAGTTGGCGAGCCCGGTGGCGCACATTTGGTTCCTGAAGTCGCTGCCGTCACGTATTGGTTTGCTGCTGGATATGACGCTCCGAGATATTGAGCGCATTCTCTACTTTGAAGCCTACGTTGTGACCGATCCCGGCCTGACGGCACTGGAGCATGGTCAGCTGCTCAATGACGAGCAGTACTACGAGGCGATGGAAGAGTACGGCGACGAATTCACCGCCAAGATGGGTGCTGAAGCGATTCAGGATCTCATGATGGAGATTAACCTCAAGGGCGAGATCGAGCAGCTCCGCGAGGAAATCCCCCAGACCAACTCGGAAACCAAGATCAAGAAGCTGTCCAAGCGACTGAAGCTGATGGAGGCTTTCGATAAGTCAGGCAACAAGCCCGAGTGGATGATTCTCAACGCGCTGCCGGTATTGCCTCCGGATCTGCGTCCGCTAGTGCCGCTCGACGGTGGCCGTTTCGCGACGTCTGATCTCAACGATCTTTACCGCCGCGTGATTAACCGAAACAACCGCTTGAAGCGCCTACTGGATCTGAATGCGCCGGACATTATCGTGCGCAATGAGAAGCGCATGTTACAGGAGTCGGTCGACGCGCTCCTGGACAACGGCCGACGTGGCAGAGCGATCACCGGCTCCAACAAGCGTCCACTTAAGTCACTGGCTGACATGATCAAAGGCAAGCAGGGTCGCTTCCGCCAGAACCTGTTGGGCAAGCGCGTGGATTACTCCGGTCGTTCCGTGATCGTGACTGGACCGACACTCAAACTGCATCAGTGCGGACTGCCCAAGAAGATGGCATTAGAGCTGTTCAAGCCGTTCATCTTTGGCAAGCTCGAGCTCCGTGGGTTGGCGAGCACTATCAAGGCCGCCAAGAAGATGGTTGAGCGTGAGCCGCCAGAGGTGTGGGATATCCTCGCAGAGGTTATCCGCGAGCACCCGGTATTGTTGAACCGGGCGCCAACACTGCACCGCTTGGGCATTCAGGCCTTCGAGCCCGTGCTCATTGAAGGTAAAGCGATTCAGTTGCACCCGCTGGTGTGTGCGGCCTACAACGCCGACTTCGACGGCGACCAGATGGCGGTACACGTACCGCTGACACTGGAAGCGCAGCTCGAAGCCCGGGCGCTGATGATGTCGACTAACAACATCTTGTCGCCGGCCTCAGGTGACCCGATCATCGTGCCCTCGCAAGACGTGGTGCTGGGTCTTTACTACAGGACCCGCGATCGCATTAACGCGAAAGGTGAGGGCATGTCCTTTGCCGACACCGACGAGGTGCAGCGCGCTTATGGCAGTGGCCGGGTTGAACTGCACGCGCGGGTCAAGGTGCGTATCCATGAGACGCTGATGAACCTGGGCGAGGAGACGAGGGAGCAAACGCGCATCGTCGAGACGACCGTTGGGCGGGCATTGCTGTGGGACATCGGTCCCGCGAGATGGCCTTTTTCACCATTGGCTGGTTGATCATGTCAAAAGACAATCCCGCGGGAACGATGTCC
>CAXPKH010000183.1:0-2702 GCA_964217615.1 Luminiphilus sp.
AACTGGCATAGATTCCCAAAATTGGCGTTGCACCATCACCCCAATCAGCAACATGTCCGCCGTCGCGCCGATCACGCAAACCCCCTGCCACCGTCCGGTGCCTGAGACCAGCCCAATCGCTGCACCGCAGAGCAACAAGATGGCCGCCTGAATGGCTTCTATCGAAAGGACCAATGGCACATGAAAAGTGCCGCCCAAATCATTGATATATAGAGGAAAGAGGCTAACCCACCAAGCCAGCAAGGGGACACAAAGGACGCCATATACGAGAGGACCAATAACCAGCGATGCCAACAGTCGCAACCAGTGCATCATCCCTCCCCCTGAGTTAATGAGCGGATCAATCACCGCGAACCTGAGTCGGCGCCTCTCGGCCAGTCGCGGTTCGTCGTTGACCTGTCAAAAGTGTATACTCCCGGGCCGGTTCACAGCGAGGAAAACAATATGAATGCCCCGCAACAAGTTGTCGTTAGTCCAGATGTCGAAATCAAAATGCAAGAAGCGCTGGCGGCGCAACGCGAGAGCTATCTACAAGAGGGATACGTCTCCGCAGAAGCCCGCATTGACAGAATCAACCGGGCAATCGATGTATTGATTCGCCACGCGAATCGGATCAGCGAAGCCATCAACAAAGACTTTGTCTGTCGACCCGACCAGATCAATCTGATGACGGATGTCGCGGCATCAATCAGCTCCATGAAGCACTGCCGAAAGCACCTGAGAAAATGGATGAAGGACGATAAACGTCCCTCCACATTTCCGCTGGGTCTGCTGGGCGGGCGCTCGCGCATTCAGTATCAGCCCAAAGGCGTAGTCGGCATTGTTGCGCCCTGGAACTTCCCGGTGGCGATGGTATTCCAGCCGCTGGCGGGCATTCTCGCCGCGGGCAATCGCGCTATGATCAAGCCGTCGGAGTTCACACCTGAGACCTCCAAAGTCATCGAAGAAATCATCGCTGAGGCCTTTGATCCCACTGAGGTCACGACCTTC
The DNA here is from genome assembly GCA_964217615.1 of Luminiphilus sp. Taxonomy (GTDB): domain Bacteria; phylum Pseudomonadota; class Gammaproteobacteria; order Pseudomonadales; family Halieaceae; genus Luminiphilus. Next base: position 991 of record CAXPKH010000183.1, read on the forward strand.
TCCGGCGGCCCCGAGGTCGGTCAGGCGTTCTCGGCGTTGCCCTTCGATCATATGATTTTCACCGGTGCCACCAATATCGCCCGGCACATTCTGACCGCAGCAGCGCGTAACCTGGTTCCCGTCACGTTGGAACTCGGTGGCAAGTCACCCGTCGTCATTTCGCGCTCCGCGGATCTCGAGCAGGCGATCCAACGCGTGATGGTGGGCAAAACGCTTAACGCCGGGCAGATCTGTCTCGCACCTGACTACCTGCTCGTACCCGAAGAGCAACTCGAAGAGGTCATTTCACTTGCCACCAAGACGGTGAGCGAAATGTACGCCAGCCTGCGCGATAACGACCAGTACACGGCGGTCATTAACGAACGTCATCACAAGCGCTTGAGCGGCTATCTTGAAGACGCCGAAAAACGCGGCTGTCGCATTATTCCGCTGAACCCGGCGAATGAGGACTTCAGCAACGGCACGAGCAAGATTCCGCCGACCCTGATTATCTCCCCCGAGACCGATGCCCTCTGTATGGAGGAGGAAATCTTCGGCCCTCTCTTGCCAATTCGCACTTACAGGGATTTTGGCGAGACCATCGACTACATAAATGCCAACCCGCGCCCTCTGGCTGCCTACTATTTCGGCACCGACAAGGCTGAGGAAGAGACCTTTTTGCATCGCACCACCTCTGGCGGCGTCTGCATCAATGACGTGATCTTCCACATCATGCAAGAAGACATGCCCTTTGGCGGGATTGGCCCGTCAGGCATGGGCTCCTACCATGGTATTGAGGGATTCAAAACCTTTAGCCATGCCAAGTCGATTTACAGGCAAACCCTAAAGTTCAACGTGGCCAAGCTGGGCGGCGTATTGCCGCCCTATGGCAAGGCAACCGACAGCGCTATAAAGCAGCAAATAAAAAGCTAGATCGTGTATCTCCCCCACGTCGGGGAGCCAAAAAAAACCCCGCAGTGCGGGGTTTTTTTATATCGGGTTAGCACTACTTAAGGACATAAGCCTGCACGACCAAGTCCCGCGTCAGCGGATTGAACTTGATCACGTCGAGATTCATCTGGCCATTGGTGATGTTAACCACATTGCGCATGACCACCACACCGTCCACCAGCTCCCAAAACCCTTGAAAGCGGCCCGAAGCGTATCCTTCCGGCGTAAACCCTCTGCCCTGCCCATCGACCGTACCCCCATTGCGCGCTGCGTTGTAGCTCAAGTGGTAGGTGACATAAACTTTTCCGTAGCCTTCCATATCACCCTCGGCACTGACCGAGGTGACCTCCTGGCCCAGCTCAACAGAAGTAACATTCATGGCGGTATCGGGCTGACGCTTCTCCAGCGCCAAATCGCCATGACCATCGCTTAATGCCAACGGTGTCACAAACATCAAACACAGCAAAAACCACTTTTTCATCTTCATCCCCTTGCGGTAAAAATTTGATTTAAGTTGACTCACTCGGCGCTCCCTGCCGCTTACCCAGACTCCTGAGCGTCACCATAACCCAGCCCCATCAAAAAACTAACGCGGAAAGGCTCACAGCGCCACAACAGCGCGCAATATCCCGCACGTAAACACATCATGTGCCCGCCAACCCAATTTCCGATTCGCATTCACTGACCAGTGCGCGTGATCCTGAACCTGCCGCGGTTATCCAGTAAGATCGCTCCATGAGGCCTATCTTTGAGTCCGACGGTTTGTCTGTAGCGATCCTTCG
>CAXPKH010000184.1:0-17857 GCA_964217615.1 Luminiphilus sp.
TGAGATTATCTATCTCGGCGAGAGTGAGATTGATCCGACGCGGCTCCATGAACCGACTGGGCGCATGATTGATCTGATTCAGTGGTTCGAGCCGGAGAATCTACAGCCCGCTTACAGCAAACTCAATGCGTTGGGTTTTGCCAAAGTCGTGTTGGGTACGGATGACTTGATGGCTGACCTGAAGCGGATGGCGTCTTCCGGGTATGAGCCGATCGGCCCTGTTGCGATTGAATCCAGTGGCGCGCAATTCGCGGTGCTAGAAGATCCCGCAGGCACATTTGTGGAGTTGCGCCAAAATAGAACGAGAGCTCATGCGCTCACAAACGGTAGCTACGTCACTCATATTGATCACTTGAATATCAACGTCAGCGATCTTGAGCGCTCGATTTCATTTTATCAGCGGCTCGGCTTTGAGAGTGAGGGTGGGAGCAGGCGAGTCAGTAGCGAAGCAGAAGCGCAAGCGCGCGGATTTTCTGAGCTTTTTGTGGTGCGCGAGGCCATGCTGACGCACACGACGGATGGATCGCAGATCCTCTTGAGTCAGTGGGTGACTCCGGCAGACGCTTCACCTCCGCACCCATTGCCAATCAATCACGCCGGCATTCAGAGAGTCAATTATGCGTCCGCTGATATCGAAACGGACGTGGCGGTGCTGAAACGCGCCGGTGTGCCGTTTGTGTCGCCTATCGTCAGGTGCTGCGACGGGGATCGATCGACCATGGGTATCGCCGTGTTCGAGGATCCCGACGGCGTGTTTTTGCAATTACTGGGGACCGTTGAACCGCTGAGTTCAGACTGATGCACCCACCCCGATAGATCCGAAAGGCGTGGAGCGCCCGATCAAGCTATCTGGGGGTTCAGAGCGTTTCGCCTTCCTGCAGATCCATGGCGACAAGATTTTTGCCGATTGTGGCGCCGCGCATCATCTCGCTATAAGCCCAGCCGGCCTTCGGAAGACCCTCGGTGATGTTTTCCAGAATAGTAATATCACCTGAGCGCACCCATTCATGGAGCTGTCGCGAGGCTTCCGGCACCTTGTCCATATAGGTATAGAGTAAAAAGCCTTTCAACGTCAGCTCTTTTTCCACTAGCTTCCACATGCTGTAGATGGGCGTGGGGTGGTCCTGGTCGTTATAGTCACTGATCATCCCGCAGCCAATGATGCGGCCGAAAGTGTTCATGCAGTTGAGTATTGAGTCCAGTGTTTTGCCGCCAACGTTATCGAAGTACACATCCACCCCTTCGGGGCAAGCTTGCATGATCGCTGTAGAGAGATCCTCGCAGGTTTTATAGTTGATCGCTGCATCCGCCCCGAGCTGTTCTGTGATGAGCGCTGCCTTGTCATCTCCGCCGACGATACCTACGACCTTGCAACCTCGAAGCTTGGCAATTTGTGTCGCCATTGACCCGGTTGCGCCTGCGGCGGCACTGATCACAACGGTCTCGCCAGCTTGAATTTTCCCTATCTCATGGAGACCGACATAAGCTGTATGCCCCGATCCGCCCAGCCCTCCAGAGTAATAAGAGAGTGGGATGTCCGGCTCGGGATTCAGTTTTGACAGCAAAATGGTGTTGGCGTCGCTCAAGGAATAGTCTTCCCAGTGATGAAGCCCAAAGATGATGTCTCCTTCGCTAAAGCCCTCGAGACGCGATGACACTACGCGTGCAACGGAGGGGCCGCGTATAGCGCCACCCAATGGGATCGGTTCAAAGTAGTTCGCTTTGCCATCGAGCCAGCCGCGAATCGCGGCTTCTAGAGAGAAATAGAGGTTTCGCACCAGCATTTGCCCCTCGCCGACTTCCGGGATGACGCTCTCAACCAATTCAAAATCTTGGGGGAGCGGGACGCCATTGGGGTGGCTTTTCAAAACAACTTGGCGGTTGCTCATGGTGCAGCTCCTCTGTGGTGGTTCGTCGTTGAGGTGGGTTTTATCTTGACTGAGTGGCCCTTGGCATAGCAAACAGCGGGCGATAATGTCACACATTAAATACAATCATACTTGTTTTTTTAAACGAGGGGCCTATGCTTTTCAATCAGTGTGTCGATCACTATCGACGTTTGGTTATAACAAGGCGGTTCGCTCCCCCAGCACCGCGATTGATCGACAGTTTGGCATTGATTTTGTGCGTCGCTACGCCGAGGATGAGTGCGGGTCTACTGCTATCAAGGTTGGTGATGTTTCGGTAAGTCGCCGCTAGTCAACGTGGGGCCTGTGAGAGAGGTCGGCATGAATAAACCCGAGCTGGAAATACCGGTACTGAACATTCCCGTGCATCCCGATACGATGGATGGCCGTGATCCGTCCTTATTGAGGGGCGATGCCGTTAGCGGAGACCGCTACTACGCCAAAGATTTTGCGGCGTTGGAATGGGAGCACATGTGGACCAAGATATGGCATGTTGCCGGCCGACTGGTGGAGCTCGAGGAGCCCGGTGACTTTGTCGTTCACGACTTCATGAATCAATCTGTGATCTGTGCGAAGCAGGAAGACGGTTCGATCAAGGCCTTCTATAACGTTTGTCAGCATCGAGCTCTGCGGTTGGTGGAAGAGAGTTCCTCGGTAAACGCATTTCATTGCCGCTATCACGGCTGGGTTTGGGGGCTTGATGGTGTGTTGCAGTCAGTGCACGACCCCGAAAATTTCTCGCAGGGTAATCCTTGCGGAAAACTGCGGTTAAAGGAGCTCCGATGTGATACCTGGGGTGGCTTTGTCTGGTACAGCTTTAGCGACAACAGTCCGGGCTTGATGGAGTACCTGCACCCCCTGCCTGAGATTTACAAGAATTACCCGATGGAGACGGCAGTCCGTATTTTTGCAAGGAAAATTCGACTAAACACGAATTGGAAGTTCGCGTCGGTGAATTTCAGCGAGTCGTATCACACGCGGACGGCGCATCCTCAGGTGCCGCCTTGGATCGACCAGGATTATTGGAGCGCCCGCTCCGAAATTTGGCCTAATGGACACGGGCGCACGGTGCAACCGATGCGGCCGAGCCTGCGTGATCGGCTTCCCGAAGGCGAGCCTCATCCTTTTGACGACATATTGAGAATGTGGGACATCGATCCGGAGGGCTATCCCGATTTCGAGACCAAGGCGATTCAGGGGTGGATGGACCTCAAGGAAGCAAAAAAGCGTTCCTGGAAAGAAAGGGGCTATGTGCATTCTGAGCACATGAATGATGAGGAGCTGACGGACAGCCCTCACACCGTGATTTTTCCAAATGTCACGATCTCGTTCTTGCCTGACAACCTGATTTTTTTTAGAACTGAACCAGACCCTAAAGACCCGACCAAATGCACATTTGACCTATGGTGTATGGCATTTCCGGTTGAAGGGCAGTCCGAAGCCCATGGCATCATGACGACTGATTTGTTGCCCCTGGAGGAGTGCGAGGGTTATACATGCGACTTTGATGGCGGTGACGGCATTCCAGAGATCGTTGGCTCAATCGTATGGCAGGACATGATGCTTGCCGAAGCACAGCAGAATGGCTGGGAATCACGCGGGTTCGGCGACTATTATCTGGCGGATCAGGAGTCTCGCGTGCGGTTTTTCCACGAGACGCTGAATGATTACATCGCGGGTAGAAAAGGGTAGGTGCTGCAGCTTGCCCACTATATTGTCATGCATAGCGCCAGACGGGGGACGCGGGCCCTCTAGCAGTTTTGCAAAAACCTTTTTGGGGTGAAAATGAGAATTAAACAAGGGTTGATGTTATGGCTGTGCGTTGTGTTGGGGGCTCAGGTGATGGCAGTTAAGGCCGATGAATTCAGTCTGAATGATGTGTTGGCGAGGCAGGAAATTGAGTACCTCCAGCGCTGGTATGCCCGCGCTACGGATCTGATAGGAACGAATCAGCCCGACAATATTGAGGCGGGGCGTGAAATCTATCACCGCATTTTTACGCCAGACGCATCGATTCAGGCGAGCGATCCCACAGGTGCTTATTTTAAGGTAACGGGGCCGGATGAGTGGGTCAAAGTTGTCGATGGCGCCTTGTCGGTATTTGATTCGACCCAACATTTGCTGGGCACTCAGATCGTCGACATTGAAAGTTTGCCTGATGATGAAGGGCAGGGTGGTCGGGCTACTATGACCAGTTATCTTCAGGCCTGGCACCATGACCCGGACCGCGTCATCGATATCTATCTCGGCACCTATTCGAGCCAGGTGCGCTATACGCAAGGCGTGGGATGGCAAATTTTCGACATGCGGTTGGACAAGGTTGCTGGTGAGGTATTTGATAAAAGCGAGTAACGCAGAGTGCGTCCATGAGTGCTGGAGTGAACGCCCAAAAAAAATACAAAAATCAGCGATTTGAAAGGCCTTAGATCGCCTTATAAATACAATCACACTTGTTTTTTGAGGGGGCTGGCCTAACCTTATCAACTGGTTAAACGTCCCTTACTTGCGCGGGAGAGACCATGAACGTCCCCAGTCCAGTCATCCTTGATTTAGATTTGAATCGGCCACCCAAAGAACCGGAGCCCCCGCTGCGGGGTGACTCGGTTAGCGCCGACCGGTATATCTGCCCCGACTACCTCAAGCGCGAGTACGCTCATGTTTGGCACAAAATCTGGAATATCGGTGGTGTTGCTTACCAAATGCCCGAGCCCGGAGATTACCTAACCACAGAGCTGGGTGTTGATTCGATCCTCATGGTGCGCCAGGAGGATGGCAGCGTTAAAGCATTTTTCAATTCCTGCCCCCACCGCGGAACGCGCATTACCGAGGCCGAGGATGGGCATGCACGGGAATTCGCCTGTCCTTATCACGGTTGGCGCTTTGACCGTGCCGGTGTGGTGACCATGGTGCCCGACGAAGAAGACTTTGCTGAGAGCCCTTGTGGAAAGGCGCGACTTAAGGAGATGCGGTGTGAGGAGCGGTTTGGGTTGATTTGGTTCAACTTTGACCCCGATGCGTTGGCACTGACGGATTTCCTCGGCGAGCAGATTACTCAAGAACTGGATTCGCACCGTTTAGAGGACATGTTACGCGTTCTCGATATGACCGCCGAAACTCGATGTAACTGGAAAATTATCACCGACAATTTTAATGAGGCCTATCACGTTAAGGTCCTGCATCCAGAGTTGATTCCCTATATTGCGGCGGATTATCAGGACTGTCAGTTCGATCGCTTTTCCCATGGACACAATCGAGGGTGGTTTCCGTCTTTCATGCCCTCGGTGCAGTATGACAGCGAGGTTATTGGCGAACCTTTGAAGAGCATGGCTGCAGCTTGGTCGGTCAACAGCGACGATTATGTCGGGCGAGATACCTGGAAGCAGTTGCGCCTAGATATACAGGCGGCGAAGCGGGACATGGGTGTGGGTCAAGGGTATGAGCACTATGCTTATCGCGCGGACTATCAGCTCACTGACTATGTGATCTACAACCTGTTCCCCAATAATGTCATCACGGTGGGACCGGATGGTGTGCAGTTACTGAGACCTCGCCCTCATCCAACCGATCCTGCTCAGTGCCTCTTTGATCACTGGTGGTTGGTTAATCGTATTGAGGGTCAGGATATGACGCCGTCACCCGCCGGCGGTCCCGACTTGCCTGTCGCCGACGCGATGCACGAGCACGTGCGGTATGGTGAAAAAACTTTGGGAACGACCGCCGATCAGGATCTGAGCATTGCGGAGATGCAGCAAAAAGGCCTGGGTTCCGCCGGTTATCAGGGCTATTGGATGCCCAACCAGGAGCGGCGTGTGCAGGCATTTCACGAATACCTCAATGACCTGATGGAAGGTTGACGCGCTGATGTCGGCGATTCGTAAGGGCTTGCGATTCATCTGGCCAGCGGGCGGCCGCAACTGATGGCAACGACTCAGGAACAGGAGATGGATACTGGCACGCCGCTGTGGTGCGCCTGGTCCGCGATCCAGATTCGCAAGCGCCTCGCCCAGCATGCCCGCGGCATTGACCGCGCTGACGAGACGCTATTGCGGGAGTCCTACCATGCAAGCGGTACTGTCGATTATGGATCGATGCAGGGTACGGCCGCCGAGTTCGCCAGCGGCATCGCAGCGATGCACGAGGGCGCGCCGATGTCTTCACATCGCACGAGTAATATGTGGATTGAAGTGCGTGGTGAGCGTGCCGTCAGCGAGAGTTACGTGATGGCGTGGGTGACGCTGCCTACCGACGGAGAGCCACAGCCGCATTTAGTGGGCGGGCGGTATCTTGATCAACATCGATACGAATCTGCTGAGTGGCGAATGCAACATCGCCACTATGTACTTGACTGGATTCGTCAGTTTGATGGCGTTGTCGGTGCCGCCTCCCAAGACACCTTCTCGCTGACCGCGGGGTGCCCAAGAGGCGCCCACTATTTACAAGATTCGGGTAACGCACTTCTCATCGCGCACGCGAGTAGCAATAGCAACAGGACTGAGGCATTGGACATGAATGCATCCCAGGCATTGGACGACGTGATTTCACATCAGGCAATTATTGAGTTGGGGTGCCGCTGTGCGCGCGGCGTTGATCGCGGCGACCCCGAGATGATTATGACAGCGTTTCACGACGATGCGGCGATTGTATCCGGTGCATTCAATGGGAGTGCCGCGGCCTTTTCTACTGAGGTCGGCAAGCTGCTCGACGAAATTTCTCCCCGTGTGGCGCATACGGTAACCAACCACTGGATTGATATTTCGGGTGATGTGGCCGTTGGTGAGAGTTACGTCATCGCGTATCAGAATACCCTTGGGGACGATCCGCAGGATGTGATGACGGGTGGTCGCTATATCGATCGCTATGAACGTCGCAATGGCGAGTGGAAGATTAGCCATCGCACGTTTGTTCTCGATTGGACTACATCGAGCCCGTCAAAGGATCTGATGCGGCTCGGGATGTTTGAGGAAATGGTCAAGGGTGAGCGCGGCAAGCAAGATCCGGTCTATGCGCTGTGGTCGACACTTGACCGCTAGAAAGAGACGCACCCGTTGATGCCTCCGCTCAATCACTGAACCGAAAGGGGTTGCCTGTGGCTCCAAAAACTCGATTCATTTATGCGATCGCCTGGGGCGCAGGCCTCTGCAGTTTGGTGCTTGCGATAGCCACCAATGCAGATGCGGGGCAGGCCAATTCTGATACCTACGAGGAGGTGTACCTCAACCTCGATGCCGAAACCGAGAAATTGGGCGGCGCACTCTACGGGAGCCACTGTGCCTCCTGTCACGACGGTAACGTAGTGCGGGCGCCACAACGCTACATTCTCCAGCAGGGATCTCCAGAGACGATTTTAACGGCCATGACCGACGGTCCAATGCGCGAGGTGGCGAAGGGTCTGTCGCTTGAGCAGAAAACCGCCATTGCCGAATACATCACGCTACGCAAGATCGATCAGCGCGATGTATCGTTGGCGGGCGTCGCCTGCGAGGCCGCCAAGGCCGGATTTGATCTCGATCAGCCGGTGGTGTTCGAGCACTGGGGCCTGGAGCGCGGCGGTAGCCACTTTATTCCCAGTTCCGTGGCATCGGTGAGAGCTGAGGATCTCGACACGCTGGTTCTGGATTGGGCGTTTGCGTATCCCGCGGCTAACCGTGCTCGGTCCCAGCCAGCGATCGGTGGCGGCGCGCTATTTGTCGGCAGTCAAAGCGGTCTGGTTTATGCCTTTGATCTTGAAACGGGCTGTACCCGTTGGCAGTTCAAAGCGGCGGCGGAAGTCCGTAATGCCGTGACACTGGAGCCGTGGACAAAGGGCGACTCCGAAGCAGACCCGCTATTGTTTTTCGGCGACCTGAGTGGCAACCAGTACGCATTGTCGGCTTTGACCGGTGAGCTGAGGTGGCGCAAGCGGATGGACGATCATGGGGCGACAACGCTGACCGCTGCCGCTGAGCTTTCGGAGGGAGTGTTGTACGTGGCTGTCTCTTCGCTGGAGGAGGGCGCCGCGATTGCCCCAGATTATCAATGTTGCACATTCCGAGGCTCTACCGTCGCCTTGGATGCTCACACCGGACAGGAGTTATGGCGCCGGCATTTTATTCCCGAGGCTACACGGATTGGTCAGAATGAGGCTGGCACGCCGCTCTACGGACCTTCAGGCGTGCCCATTTGGGCAGGCATGGCAATGGATGCCGAGCGGCTATATGTTGCCACCGGCGACGACTATTCCGGCGAGGGCTCCGATACCAGCGATGCCATCATCGCGCTCGATAAAAAATCTGGAGAGACGATTTGGGTGCGCCAGGCGCGCTTTGGTGATGTCTGGAATGGTTCTTGTGAGGATGTCGACCGCGTCAACTGTCCCGAGGATAGCGGACCTGATTGGGACTATGGCGCGGGCCCGGTACTCGCCGCAGACTCCCAAGGCAGACGCATTGTTCTGGCGGGGGATAAAGGTGGTGTGGTTGCCGCACTTGATGCCAAAGATGGCAGCGTGATCTGGAAGAATAAAGTCGGTCGCGGTGGCATCGTTGCGGGGATCAACTTTGGGCTGGCGGCACACGATGGCAAGGTGTTCGTGCCCGTCAGCGATGTGCCGGATGGCCGCGACTATGACGAGCCGGCCAAGCCCGGATTATATGCGCTGAATATCGACACCGGAGAGTACGTCTGGAAGGCGCCTGCTGCCCAAGGGCGCTGCAAGGAGCGCCCCGGTTGCCACCCGGGCTATTCGGCAGCGATTTCTGTGACTGAGGAATACGTGTTGGCGGGATCCAATGATGGTTGGTTGGGCGCCTTCGATCTAGTCACGGGCAAGCGCCTCTGGGAGTTGGATACGACGCAGGCGTTTGTGGCGGTAGACGGCACTGAGGCTCGGGGGGGATCGATCGGCGGTGGTCAGGGGCCGCTAGTTGTGGGTGATCGCATTATCCTTAACTCCGGATATGCCTTTGCGGGGAAAATGCCCGGTAACGCCCTGATTGTGCTCAAGCGACAGCCCCGATCCTGACCGGAGCAGAATAGCCCATTGAGGAACAAGAATTATGATTCAAGCAGCAGCCCCGATCGAAGAGCGAATGGAACTCCAGGACATCATGACAGAGTATTGTTACCGCGTGGATGCGCTGGATATCGACACCGGAGAGTATGTCTGGAAGGTGCCTGCTGCCCAAGGGCGCTGCAAGGAGCGCCCCGGTTGTTACCCGGGCTATTCGGCAGCGATTTCTGTGACTGAGGAATACGTGTTGGCGGGATCCAATGATGGATGGCTGCGGGCCTTCGATCTGCTGACCGGCAACCGACTCTGGGAGTTAGATACGACGGACGCATTTTTGGCGGTGGACGGCACTGAAGCCCGGGGAGGGTCGATTGGCGGTGGTCAGGCGCCGCTGGGTGTGGGTGATCGCATCATCCTTAACTCCGGATACGCTTTTGCGGGAAAAATGCCCGGCAACGCCCTGATTGTGCTCAAACGACAGCCCCAATCCTGACTGCAGAAAAAAGTTAATTGAGGAGAAGCGCATGATTCAAGCAGCTGCCCCGATCGAAGAGCGAATGGAACTCCAGGACGTCATGACAGAGTATTGTTACCGCGTGGATGCGCTGGATGACATTCCCGCCGTGCTCGACCTGTTTACCGACGATGCCGTACTCGATTTTTCCTTTATTGGTCTGCCGGCTATGGACGGCAAGCCTGCCTTTCAGGCGTTTTATGAGGGCGTTTTTGCCGATATGTCCCACCACAACCACACAATCAGTAACTTTCGCCTCGACGCTTATGATGGCGAGACAGCCACTATGCGCGCCTATGCAAGAGGTATGGGGCGCTCCAAAGACGGCGGCATGGTGGATGTGGATGTCCGCTATCGCATGAATTTTGTACGCACATCGGAGGGCTGGAAGGTGACCCGTTACGAAATTCAGCCGGCAATGCCGATGCCAGCATCGCTAGAGGAAATTCACGGCCACCGATAGGTTGGGGTTCCCCACGCTTTCTTACCCTCTGCAGCTGCCGCCGCGATTCTTTGCTGAGTTTTCTCCGGGACGCAAAAAAAGGCGGTGGCACTCGCGTGCACACCGCCCAAGCCACAAGGGTTTACCGCTATTTAAAAGCTCAACCGCAGTTGCAGCTCGACCGTGCGGCCAGGTCCGCCGTAGCCGATCAGATCCGCCTGAGAGCGGCCTGCCGCCGCGCCAGAGCTTGCTCCTTCCAAGTTGCCTGAGATAACCATTTCGTCAGACAGGTTCTTGCCGAGCAGCTTCAGCATCCAGTTGCCGGAGCCAACATAAGCCATGGCGTTGATCAGCGTGTAGGAGTCCCGCATCGCGAATGGGTGCCCCATCGCTGATGCGTTGTACTCATCGCTGTAAAGTACATCGCCGCCAATCCCCCACATCCAGCCATTGGACATCTCTGCGTCATAGCTGAAACCGCCAGTGGCCGAGAGTTCCGGTGCCATACCGGTGGGTTGCCCGCTGATGTCATAGCCGGGTTTGCCCGGGTAGCCCGGCAGGTCCGTGCTGCAGCCCTGGGCAGCTGACTGCCCATCAAAGCACGGCGCGATAAATTGGTCGTACTCTGCTTTGTTGTAAGCAACGGTGCCGCGCAGCGTCAGCCCTGGCATCGAGAAGGGAGCATACTCCATGTCGACCTCGAAGCCTTCAGAGGTGGCCTGACCTGCATTGATCGTGAGGAATACGATGGCGGCAGAGTCGAAGTAGTCCAACTGCAAATCTTCAAACTCGTAGGAGTACAGTGTCGCGTTCAGTCGCAACTGGTTATCGAGCAGCGTAGATTTTACGCCGACCTCAAAGCCGGAGGCGGTCTCGGGAGCAAAAGTAAAATCCTTTTCCTGGCTTACCGCAGCGAACACCGCGCCGTTTGAGAAGCCGCCGGACTTATAGGCCGTTTTGTAGGCACCATAGATGGTGACTTCATCACTGATGTCGTAACTGATGGTCGCCTCGGGTTGCCATTCCGAGAAACTCTGGTTGGCAGTGAGGCCGCCTGCTTCCCATCCCAGCGCGGCGATCCCAACAGGGTGAACGTAGGGCTGCACAAAAGAGGAGTCCTTACTCTCGTCGATGTAACGCACACCCGCCGTCGCCTCGAGTCTGTCGGTGAGTGCCAATTGCACCTCTCCAAACAGGCTTAATGTCTCGCCATCCGTGAAGCTCTCTTTGTTGTAGGTGACGTGCTCAAGGCCCGCTGGTGCGGAAGAGTTCCAGTTCAAGAAGCCGCCACCGCCGAAGGTCACCCACTGAAAGAATTCTCGAGTGGTTTCCTGATACAGACCGCCCAGCATGAAGTTGAACATGCCGTCGAAATCACTCTGAATACGCAGCTCCTCCGACCAGGCTTCCCAGACGGCGTGCTCGGTAGCAAAGATGCCGTCATTGGTGTCAGCAAAGTCGCCCGGCAGCGCCCAGTCGTTTTCATTTTCCTGAATGTTCGTGATTGAGCTCAGCGTGAAATTGCCGACTTCCCACTCGATTTCAGCATTCAGCGACCAGCTCTCATAGGCGTTGTAGAGATCCTGGCCATCCGCATAGGGCAGGTTATCGGCCAGTGTCTGCGGGAGCTTGTTGTGAGCAATCGTAAAGTTGTCGCCGCAGGGAACGCCCCATGCACTCACGCCGCCATCGCAGCTGAAAGGGATGTGGTTGTAAGCCGAGTTGAGCACATAGACGTCGCTGTATTGACCGGTGAAGGTCATGCTCAGCGAATCACTGGGGTCTACGGTCAGCGTTACTCGGGCCAGCGTCTCTTCTTCTTGGGGGGTTTCCCGATCGTCTCCCGGCGCGGCCTCGGTAAAGCTGTCGGCAAATCCGGTGGCAACGTCCAAGTAGGTGTAGGTGTTATTACTGGAATTGTTTTTGTACCAGCCGCCGTCCATCTGAGATTCGCGAATGGCTAGGCGGATGCCGACCGTATCGGAGAGCGGGCCTGAGACGATACCCTCCACGCGGGTTTGCTCGGTCTCAAATTCATAGCCCAGGTTGGCATTGACTTCCCATTCCTCAGTCGGCTTCGCGGTGGTCAGTGAAATGACGCCTGCGGTTGCGTTTTTACCGAAAAACAGCGATTGCGGGCCTTTCAGGATTTCGATCTGACCGAGATCAAACATGCCCTCGTTGAGCACGCGGCCTTGCCCGTAGTAGGCACCGTTCATCACGACGGCCACTGACTGCTCGATACCAATACTCGTGGCCGCGGAAGCACCAATGCCCCGCATGGTGATCTGCGCACCAGAGCCGTTGGATACGCGACCCACATAGAGCTGCGGGGTGACCTGCTGGATGCGCTCTAGGCTTGTGATGTCGTATTCCGCAATCCGCTTGGCATTGTAGGCCGTCACGGTTAACGGCGCGTCTTGAAGACTCTCTTCTCTTTTACGGGCAGTAACCACCACTTCTTCGAGGCCGCCGGTAGCGCCTTGTTGTGCGAGTGTGGGCATAGTGAGTGGCATGCCGATGAGTGCAGCAACGGCGACGGCGATGGGCTTTAGTCTGTGAGTCATAGGGCAGTACCTTCTTTACGTTGTTATATGTAGTCCCTCGTGTGCAGGGCTGTTAGCGGGTGATTAAAGCTTGTCCCGTCATTAAAACAATCATGCTCGTCTTTTTTCAAGTGATATTTATATAATCTTTTAGAATACCATCGTCTCAACCCCCATCAGCGTGCGATGAGAACACCCTTTTCTTGTGGCACGAGCTGAACTTCTTTGCGGGGTCATCGAGAACTGAGACGGCCGCATCCATGCGCTGACCGCCAGTCAGGCGTCGCCTGAAATCGTCAGCTCAACGGGTCCTCGATTGTTGAAAAATAAACGGTAGCGGCCGTCATCACGCGATTCGCTAGAAGAATGGCACTCACCATCGTGGGTATCGCCATCAGCCCATAGCTCGCCGAAATGAGGTTAAAAACGACATCAATGCTGACTGTCGCACCGAAAATAACGGCCAGCACAAAAAACCAGCGGAAGTAGGGTTGCCATCTCGCCCCCACCAGAAAGCCGAAGCATTTTGCCCCGTAATACCAACCGGTAAACATGGTGGTGGTGCTCAGTATCAGTGCGACAAAACCTAGCAGCGCGAGCCCCAGTCCCCCCATCTCCCCTTGAAAGGCGTTTGCTGTGAGCGTGATGCCCGAGAGTTCGCCTGGCTCTTGCCAATTTCCCGAAAGTAAAATGACGATCGCAGTGCAGGTGCAGACGATCAAGGTGTCAAACACCGGCCCCAGCGTGGCGAGCATGCCCTCACGGATTGGCTCGTTGGTTTTCGCGGCGCCATGGGCCATGACCTCCGTACCCACGCCCGCTTCGTTAGAGAAAGCGCCCCGGCTAATGCCGACGAGCATGACGCCAAGAAATCCGCCGCTAACAGCGGTGGGAGACATGGCCTCACTCACAATGCTGAGCAATACGCCGGGCACGGCGCTCAGGCGATTGATGACGACCCAGCACGTCATGAGTAGGTAGACGATCACCATGGCGGGCAGCAATGCGATCGCCACGTTGGCGACCCGGGGCAGACCGCCGAATATCACGCAGCCAACGACAACGGCGAGTGAGATACCAATAAGAAGCGGGGCCCAGGTCGGTGCATCGCCAACAAATACGGCCCCTTGAATGAGCGCAGTGAGTTGATTGGCTTGAAACATCGGTAGTGTCCCAATAAGCCCCGCCAGTGCGAACAACACGGCCAGCGGATAAAAGGGTTTGGGCAATGCCTCGCGAATCACGTACATCGGGCCGCCTTGCAGGTTGCCCAAGGAATCTTTGCCCCGGTACATCACGCCGAGTGAGCAGGTAAAGAATTTGGTCGCAACGCCAACGATGGCCGAGACCCACATCCAGAACACCGCCCCAGGGCCACCGGCGACAATGGCGAGGGCGACGCCCGCAATGTTACCGAGACCCATGGTGTTGGCGAGTGCCGCAGCCAGTGCCTGCCGATGAGATATATCTCCGGGTGCGTCCGGGGTGTCGTGCCTCCCCAGTAGCACATCGATGGCATGTCCCATATATCGGTAGGGTAGAGCGCGAGACGCGATCATAAAGAAGCATCCTCCGCCCAGTAGCAGCGCCACGAGAGGGGTGCTCCATACTGCATCAGCAAATTGTTGGGTCAGGCGGGCGAGTGCGTCCATAATGGGTTCAGTGCGTGGTCGAGAGCCAGTATCGCACAGCGCATGGCGAGCCACTTACCGCTGGAACAGTGGTAACGTGATCCCTTTGTGGGGCAAGTTGGCCGGAGGCATGCGCGTGGAATTTATGCCGCTTACCGGCGCACTGGGGGCAGAGGTCTCTGGCGCCGATCTGACAAGGCCGCTCAATGAAGAGGCGGCTCAGCGACTCTACAACGGTCTGATCGCGCATCAGGTGCTGGTTTTCAGAGGGCAAGCGCTCTCGCCAGAGGCGCATCTCGATTTGGCAGAGACTCTCGGCGAGGTGGATGATGGCCATCCCGTTTATCCCCACGTGGCAGGTTTTCCTAGCATCGTCGAGCTGATCGCCGACGGTGATCATCCCCCCGATACTGAGGATTGGCACAAGGATTTAACCTTCAAGGCCACGCCGCCTTTCGCCAGTATTCTGCGGGCGGTTTCTGTGCCTGCTACCGGGGGGGATACGCTGTGGGCAAGCATGAGCAGGGTTTATGAAGGGTTGTCCGCCGGTTGGAAAGCCGATCTGGAGGACTTGTATGCGGTGCACGATATGGGCACTTTCCGCAACGATTACTTTAGGCAAGGTGGCGTCGCGGCGATCAATACGGCGCTGGCGGAGGTGGGATCAGCGGTTCACAAAGTGATCGAGACGCATCCGGTAACCGGCCTCAAGTATCTCAATGTGAACCAATCTTTCACTCGACACGTTCTGCATATGAATCAGGGCCCCAGCGACGAGTTGCTGCAGTATTTATTTCAGCGAGTGCGTAAGCCCGAATATCAGGTGCGCGTGCGTTGGGCAGACGATACCGTGGTGATTTGGGATAACCGCGTGACGCAACATTATGCGGTTTGTGATTACCTGCCCAATCGACGTCATATGCAACGAGTGACAGTAAATCGCGACAAACGAGCGCCGGCGCCGACGGGTGAGTGATCTCTACAGCAACGCTATGCCGGCGAGGCCTCCCACGGGGCGGCCCATTCGCCGGCAACCTGCAGTGCAACACCGGCATCCTCCTCGATGAGCTTGCAGACCGTCATCTCGCCCGCGTCCGAGCCATAGCGCTCTGCTGCCTCACGGAAGCGTGCGTGGCAAGCCTCGGTCAACTCAGAACGCGTTCCATGCTCGGCCACAAGGTCTTGGATTAAATCCAGATCTTTGAGCGCCAGAGCCAGCCTGAAAGAGGGGTCGTAGTGGCCCGCAAAAATCGATGGCACATCGTGCTGCATGACAAAGCTGTCGGCCGCGCCACCCTTCATGACTTCCCACCACAAATCAGGCTCGAGCCCCGCGCGTTTGGCAAGAACCATCGCCTCACCAATGGCAGCGGCATGGATCTTCCAGAGTTGGTTGTTCACCAGTTTGGCGACGTACCCATTGCCGTGTTGGCCAACCCTGCGAGTTTCGCCGATTGCATCGAGTACCGGTTGAACGGCGGCAATATCCTGATCTGTGCCCCCGACGAACATAATCATGTCGCCACGGATGGCCGCATCGAGGGAGCCTGTCACGGGCGCATCGATTGCCACGCCGCCGGCCGCACAGAATTCTCTCCCCAGTGCTCGCATGAGCGTGGGATCGCTGGTGGTCAGATCGATCCAGGTTTTGCCCGCACACTCTGCGGTGAGGAGGCCATCCTCGCCCCGCACAACGGATTCGATCTCATTGGGACCAAACACCATGCTGATGACCACGGAGCTGGCTTCCACGATTTGAGCAGGGGAGTCGGCTTTTTGTGCGCCCTCAGACACGAGGGCATCGATCGCGCTTTCCCGGATATCGTAGGCGACTACAGAAAAGCCTGCGCGCAGCAGATTCTTTGCGAGCGCTGAGCCCATATTGCCGAGACCGATCACACCAATAGATTGCATGTCTCAGTCCTCCAGCGCGTCTGCGCGCACACGTGGGTTTGAGTGAACATCCAGGGTCTTGCCGTAGAGCTCCATAGACCGATAGCTCGCACCAATCACATTGTCCTTCTCGGTGTAGGTAAAGACGACCAGATTACGGGTTGTCGAGCCCTCAGCCGTTGTCGCGCGATGCAGGGCGTAACGGCCCTTGAAGATTTGCAGGTCCCCCTCGCGGAGTTTGATCTCCTTAACGCGGCTGTGATCCCCCAGCAACAGCTTTTGTACGTCCTCGTAGCACTCATCATCCTTGTTCCGAATGTTGGGGACGTACTGGAATATCCCCCCTTGCTCACAATCCTGAATGAGTAGTGTCACGGTGAATTCATTGGTGTCGTAGTGCCAGGAGAACTGGTCCCCAGATTTGTTGACGTTCATGGTCAGCGAGGCTATCGGGTCTGCGTAATGGTAAATGTGAGATTCGCCAAGGCAGTCGGCGATGAACGCTTTGAGCTCGTCGGATTGATAAAGGTCACGGATACTGGAGTCCTCGGGGAAGTGATCCCCCGATACAAAGCCGTTACTCCTCTCCATCATAAACCGCCGGGGGTGATTTTCGGGAAGGGAGGTGTCTTCCTCAGAGAAATAGACGTTCACTTTGTTGCGCGTGTAGTGAGCGAAGTCTTCGAGGGACCTTGCCTCGGCTTGCATCTCGCGGAGCGCCTCGCCACGAATCGCGCCGGGGAGCACAAAACACCCGTCGCTATCCAGGGCTTTTTTCGCAGCCGCCACCAGAGTGCGATAGCCGTCGCTACCCGGATCCCTCAGGGGGAATTCGTTGAGGTCAATAAAATGCGAAAGGTCCCGAGACATGCGCAAACTCCCTTCGAATCTTGCCAGCGTGCTTGTGTATGATGACCTTGGATCGCGAGATGGTGGACCCGAAAATCGCGGGACGCAACCGCAAAGAACGTGCCCGCGAGAACAATTCGCGCTAGGTTCTTCGGGGCCACTATGACGCTGTGATCAGGTTGGTGTAAGCGCCTGCCTAATCGACACTCACTATGGATACCAGGACGCATCATGAGCTCAGAGATCGACACGCAAAAACAACACAATATGCGTCGAGTGGCGCTCACCTCACTCGCGGGGACCAGCATCGAGTGGTACGACTTCTTTCTTTACGGCACTGCGGCTGCCGTGATCTTCCCCAAGGCGTTTTTCCCTCAGGATTTACCGCCCATGGTGCTACTGATCATTTCGTTTAGCACCTTTGCAGTGGGATTTATCGCACGGCCTCTCGGTGGTGTGGTGTTCGGTCACTTTGGGGATCAAGTGGGCCGCAAGCGCACGTTGGTGATTGCGCTCATGATGATGGGCGTGGCGACTACGCTCATTGGGCTCTTGCCCACCTATGCGTCGATTGGAATCGCTGCGCCGCTGATGCTGGTGGCCTTGCGCTTTATTCAGGGCCTTGCCGTGGGCGGGCAGTGGGGTGGTGCCATGTTGTTGGTGACTGAAAGTGCACCGAGTGACAAGCGCGGTTGGTACGGTGCCTATGCGCAGGCGGGTGCCGCGGTGGGGGTCATCCTAGCGAATCTCGCGTTTTTGGCCGTGAGCACCTCGATGAGCGATGAGGCCTTCACCGAGTGGGGCTGGCGATTACCCTTTATCGCGAGCATTGTGCTGATCGGCATTTCGCTCTATGTGCAGTTGCGCATGGAGGACACTGAGGCGTTCAAAGCACTGAAAGCTTCGCAGGCAAAGGCGGGCGACCAGGCGGCGGTGACGAAATCCCCCGTACTGGAGGCGATACGCCGCTACCCACGGCGCATCATGCTCGCAGCCGGCGCGTTTCTGTCCGTTCAGGTGACGTTCTACATTCTCATCGCGTTTGTGATTGCGTATGGATTGAATTCGCCGTCGGTCGAGCTGAGCC
>CAXPKH010000185.1:0-8005 GCA_964217615.1 Luminiphilus sp.
TGCGTAACGTCATTCGCTCTCAATCGAACGTGCTGAAGGGACTGCGGGAAGGCGCCAAGATGGCCATGGCGGGCCGGCGCTTTGTGGAGGGCTCGGTCTACACTTTGCACTGCGTCTGCGCGGGGCGTTCAGCCGATGGCGTGCGCGAGGATCGTCGCGGCGCGGTCGGGCTCGCTCTCGATCACGGCGGCGTGGAGATCAGCAATACGATTCCCAAGGCCGCGAGAGCCAATCCTTTTGAGCCACTAAACGGCATTCTGGGCTCGCAGGGAGAACGCTGGGCAGCACTCAACGCGAAAGTGCCCCACTCCGATGCCGAACGCTTGATCGCAGCGACCGAGGCGGCGATCGACCCCTACCGGGAACACATGGCGGAATGTGGGGTGACTATGAGCTTTCTGTACATTGCGATCGCGCAGCACATTTTCAGCTACGAGCCCGTGCTCCGATGGTTTGACGAATGGCTACCGTTGCATCGATCGGTGCCCGAACCCGATTTTCTCGGCGGACTGGAAGAGCCCTCACCCAACCCAGCGGGGCGGGCATTGGTGGATAAGATCCGCAGCAAGATTGTGGCAGTGTTTGCCGAATTCGGCGCGGCCAGCAACCAGATTGGCAAGACCTACCCAATGCTGGCCAGCCTCAACCCCCACAGCCGCAGCGTGTTGCGCGCGCTCAAAGAGGAACTCGACCCCGAGGGTCTGATGAACCCTGGCGCGCTGGGAGATTTCTCAGCCTGAAATTGGCGCTGACTTCTCCCACTCACTGGTTGCAAACGCAAATGACCTGAGCCGCCGCGTTATCCGTCGCCTTCGTGCACCTGAAGCGAGACTAGCTCGTAGTGCGTCATCATATAGCCCGTCACCTGCGCCTTTAGCAGCACATATTCACCGTCGGCCGTCACCCATACCTCGTAAGGAGGGTGCTCATTGCTCTCGTTAGAGCCCAGCGCAGTGCTACCCCTCTCGCCGTAGCAAAAATGTAGCGCGTCAAAAGTGCCGGCCCCCACCGTAATGCGCTCCTGGCCAACGTACTCGATTATCATTCCCGGAGAGTGCCAAACCAGTGACGGCCCGGTGGCACCGCGGTGGTCGAGAGACGTCATCAGAAAGCGATCGAAGGTATGCACGCGGGGTCCCTCGCTGCGATCGATCACCGAAAGATGCCAGGCATCCCCTTGGATGGGGTGAGTTCCGAAAATTGCCGGACGCTCGTCATAGGCTTCATGCTCAGAGAAGCGTCCCCGCTCATGGGTCCAGCCCTCACAGTCCGCGCCCCTGTCGCCAAAATAGAACCAACTGCTGCCTCGCTGCTCATCACCCACGGACAGGCGAACAAAAGCATCAAGGGTGTCCCAGTCCCTGTTTTTGGTGAGGGTAACGTCCCTCAACACATTAGGCTCGTCGTCGATTTCACAATGAGCGCGCAGCGTCCGACGCCCGTCACCGTGCACGGAAATCGTAAAGAATTCACGACCCCGCTCAACGCCCTCCCGACCGGGCTTGCTACTCGTGTAATGAATATGTCCGCGCAGGGTTTTATGGGGACGCATGCTGTGCTCCGTTTGATTGGGACTGACTTTGCCATGGTGCCACAAAGCGCCTAAGGTACGAGGGAATTCAAGATCTGTGGACTCTCAACCTATCCATGTCTTCCCATCCGGATCTGCCAGCGACCACCCCCCCGGCGGAAAGCTCCCCAAAAGGCATTTACCCGGGTTGGTGGATCGTCTTCGCCACCGGCACCGGGCAACTGATTCAGGGCGGGTTTGTGTTCTGGAGCATGGGACTCTATACCGCGACGTTTGAGGACGTATTCGGCGCACCTCGCGCACAGATCAACCTCATCGAAACCTGCCTGACCGTCGCCACAAATCTCATGTCTCCTATTGCCGGCATTCTCATCGATCGCTGGTCAATACGGCATCTCATGATGATCGGCATGGTTGCGATGGGTCTGGGACTCTTGATCCTGAGCCAGGCGGGCACCCTTTTTCATATCTGGGTGGTGTGGGCCAGCCTAATTCCCCTCGGTGTGCTCCTCATCGGGGCCATTCCCAGCGCCGCACTGGTTAGCCGCTGGTTTGTTCGTCGCCGCGGGTTGGCGTTGGGTCTCACGGCCACCGGCAGTTCTTTGGGGGGCTTTTTAGTCCCGCCTTTAATGACCTGGATGTTTCTGGCCTGGGATTGGCGAACAGGTCTGATGGTGGGCGGTTGTATTTGTCTCTCGGTGATTCCAATCTTTTACTGGTTGCTGCGCAATGAGCCATCGGATCTGGGTCTCAGCGGCGAACCCAATGAATGTCCGGCAACTGAGGTAAATGACAATGAGACAGCGCCCGGCGCAGATTTGATCGACTGGGGGATTCCCGATCTGTTGCGGAGCCAGATATTCTGGTTACAGATGATCGTCTCAGGCTCACTTCTGGCTGTGACGCTGGGTATGCTTGCGAACCTCAGCCTGCACGCGAAGGATCTCGGGATAACGGGTCAGTCCACCGCTCTGCTGTACTCAATCATTGCGGTTTGCTCCTTCAGCGGTAAAGCCCTCACGGGGCACCTGATGGATCGACTGGGTATTCAGCGCTGCGGTTATCTGATCTGCGGCTTTCTCAGCGGTGGCCTGCTGATCTTGTTGCTGGTACAGGATTACAGCGGGCTGGTAGCTGGTGCATTTGTCATGGGACTGGGCTACGGCGGCGTAGTGCCTATCTGGACCAACATGCCTGCCCGCGCGTTTGGCGCCAACAGCGTTGGCCGGGCGCTAGGCGTGATGAACCCCCTGCATATCCCTATTACCGCCACCAGTGCGCCGTTAGCGGGTTATATCAGTGACACCACGGGTAGTTATGACGGCGTTTTCTGGATGTACGGTGGCTGTTGTGCTGTTGCCGCTGTGGGCCTCACAATCATGGGGTCGGTAATAGCGTCGCCCGACAGGGACTAGAGGTCGATAACAGCGCTTTATGGCCGAATCAGAGAATATCTCCGCACCGCTGGCACAAGCGAATCTGAGAGCCTGCCATCCGAGTCATCGGGTGCTATTTGAGCCCGTTCAAATTGGCCCGGTGGTCGCCCCCAATCGCTTTTATCAGGTGCCCCATGCCAGCGGCATGACCGAGAGCAATCCCAGAGTCAGAGCTGCGTTTCGAGAAACCAAAGCTGAAGGCGGCTGGGGCGTAGTCAGCACCGGCGCCGTCTCGATACATCCCAGCTCGGATGATTCGCCATTACCGTTTGCCCGATTGTGGAACGAAGCCGATATCGCATCCCATGCACTATCTACCGAAGCCATTCACAGGCACGGCAGCCTGGCGGCTGTTGAGCTCTGGCACGGCGGCGCGGCGGTAATGAACCGAACTTCCCGTCTCCCGCCGCTGTCTCCATCCGGTATTTCCTGGGCTGCGACCCATGTCGGCTTTATGGGTCAACTCCGGCCGAAAAAAATGACGGGGGCCGATATAGCCGCAGTTTTGCATTGGCAGCGTCTGGCCACCCGCCGCGCACTCGACGCGGGCTTCGATATTCTCTATGTCTATGCCGGCATGGGTTATCTGGGCTACGAATTCCTCCTTCCCGAATACAACCACCGCGATGATGGCTACGGCGGCTCGCTGGAAAACCGGGTGCGCTTTGTGCGCGAAATGCTGGAGGTCACACGTGACGAAGCGGGCAGCCGCGCAGCGGTGGCGTTAAGAATCAGCCTCGAAGAATTGCGAGCAAAAACCAGTGACCACTATGAGAGCGAAGCCCATGGCGTGGTCAGTCTTCTCTCCAATGTCCCAGACTTGTGGGACGTAAAAATGGACTCCAGCCCCACCGACTGCGGCGCATCGCGCTTCCGGCCAGAAGGAGCCCACGAACCCATTATCGACTTTGTGAAGTCAGTCACAGATCGCCCTGTGGTGGGCGTGGGCCGGTTTACCTCTCCCGATACCATGGTGTCGCAAATTCGCCGAGGCGTGCTGGATTTGATTGGCGGTGCCCGCGCCAGCATCGCCGACCCGTTCCTGCCCAACAAGGTACGGGAAGGTCGCTATGACGACATCCGCGAATGCATTGGCTGCAATATCTGTATCGCCAGCTGGCACGATGGCGTGCCTGTGCGTTGCACCCAGAACGCCACTGCCGGGGAGGAATGGCGCCGAGGTTGGCACCCTGAAAAGTTCAAGCGGACGCCCTCTCCCGACAAAGTGCTGGTCGTAGGGGGCGGGCCCGCCGGGCTAGAGGCCGCGCTGATCGCAGCTCGGCAGGGCTATGCCGTCACACTCGCCGAGCAAACCGATGATTGGGGCGGGCGCGTGCTTCAGGAAAGCCAATTACCCGGTATGGCGAGCTGGCGCCGGGTCCGGGATTACCGTGTTTGGGCGCTCTCGCAAATGGGTAATGTCGATATGTTCACCAACAGCCCACTGGACGCAGCCACATTGAGAGATTTCGAGGCCGACCACATTGCACTGGCAACCGGTGCTCGATGGACACGCAGGCTGTATTCCCCACTTGAGATCCCGGCAAATCCCCTTGACCATCCGCAGGTGTTCACGCCGGAAGATGTCTATGCCGGCCGGGTTTCCGGGGACCGGATTCTGGTATTTGATTTTGACAATTACTACCTGGGCGGTGTGCTCGCAGAACACCTCGCCGGACAACATGGGCACGTTACCTACGCAACCCCAGCGGGGCATGCATCGGCATGGACTTTCATGACCAACGAATTGCCCTACGTCTATCAGGCGCTTGCACGGTCGAATGTGACCATTCGTACCACTGCCAATCTCGTCGGCTTTAAGGACGGCTTCGCCACACTGCGGCAGTTGTTTCATGACGCAGAGGAGAAGATAGAGATCGACGGCGTTGTGATCGTCGGACACCGAGAGCCAAACGACACGCTGTATCAATCCCTGATGAGGGACGGCGATACCCGCAACCCCTCTGCGCTATCGTTGATCGGCGATGCACTGGCGCCGGGCGCCATTGTGCATGCGGTCCATAGTGGGCATCTGTATGCACGGGGCCTGCTGGATGACGATTCAACTTACTTGCGCGATGAGCCAGTCACACTGCCGATACCCGCCCGCGTGTATACCCCTGTTCCGGACTCGGCGAGCTAGCCGACCGATGCTCGAGACACTGGAAAAAACGCTTCCTCGAGATAGCTACCTATCGGACGACCAATTCGCAGCCGAGTACCGCGCCATCTTCGAGTCGGAGTGGGTGTGTATTGGACGCAGCGAATCAATGCCCAACGCGGGGGACTATTTGGCGATACGACTCAAGGAGCAATCTTTGCTGGTAGTGCGCGGAGAAGATGGCACCCTTTCCGCCTTCTTCAACGTTTGCCGACACCGCGGTACCGAACTGGTGGCCCTCGCTGACCCCGGTCCCGTGAGGGGCAAATTCGAGCGAAATATCGTCTGTCCCTATCACGCGTGGACCTATCATTTAGACGGTCGCCTGCGGGGCACCCCACACCTCGATATCGCTACCGACGGTGTCGAACTTCATCAACTGCCACTGGATGAATGGGGTGGCTTTCTCTTCGTCCATCTGGGCGGTGAGGCGCCTCCCCCGCTGGCGCATGCGCTCGGCCCGGGCGCCGACAGACTGAAAAACTATCCGCTGGCGGATTTGCGCGTGGGTGCGACCCTAAGCTATGCGGTCAACGCCAACTGGAAGGTGATCGTCGAAAACTATAACGAGTGTTACCACTGTGGGCCGGTCCATCCAGAACTTTGCCAGATCGTGCCGGCGTTCAGACACGGGGGGAGCGGACTGGACTGGGAAGATGGCATTCCTCAGCGCGAGGGAACCAACACCTTCACCGCCAGCGGCCGCACCAATCGCGCGCCTTTTCCAGGCTTGAGTGAAACCGAAAAAACCCACCACAAGGGCGAGCTCTTCTACCCCAACCTCATGCTGAGCCTGTCGATGGATCACGTCGCGGCCTTTTACCTTTGGCCACAACGCGCGGGACACACCCGAATCCAATGCGACTTTCTCTTTCATCCGACTGAAATCGCGCGCTCGGAATTTGACAGCGCCGATGCGGTCGATTTCTGGGATCTGGTGAATCGACAGGATTGGGAGATTTGCGAGAGTGTTCAACGCGGCATGCAGAATCGCGTGTTTGAGCATGGCTACTGCGCGCCCATGGAAGACTATAGCCTCGACATTCGCCGCTACGTGCGAGAGAAACTGTCGGCCCTCGAAAGTCGGATAGCCCCGCCATGAGCCCAAGGCGCGCGGTGCCCACCCGCTGGCGCCTGTTCAGTGTGCTCTTTCTGCTCAGCTTCCTGTCGTACCTAATGCGGCAAAATATTCATGTCGCCGGGGAGTTCATGATGCCCGAGCTGGGTATCAGCGAACTGGAGATGGGTTGGATCTATGCCGCCTTCATCTGGGGCTATGCGCTCTGTCAGCTGCCCGGAGGAGTGCTGGGTAAATTGCTGGGGCCACGCACCGCCCTCACCAGCGTCGGGTTGATATGGGTGTTAACCACAGGTCTTACGGGCTGGTTGCCCGGCCAAGTCTTCAGTTCCAGTATCGGCATTATGGCCTCGCTCATCATCGTGCGTTTTCTGGTGGGCGTCGCCCACGCACCCATCTATCCGATTCAGGCGGCCGTGGTGGAACGCTGGTTTCCGGTAGGCCACTGGGCGTTGCCCAATGCGGTGGGTAGCACCGGACTGACACTCGGTGCAGCACTTGCCCAGCCACTGGTAGCCGTGGTCATGGTGTATTGGGGGTGGCGCGCTTCCTTTTATCTGTTCATCCCGTTGGGTTTGGCGCTCTTCTGGTTGTGGTGGTGGTATGCCACCGATGACCCCGCCGACCACCCGGCGATGACGCAAAACGAACTCGCTCGGATACAGGCGGGACGCGAGGGACTCACGCCGCAAGTGGGCTTTGGCGCATGGAAACAACTCATTCGCAACAGGAACACTCTACTACTGACCGCCGCGTACTTCGCGGAGAACTGTATCTTTTACCTCTTCTTTACCTGGTTCTTCCATTATCTGGTAACCGAGCTGGGCTTTGGCATCCTCGAAACGGGTTTTCTTGCTTCCTTACCGTGGTTGTGCGGCGCCGTCATGGCGTCGGTCGGTGGCTACGCCTGCGATTCGCTGTGCGCGAAGCTCGGGCCCCGGCTGGGCTGCAGAATTCCCGCCATCACCGGGCTGTTGGGTGCGGGCGTTTTCTTGTACCTCGGGCTCTATGCAACCTCGCCTTACGTTGCCGTAGTTTTATTGTCGCTTTGCTTTGCCAGCACGCAACTCACCGAAGGCGCCTACTGGTCGGCGCAAACCTATGTCGCTGGACCCTATACTGCACCCGCCTGCGGCGTCATGAATACGGGCGGCAACCTCGCAGGCATTGTGGTTGCACCCCTCATGCCTTTTCTCGCCCAACACATCGGCTGGGTCGCGGCCCTTTCAACCGGCACCGTCATGGCCTTCGTAGGCGCGACCCTATGGTTATTCATTCGAGCGGATGAGCCCTTTCAACCTCAACCACACTGACAATCGCGGTTAGGGCGTAACGGCGCCAACACGGCTTATGTTGTTAAGCGACGGGCGTTGACAACCAGTGTGAGCCAACTGGCCATCAGCAGCAGGCCGCCCAACGGCGTGATCATTGCGAATGTTGAGAGGTCAGTAAGCACCAGCGCGTAAAGTGAAAAAGAGAACAGGCCAATGCCCAGCGCAAAGCCCGTAATGGTCCAGCGCCAGAGCGCTCTATGCGATTGCATTGCCAGCATCAACACGACCACTGAATGGATTAAATGGTAATAAGCGGCCGTCTCCCATATTGAGAGCCGTTCGGCGGTCACCGCTCCCTCTAGTGCATGCGCGCCAAAGGCACCCGCCGCCACGCCCGAAGCACCCAATAGTCCCGCTGTTAACAGTCCCCAGTTCATTTTTGTACTCTCATCCCTGCGCTCATGACGTTGCTCACTGGATCGCGACAGAACTGTCAGAGCGATCTCCGCTCCCCAGCCCTGTGGA
>CAXPKH010000186.1:0-21992 GCA_964217615.1 Luminiphilus sp.
ACACTGGCCATCTAGGTCACTCGGAGTTTAGCCTTATGTCACGTATTGTTCTCTCTGGAATTGTTGAATTCGCGCCCGAAGTTAGGGACGAGGCCCTTATTAAAGGCAAGGCATTCATCGAGGGCGCCTATACCGAGAAAGGGTGCATCCACTATCTCTGGACGGCTGACCTGAATCATCCTGGACGTGTCGTGGTCTACGAGGAATGGGAATGTGCTGATGATCTTGAGGCGCATCTGCAGGGCGAGTGGTACCGCAATATGTTCACGCATCTTGCCCAGTTCAACATTGTGAGCGCAGAGACCAACAAATTTCGCGTAGACCGAAAAGAACCGGTGTACGGGGAGGACGGTGTCGCGACCGCCTATTTTTCCGATGAAGCGCGTTAATCGTTATTGCTGATCGGCATCAATCGCGGGGAGCAATATCCCCCGGCGCCAAGAGAAATGAAAGGGCGCGCGCACAATAAAAGAGCGCCTATAGCCCACTAATCGCAAAAAATGCCCCGTTGACCGGCTTTGCGCGGGTACCTGTTACCCGCATTGCTAACATCTCCCACTCTAAGAATAAAGTTTTGGGGAAGTTACACAGGCCATGCAGACCAATCGGATCCCGCTGGGACAAAAAATAGCGTTCGGCATCGGCATGCTGGCAAACCAAATGTTCCCCGCCGCCCTGAGCATCTTCATGGTGATTCTGGTGCAGAGTCTGGGAATGAGTCCGCTGCTGTGGGGGCTGATTTTTTTCCTGCCCAAGCTCGTGGACTGCATCACCGACCCTGTGATGGGCTTTATCTCTGATAGGACGGTATCCCGATGGGGCAAACGCAGGCCCTACATCCTCATTGGTGCCATTCTCTCAGGGCTCTCCTATATCGCGATGTGGCAGTTGTCGGCCGACAACAGCGAGTTGTACAACTTTGTCTACTTTCTCTGTTGGTCGTGCATCTTTTTTATCGGGCTCACCATTTTCAGCGTGCCTTATGTCGCAATGGGCTATGAAATGAGCGATGACTATCACGAACGCACTCGGCTGATGGCAGTGGCGCAGTGGATCGGGCAATGGGCTTGGGTTATCGCCCCGTGGTTCTGGATCGTGCTCTATGATCCGGACTGGTTCGAGAGTGCAACCGAGGGGGCACGCACCTTATCAATTTGGGTGGGCACGGCTTGCATGTTACTGGCTATGGTGCCCGCTATTTTTTGCCAGAGCGGTAGCGCCGGCGCCGACAACAACACACCCTATCGCAAAGAGAGTTTGGGAGCAGTTGTCAAAGACCTCATCCACGGCATTGCGATCACCCTAAAGTGCAAGCCTTTTCAGCAGATCTGCATAGCCACTTTTTTTATCTTCAATGCCTACAACACGGTCGCGGGTTTTGCCTGGTTCATTATTGTCTACTACATGAATCAGGGTGACCCTGCTCTCGCAGGCGTTTGGCCCACCCTATTCGGCAGCGTGTCAGCGCTTTGCACCTGCTTTTTGGTCATACCCACCATTAACTGGATGTCGCAACGCTACGGCAAACGCCTGACCTTTATGGTGACGCAATCGATCTCTATCTTGGGGTATCTGCTGTTCTGGTGGAGTTTTAATCCGAGCAACCCCTATTTGATGTTTCTGCCCATTCCGATCTTCGCATTCGGCATCGGCGGCCTGTTCACAATCATGATGTCGATGACCGCTGACATTTGCGACCTCGATGAACTCCAAACGGGTGAACGTCGAGAAGGGTTGTTTGGCGCAATTTACTGGTGGATGGTGAAGTTTGGGCTCGCATTCGCAGGGCTACTAAGCGGTTTTATCCTTGCGCTTATCGGCTTTGATCAAAACATTGCAATTCAGACAGAGAGTACGCTTGCCCAACTGCGTGTTGCTTTTATTGGCATCCCGGTGTGCGGCACTTTGATCGCACTGTGGGCCATGCGAGGCTACGAGCTCGACGAGCAAGCCGTTGATTCAGTAAAGAACGCGCTCTCTCAGCGTCGAAGCGGAAGAGAAGACGCTCCCACTCAGATGGTTACCGCCTGACAGGCGGCGGTAACAAAAAACTGAGGGGAACGCGGGCATTGAATCTGGGTTTAATGGCTCGCTATCGTAACCGTCAGCCCAGAGACCTCCCCTCGCTTCATGAAAATAGACTGGGATAGAGCCTCAGGTAATTGATCCGCCTCAAAAACCACTTCGGAACCATCATTAAGCACTGCAGTAATCGACGCTTCTTGACCCATTTGAATAGCGATCGGCACCTGACAGAGGGTGAAGCCCAGTTGACCCGCCGCAAGCGCCACCCCGCTCTCCCGACCTTGAACATCGACATAGCTGAGGCTAGCCGCCTCGGATAAGAGCTCCTCAGAGCGAAGCAGTACCGGATCAAATGTAATACAGCCGTCCCGAATGACGACTCCCATTTCGGCAACCCGACTCAGCACTTCCTCTTTGACCTGTCCGGTCATGCCCGGCTGTCTCGCGCCACCAAATCCCGGCGTATGGGAGTAGGGGTCTGTGGGAAAAGCACCATAATCCGCTGGAGCTTTATTGAAGCCAAGACCCAGTCGGACGTCTTCATACGCCGACAACAAACCCCTCAGGGTCTCTCCGCCCACCGCAGCCTCCTTGGCCGAGATGACATTTTCACTGACCGCGAGCAATAACTTCGACACCATGTGCCAGTAAATTGACCCGATCCCCTCATAGGCGTACATGCCGCCAGAACGGCCGGTAAACAGATCGTGTCTGAAAGTCTCAACGAAGAGTTGCTTAACCGCTTGATGTTCGGCTTCATTACCGCCAATCCCAGCAGCACTCAGATCATCGAGCACCGCCTGCACATCTTCGACCTTGGTCAACTGTCCATTGAAATGAAAACGACCGGTCTCATCTTGCACGATCAGGGTGGTATCTCCGCTCGCGACCACCTGATGCAACCAGGAAATGTCCGCCAAAAGGGTTTCGGAAAGACAATTTTTGTCGACGAAGCGCGGTAAAACCTTGTGGGGATAAAGAAGGTAGGAGTGCTGAGCGGCGGTATAGAGCGCTGACTGGCGTAACGCTTGCAGCACCTCGAGCGCCTCCTGAGCTGACAGTAATTTCGCACTCAACACCGCCACCTGGCCCTCCAGCATCTCATCGAGCCGTATGAGCGAGATTGACGCGCCCTCCGCATGAAGCCGGTTATAGGCGTGGAATAATCCGTCTTCACGACGATTATCGCGAATGGTACTCGCCAGCACCGGGAGGCAGCGATGAATGAAGGCCCTCACCCCAGCAATATCCACGCCGCGTCTTCGGCCCGAAAAACCTATCTCATAGACTGTTTCCCGATAAGCCTGCCCAGCGCCTCCCAATTCAGCCAACACCGCATACCGGAGGCTGTTGTTCACGGGTCCGGCGCACAAAGCCTCGCCGTGCTCCTGAAAAACCGCATTCACCTGATCAAATAAAGCCAACAACTCATCCGAGATCGGCACCTCGGATAGCTCTACGTCGGCCAACAGCGCGTCGAGAACCTCCAGAAACCGATGGAGATAACACAGGGTAACGACCGACACACCGGTACCCACCAGTGCATTGTTGGCATCGTTCCACTCGGGTCTCTGGGTGTTCATCCAGATACCTCCCCCGGGAACGAAGTTAGTCAATTTGGAGAGCGTGGTAGCGAGTAGCTTCTCTACTAAATTCACTTGATACACGTCATCGTTGATCCACAACAATCGACCATCAGCGCCGATGTTTTCAACGCGACAGCTGATTTCACTATCAAGGCCTCGATCAAAGTGGATGGTGTCGTAGGGGTTAGCCAATAAATCCTTAAAACCCTTAATCCGATAGGGCACATTGGCATAGGCGAAAATGTCACGATCAAGCAGGGCGTCAAGCCCCCTCGGGAAGTGGCTCTGCGCAAGCTCAATCAACTTCGACAGATAAATAATCTGGTGATCCCCCCAATAGCCAATATTGGCCCAGGGGTTCTCTGGCTCGGGCTTCTCCCAATCGATGCCCTCCCGGGTAATACGATAGGGGTTGTAACCATCTGCTGTCGTCGCGTTCAGGAATTTACTGATCATGTGATCGATAAACCCGGGAGCGGAAACTGACAACGCCTCCCAGTTTTGAAAAATGTCTCTCCAGTTACCCGCGTATGCCAGCCGCTTGCGATTGTCGCTGGTGAGGACATCGATAGAGAATTGATTCCAGGGTCGCGATGGATCACCGTGCCGCCGGCTGAAAGTCAGCGGCATGTATTCCAAAAACAGCCGCATCAGCACCGGTTGATCGCTGGCCAAGATTTGCTCGCGGAGAGTCGAAGATTCTATCTGCTCGGGTAAATCGCTGATTAGGACCTCCAACAACGGAAAAACGCGACGGTTCCACTGTTTACAGAAAGCCAGGAAATCGCGCTTTGACAGCAAATAGTTGCTATCAAAAAAACCACCCCGCATCACGTTGAACATGACATTCGCGGTATGGTGCGACGCGTCCAGTGATCGAGCGGTCATCTGAAAGCCATCAGCCATACCGATGATCTGTCGCAAGTGGGAGCGACCTTCCTTCAGGTCGTCGTCAATTTCCTGCGACAACGGCGCGCCGCTCATCACGTTATTGATCAAGTTAGCGACTTCTGCAGGGCCCTGGTTAACGTCCGCTACGATCCCCCAACTGCGCTGGTCTGTGGCCTCCAGTACAATCTCATCGACAATAAAGTAAGCCCCTCGCCTACCGTGAACGTCCTGCTCCTGCGACACCTCAAGGCCTTGCCGAAAGCGATCCAGCTGTATCGATGACAATAGATATTGCGGTTGAGGCAGACCGTAAGACCAGGCTGTTGTAGCTGACAGACATTCACTCGGCTCAGCCCGGTCTGTCAGCAGCGAACTCATTGAGAACATTGCTACTCCGGTATCGGGGTGCAACTCACTCTTTTTGTAGGCATCTACCAAGCAACTCAGTTCATTTTGCACGCCCGGCGAGATACCGTAAGGCATCAGGTTTTGCAGCCCATCCAGCAAACGCACACGGATGGCTTCATGTCCTTGATGACTCAAAGAGGATTTTTTGACAAAGCCAAACCGATGAGACATCTGCCAGGAGTAACGATAGGTCAACTCTAAGTCGTGGTTGATTTCTTCAAAGATCAGCTGACTGCCTAAGGTATTTTTATAAAGGTTGCGCTCAACCCGATAGGCACCATCGAGATGGCGGGCAAAGGGCTCCCAATAACGCGTCTTATCTGACTGCGTCACCAAGAAAATTGCTCGGTGGCCTGTACCCTGCGCGCTTTCGGCGATCTTGTCTTCCGTATAGTAGGGAAAGAGCGCACTACCGGAATTTGTCCTGCCCGCCGTCAGCGCCCCGGAGGTTGAAATGAACAACCAATGATTGGCGTGACTCACCAAACTGATGAAAAAGTCCGATATGAGGTCAAAATGCCGGATGCAATAGAAGTCCTCACCCTCAAGGACCGTGTAGTCGCCAGTGGGAGCTCCCGTGGGCGGCACCAAAGGCTGCTCTCCCAGCCAGATCGTTTTAGAAACCATTATTTTCGAGCCTTAAACCGTCTACTCGTTTTCCGACCTTGAACAGGGATTACCCTCTGCAACGTTGATGCATGGTAAGTCAGTAATCCAACGCAAAGCGCATGGCTTTTCCCGTTTTATCGGTGCAAACCATCACTTTATCGTATTGACTGTATCAACCGGATTATCAGCCTGTCAGATTATGTGCCTCGACAACTGGCGCCAGACCGATATGACGCAACTTCGCTCCTTCTTCAGACTGGTGCTGGGCCTCTTTTTCTCCATGGGATGTCTCGGCGAGCCGGGGCTCGCTCTCAATCTTGGATCTTCAGACTCCGTCTCTTGGCAAGCTCATGTGTTTAGCGGTACGGAATGCGCTAAAGCCATGACCTGCAACCACTTGGCTGACGTAAACGGAGACAATGAACCCGATGTTTTTCGAAGCTATGTCGAGGGTCCTATCTCCCTCTCGCATGCAATGGCAGACGGTGTCTACGACGTTACGCTGTTGTTCGCTGAACCCCGTGTCACCAATGTGGGGGAGCGACTCTTTAATGTCATACTTCAGAATGAGGTCGTTCTCGAAAATATTGATGTCCTCAGATACCGAGATGGACAACCCCAGTCCGCGCTCACCGTAACCTTCCCTCAGCAAGTCGTACGCGGCGGAAAATTTCAGCTCGCATTAAAGCCGGTGGTGGGGCAACCCATTTTGAGCGGCGTATTACTCGAGCCCACCACGCATTCCTCCGGTGTGAATGACCAGTGGCAACTCGTTTGGCAGGATCTGTTCGACGGTTCAGCACTCAATTTGGCGCACTGGACAGTGGATACCTGGCCTCCCGGCAAAGTTAACAATGAAGATCAGGCCTACACCGCTTCGAGGCGTAACTTGCGTATCGAAAATGGGTTGCTTGTTTTGGAGGCACATCGACATCAAGATAACGGGCCCGCCTTTACGTCCGCCAGAATTCACACCCGCGGAAAGCATGATTTTCTATACGGACGGGTCGAGGTCATTGCTCGACTGCCCGATGCTCAGGGAACCTGGCCCGCCATCTGGCTGTTACCTTCAGATCCCTTCAAGTACGCCAGCAACTGCGAAGAAGGGACGGATTGGCAAGGCAACCGCGAGTGCGACGCCTGGCCCAATTCGGGTGAGATCGATCTGATGGAACACGTGGGATTCGAGTCGGGCCACATTCACGGCACAGTCCATACGGCCGCCAATTACTGGGTGAACGGGCAGCAACGCAAAGGGCGATTAATTTTGCCCCCCGCAACCAGCGAATTTCATTTATACGCTTTGGAATGGAGACCCGACCGCATTGATATTTTCGTGGATGAGACGCGCTATTTCAGCTATCACCGCGACGAAAGTGACGCGTGGCAGGCATGGCCGTTCGATCAACCATTCCATCTGATTCTCAATTTAGCGGTCGGAGGAAATTGGGGTCGGGCAGGAGGGCCCATTGCAGAGCACGAGTTCCCTCAGAAGATGCTTGTAGACAGCGTGAAGGTTTACCAACCCGCCAAGTGACGGGCCTCAAGAATTCAAGTTTTGGGCTTTCCAGGACTGAAGTTTTCGATAAATGGTAGAGGGCGCCACCTCCAGATACTGCGCGGCGCGATTGATACTGCCGTCACACGCAGCAATAGCTTCTTCAATGGCTCTCTTCTCGCTCATCCATAGTGGTTGGATACCTAGCGAATCCGTCGAGTCGTCTGAAGCGCGGGATAGACGCGCAACTCGTTCATTATCCGCCGCGATTTCTGTCACGGAGATCACCTGGTGTATTGCAGATTCGTCAATCTCAGTCGACGCACTTGTGAGCAGGAGCTGACGCATGGTGTTTTCCAGTTGCCGAACATTACCCGGCCATGAGTAGCCTCTTAGGGCTTGCGCGGCCGAGTCCGTCAACTGGTGGGGATCTCTCCCCTCTTCTTGCGCGAAGCGGTCCAAAAAGCCGCTGGCCAGCATCAGAATATCTTCAGAGCGCTCGCGCATTGCTGGCATTCTCAAGGGCACCACATGCAACCGGTAATAAAGGTCCTCACGCAATCGGCCCTCTCTCATCTCAGCCAAGGGGTCGCGATTGGTTGACGCGATGATGCGAACGTCTGCCACCACCTCGGCGGTAGCTCCCACCGGTCTGTAAGTGCCGTGCTGAATCAACCGAAGTAGCGTCGACTGGGACGCAAAGCTCAGGCTACAGACCTCGTCAAGGAAAAGCGTGCCATCGGTAGCTTGTGCAATAAGACCCTGGGAGGGATCACCCGCCGAGCCAAACAGTGCCCGCTCAAGCTGTTCTGCGGCCAGAGAGGCACAATCGACTACAACGAAGGGACCCGGCGCTCTGGCAGAGAATTGATGAATGGCTCGAGCTGCGAGTTCTTTACCCGTGCCACTCTCCCCCATGATAAAAGCCGTGGCAAGTGTGCCCGCGAGGGAGTCCACCGTTTCATATACATTCTGCATGGCAGATGAACTGCCTACGAGGGGCCCCAAGTGGTCTCTTTTAATCGCGAGCCGCTCAATTTGCTGGCTCAGCTTGAGCTTTTCCGCTGCGTTAAGCAGGGTGACCCGCAGGCGGGAAGCGTCGAATGGTTTGCTTAGGAAATCCGCCGCGCCGCGCTGCATGGCCTGGTCGGCATGCTCGGCACCGTGCCCGGTCATCACTACCACCGCCGGGGCCGGCGATAAGCTCACTGCCTCGTCCAGTAAATCGAGGCCGTTTCCATCAGGCAACTCAATATCGAGGAGCACCAGATGGGGACGCCAACTGACCATAGCGGCTTTCGCATCGGCCAATGTTTCTGCGCTAGTTACCTCCAACCCGCTGCCATCAAGATACTGCGAATAAATGGCGCACAGAGTCGAGCTGTCCTCTACGATGAGGGTTTTCACCGCCGTTTTTCTCCTGCCAGCGGGCCGGCCGAAGCAAACCTCCGGACCCAACCCACAACTTGCCTTACGCCGACATTATCAGCTTTTGATCCGTATGGGCGTGGCTCCAAAACAGTACCGCAGTCAACAACAACACCGCACCCACCTGATGTGTTGCGGCCATGGGTATCGCCACCTGACTTAACACCGTACCGATGCCGAGCATGACCTGGAAACCCAGAGCCAGCAACATCAACGCAGCACCCCGTTTCACTTTGGGTTCCGAGCTGCGGCGCAGGCTGCGAACGCTAACGAACATGACGAGTAATGCCAGAGCGTACGCCAGCATTCGATGATTAAAGTGAATCGTCGCCACGCCCTCAAAAGTTGCCCGCCAACCCTCTGCGTAATAACCCATCGGGACAAAACTCTCGCCCATTAGTGGCCAGGTCGGATACGCAAAACCCGCGTCGGTGCCGGCCATGAATCCTCCTGAGAGAATCAAGATATACACCCCCACCACCAGCACGCCACCCGGGAGGCCGATGTGCCTGAGCGATGGCGAGAGGCCCGCACTCACCCTGAACACCAGCCACATCATGAGGGCATAAATCGCTACCGCAACGCCGAGATGAGCCGTCAGGCGATACTGGGATACTGAGGGTCGATCCACCAGTCCGCTCTTGACCATGTACCAACCCAAAAGGCCCTGAGCGGCACCCAAAAACAACAACAGTACCAACGTGGGCATGAGCTGGGGCGTAATCATGCGCCGCATGGCAAAGATCACCAGAGGGATGAAATACATCAGGCCAATGAGTCGACCGAGGACGCGGTGCAGATATTCGAACCAGAAAATCTGCTTAAACCCCGCCAAATCCATCCCCTGATTAATTTTTTGATACTCCGGGTACTGCTGATAGGCGGCAAAGGTCTCCAACCACTGAGCTTCGGTCAGGGGCGGAATGATTCCCATAATCGGTCGCCAATCCACCATCGACAAACCGGACTCGGTCAGTCGCGTCACGCCTCCCAGCAATATCATGCCAAGAATGGTCACGGCACAAATGCCGAGCCAGCCCGCTATCCAGCGCGTGTTGTGTCCCGCATCGACTGTGAGTGTTGCCATGGTATCGCCCCCCCTGAACGCCCCCATTCTACCGAAAAGCGCGCGGTGGATCTTTCTGTCCTAAACTGTGCGCTGTCAGGAGATCCACCATGCCCTATGTCCGCCTCGATCAGATCGACTTCAGCATCGGCAACCGGATATTACTGGATAAAGCGAGCCTGAAGCTGGACAAAGGTGACAGACTTGGTCTTCTGGGCAGAAATGGCGCAGGCAAGTCGACGCTGCTACGCATCCTTTCCGGTGAGTTGCTGCCTGAAGCTGGAGAACGATGGCTGCAGCCGAACACTAAGATTGCCTTTTTGGAGCAGTCGCTTCCTCAGCATCTCGAACTCACCGTTTTCGACTTCGTCGCGACAGGGCTCGCTGAGACGGGGGAACTGTTGTCACGGTATCAACTGCTGACTCAGGACGGCTCGGAGGGAGCACTAAAGGAGCTCAGTGCTATTCACAGCGAGCTGGAACACCGGGACGGCTGGACAATGGGTCAGCGCATTGAAAAAGTTCTGGATCAACTGAACCTTGCAGGCGACGTTCGGCTTTCAGCACTCTCGGGTGGTTGGCGCCGCCGCGCAGCATTGGCACGGGCACTGGTAACAGATCCTGACGTCTTACTCCTGGATGAGCCGACCAATCATCTCGACATCCCCGCAATTGACTGGCTCGAACAGGAGGTCAGCCAATTTCCGGGAGCCTTGGTGCTTATTACGCATGACCGTCGCTTTTTGCAGCGGGTGTGTAATCGGATTGGTGAGCTTGACCGGGGACATCTTTCACTTTGGCAATCCGATTACCGACAGTTCCTCATTCAACGCGAGCAGCGGGCAGTCGCTGAAGCCAAGGCCGAAGCCCTGTTTGACAAAAAGCTTGCTGAAGAAGAGGCATGGATTAGACAAGGTATTAAGGCGCGTCGAACCCGCAATGAAGGCCGGGTTACCGCCCTAAAGGCAATGCGAGAGGAGCGGGCCCGGCGACGAGTCGCCGTCGGTAAAGGGCGCATGACCCTCGAGGATGCTGAGCGTTCCGGCCGCCGGGTTGCGGAAGCCAAAGATGTGAGCTTCGGCTACGACAATGAGCTGATCATCAAGGGCTTCTCCACCATTATTCAACGGGGCGATCGGATCGGGATTGTCGGGCCAAATGGCGTGGGCAAGAGCACCATCATCAGACTCTTGCTGGGTCAAATCGCGCCCAATAAAGGTGAGGTCTTACGAGGCACGCAACTTCGGGTCGCCTACTCCGATCAGCTCCGGGATACCTTTCGACCGGAGCAAAATCTGATTGATAATGTTTGCGGCGGGCAAGAATTTATAGAAATAAACGGGCAACGACGACACGCCATCAGCTATCTGGGGGACTTTTTATTTAGCCCCGATCGTGTGCGCACTCCAGTTAAGGCCTTGTCCGGGGGCGAGATAAATCGCGCCATTCTCGCTCGACTGTTTACCCAACCCGCAAATCTCCTGGTACTGGACGAGCCCACCAACGATCTGGATATCGAAACGCTGGAATTGCTGGAAGAAATCCTGCTCGAGTTCAAAGGGACGGTCATCGTGGTAAGCCACGATCGCTACTTTCTGGACAAGGTGGTCACGAGCCTGCTGGTCATGAAAGACGGCGGCCTCATTGAAGAACAGGCAGGCGGTTATAGCGATTGGGAAGCGCGGGGTGGTCAACTAACGCCGCTAAGCGAACCCATGGCTCCGAGTAAAGCGCACCATAAGCCTTCCGCCGGATCGATCCCGCACGAGACGCCTGCCGCAGCGAGTACCGTCAAACTGCCTACGGGCAAAAAAACCAAGCTCGGCTATAAAGAACAAAGAGAGCTCGACGCCTTACCGGAGGCCATTGAGCGACTAGAGCGTGAGCACGCGGCCCTGCTGAAGTCAATTTCCGAGCCAGGATTTTATGATCAGCCACCTGATCAGGTAGCAGAGGTCATGAGGGCGATCACCGCTACGGAGCAGGCGCTCGATGAGGCACTTGAAAGATTGGTGGCTTTGGAGGGGTAACCACCCAGATCAGAGCACCGACGCCACTGCATCGACAACGCGGGACATGTTCTGATCATTCAGGCCTGCGATGTTGATCCGGGACGAATCAAGCATATAAACCGATTGCTCGCTTCGCAGTCTCTCCGCCTGTTCCACCGTTAACCCCAGAAAGGAGAACATCCCATTCTCCCTGCCAATAAAGTCAAAATCTCGGCCAGTGGCTGTCGTCAGGGCATCCCGGAAGTTTGTGCGCAACCCATTGATTCTGCTGCATACCTGTTCGAGTTCAAGTGTCCAAGCGCGCCGCAGTTCCGGGGAAGACAACACGCGACCCGCCAACAGCGCACCATGCGCGGGGGGCATGGAGTAAACCCGTCGCGCGGCTGCAATCGCCTGACTCGCCATTGCCTCCGCCGCCCGATCGTCGCCACCAATAAAAATGACCGCTCCGGCTCGCTCGCGGTACAAGCCGATGTTCTTCGAAGAGGAGACGGCAATGATCATCTCGGGCACGGATGACAAAACGCTACGAAGACCCGCCGCGTCCTGATCGAGACCCGAGCCCATACCTTGATAGGCAAAATCAATCATGGGCAGTAGCCGCCGGTCAGCCAATAAAGACGCCAGTTGCTGCCATTGTTCTGCTGAAGGATCGGCACCGCTGGGGTTGTGGCAGCAGCCATGCAACAACACCACATCACCCGGAGCCGCCTGCTCCAGGTCCGCCAACATCGCATTAAAGTCGAGCCCTTTAAGGGCCGGCGAATAATAACGATAGGTTTTGAACTGCAAACCGACGGAACCCATCAGCGGGATATGCACGGGCCAGGTAGGATCACTGACCCAAACCGTGGTGTCCGGTGCTGCGGCATGGAGTACCTCTGCACCCAGGCGAACTGCACCGCAGCCGCCGGGGGTTTGTACCGCCGTGATCCGTTTGCCCAAGCGATCCTCAACATCACTGCCCAGCACTAAGGATCGAATGCCTGAAAGATAGGCGGCGTCACCCATTGGAGCCATGTAAACCTTGGTGAGTTCCTCATTTACCAGCGCACGTTGCGCTTCCTGTACTGACTCGAAAACGGGGCACAAACCGGTCTCATCCATATAGACACCCAAGGTGAGATCAACTTTGTCCGGATTGGGGTCTGCGCGGCAGGCGGCAGCCAAACCCAGAATGGAATCGGGTGGAAGTACAGGCAACGAATCGAACATGTGAATCTCTGGCAAACTCAGGGCGTGAAGAGCGCGAAAGTATGCGGGAGTATCCGACCGCGCCACAAGCCCTGTTATGCTCAGGACCGTTGCCGATAGAACGACTTGCCAAATGACCCACGAGGACTCGGCCGGCCAGACGCCCGCCCAACCATCCCAAACGCCCGCGGCTGACACCCAGACTATGCGCGACTCCGCAACAAAGGTACGAGACCAGTTGTTCGCGGAACCGCTCGCCGAGCCCAGCCTTTTCACTTTCAATGAGGCCGTCGCTTCGGTATTCCCGGATATGATCAATCGCTCGGTTCCGGGGTATGCCACCGTGATTTCCATGACGGGAGTGTTGGCTGCGCAATACGCCCGCCCAAACGCCAATATTTATGATCTCGGATGTTCGTGGGGCGCCTCGTTACTCTCGGTCGCAAGGGAGCCCGCCTGCCAGCACTGTCAGCTCATTGGGATCGATAACTCCGAAGCCATGCTGTCGGCGGCTCGCACTCACCTCGCCCAGTTCCCGGAGGCGGAACGGATAACGCTCGAGGCCGGCGATATTGCTGACCTTCAATTAAGCAATGCCAGCGTGGTCATTATGAATTACACGCTGCAATTCGTTCCGATTAGCCAACGCGAGCAGGTTTTGGGGCGCATCAGAGAGGCAATGTCGCCCGGTGACGTAATGATTCTCTCGGAAAAAATCACCTTGCAGGACACTGAACTCAATCAGCGCCTGATCGAACTGCATCACGATTTCAAGCGGCAGCAGGGATATAGTGACCTTGAGATCTCTCAGAAGCGCGATGCGCTTGAGAATGTGCTGGTACCGGAAACTCGAGAGACGCATTTTGAACGTCTCAGGCAGGTGGGATTCTCCCGTTGCGATCTCTGGTTTCAGTGTCTTAATTTTGCCTCCATCATCGCCGTCGCATGACGCTACCTTCCGAGTTGGTGAGCGACTGGTTAGCGCTCAAAGAAAGGTGGACAGAAGGTCCTCTGGCCCGGTGGCTCGAAGATCTGCCAACAATCCTCGAGACCGGATTGTCACCGGCGCGGTACGGCGATCTTCCCCGGTGGCGAAGCGCACTCGAGAGCCTGCCCGACTTAAACGCGGACAAGGTGATGTTGAACGCCGCTCGTGTCGGTGCGGCGGGTTCGAGTACCCGAAACGACCTCAAAGCACTGGAAACCGCTCTACGCGGACTGCACCCCTGGCGGAAAGGTCCCTATGAGCTGTTTGGTTTGCATATCGATACTGAATGGCGCTCAGACTGGAAGTGGGATCGTCTGGTCAACGCGCTGGAGCCCTTGCAGGGTCGGCGAATCCTCGATGTGGGTTGCGGCAACGGCTATCACTGTTGGCGGATGCTGGGGGCTGGTGCGGCTGAAGTTATCGGTATTGATCCGACACCGCTTTTCACCCTGCAATTCAAAGCAATAAATCATTATCTCCGCCAACCTCGCATCCACGTCTTGCCGATGACCCTCGAGGCGATGCTGGAACACCTACCCGTGTTCGACACAGTGTTCTCAATGGGGGTGCTCTATCATCGACGGGATCCGATAGCCCACCTGCTCAGCCTGAAAAATAAACTGCGCGTCGGCGGGCAGTTGGTGCTTGAAACATTGGTGATTGATGGCGACGAACATGCCGCTATTGAGCCGAATGGGCGCTATGCACGCATGGGAAACGTCTGGCAATTACCCAGCCCCGGTCTGGCCGAGCAATGGTTGAAGCGCGCGGGCTTTGAGCAGACTGAAATTGTTGATATCAACACGACGAGTGTAGAGGAACAGCGCAGCACGCCCTGGATGACCTTCCACTCTCTCGCCGAGTTTTTGGATCCCAACGACACCTCATTGACCATCGAGGGCTTCCCGGCACCTCGACGGGCGATCCTGACAGCTGTCAAAACCCAATAAAGCCGCGGGGCTAATGTAGTTGACGTCGCTCTCGTGAAGCATCGAAAACGGTGTCGAAAACCTCGCGATACCCACGCACAAAATGTACCTCCAGACCTTCTCTCAGGTATTCCGGCAGGGCCTCATACTCTCCGCGATTAGCGAAAGGCAGGATGATCTCTTCGATTTTAGCGCGCCGGGCGGCAATGACCTTCTCGCGAATGCCTCCGACGGGAAGCACCTGCCCTGTTAATGTAAGCTCACCGGTCATTGCCAATGGACGACGAAGGCGATCTCCTCGCGCCAGCGAGAGCAATGCGGTCGCCATAGTGATACCAGCACTCGGACCATCTTTCGGTGTAGCGCCCTCGGGTACGTGTAGGTGCACCATCGACATATCAAAAAAGTCAGGCTCACAGCCAAACTCACGCAAATGCGCTACCACGTAGCTGTAAGCGATTTCCGCACTCTCTTTCATCACGTCACCCAACTGACCCGTCAGCTTGAACCCGCGATTCAGTGTATGGATCTTCGACGACTCAATACTGAGGGTCGCGCCACCCATTGCTGTCCATGCCAGCCCGGTGACAACACCTTTACCACGCAAGGCGCGTTCAACTTTGAACCTCGGCCGACCGAGTGTCGCCTCCACTTCGCGCTTGCCAATACGGATCCGCTGTGCGCCCGTTTCCACCATTTCCAAAATAGATGCGCGCACCAATGCGCTCAATTTTTTCTCTAAACCGCGCACACCTGCCTCGCGGCTATACGCCTCAATCACAAAACGCAGCGCCGCATCGTTAATGCGAATCTGCCTGGCTTGCGCCCCATGGCGATCCAACAATTTCGGCCACAGATGATTTTTGGCAATCGCAAATTTTTCTTCAGCAATGTAGCCCGACAACCGGATCTCCTCCATCCGATCCAGAAGGGGGGCCGGTATCGTGTCGAGCTGGTTAGCGGTGCAAATAAACAAAACCTTGGACAGATCAATGCGCAAGTCCAAGTAATGGTCGAGAAACTCGCTGTTTTGTTCAGGATCGAGCACCTCTAGCAAGGCCGACGCCGGGTCGCCCTGAAATGAGGTGCCCAGCTTGTCAATCTCGTCGAGCATGATGACCGGATTCGTGACCTCGACCTCCTTCAAAGCCTGCACGAGCTTGCCGGGCATAGCCCCAATGTAGGTGCGCCGATGGCCTTTGATTTCGGCCTCATCGCGCATACCACCGAGGCTGAATCGATAAAATTGCCTGTCCAGTGCCGCGGCGATGGATTTTCCGATACTGGTTTTGCCCACACCCGGCGGTCCTACCAGCAGTAAAATCGAACCGTCGATGCTGCCCTTGAAGGCACCGACGGCCAGAAATTCAATAATTCGCTTCTTAACGTCCTCGAGGCCATCGTGATGGATATCCAATTCAGCCCGCGCATGATCGAGGTCGAGGTTATCCTGAGACTGCAAGCCCCAAGGTACTGAAGTGGCCCAATCCAGATAATTACGCGTCACCCCGTATTCCGGTGAACCCGATTCCAACACCTTTAATTTATTGAACTCCTCCTCAAGCCGGTCCAACACTTTTTGGGGGGGATCCAGCTTCTCAAGACGTTGTTTGAATCGGTCAAGATCAGAGGTGTTGTCATCTTTGGACAACCCCAATTCTTTCTCGATCACCTTCATCTGTTCGCGGAGGAAAAATTCTCTCTGGTTGGCCGAGACCTTCTCATTAACCTGCGTGGTAATTTGGCCCTGCAGTTCCGCCACCTCGCGCTCGCGTTTTAAAAGCTCCAGCACGATGTTCATGCGGCGGGTGAGCGGTAACGTCTCCAATACTTCCTGCAAACGATCGCCACCGGCTGTGGTCAGGGCTGCCGCAAAATCGGCGAGCAGTCCCGGCTGATTGGGATTAAATTGGCCGATATGCTGTTTGAGCTCTTCACTGTAAAGGGGATTCAGCGGTAAGAGCTCCTTGATGGCGGCAATAATGGCCATGGCATAGGCTTTAATTTCGTCGCTGTCACGATCTCCCTGCGACCGCGGATACTCGACTTGCGCGATCAAGGGACTGGTTTCACTCAGCCACCTCACAATGCGAAATCTACGGAGACCCTGAGCCAGAAACTGTCCCGCGTGCTCGGACAGCCCCGGCGGCCGATGCAACCGGACCACGCATCCCGTGTCGGGAAATTCATCCGGTGTTACAGCACTGGGGTCAGGTTTGTCGACGAAAGCGAGCCCCAGCAGTCTCGAACCCTGCTGGGCTATGGCATCCAGCGTTGCTTGCCAGTTGTCGGGGTTAAATGACACCGGCTGAACCTGACCGGGGAAAAAAGGACGGCCAGGCAAGGGCAGTAGCACCAGCGTATCCGGTAATACGTCGTCTACGAGTGCTGGCGCGGCGACACCCTGCGGGCCCGACGGCTCGGGCTCGGCAGGCAACACCTC
Source organism: Luminiphilus sp. (assembly GCA_964217615.1). Lineage (GTDB taxonomy): Bacteria > Pseudomonadota > Gammaproteobacteria > Pseudomonadales > Halieaceae > Luminiphilus. The sequence continues at coordinate 17,078 of CAXPKH010000186.1, forward strand.
GCCATCTCGTTGGTTCTCTTCGTTCTGATCCACTCGACCCTCTCCGCGAAACCGGCCATCGGCTCGCCCCATATGCTCTAGGTGGGGGATCACGGCCGGTTTTTCAAGGCACCGCGGACCCGCAGCGGGGCTACGACCAAAGATACGGGTTGAGGCCTAACCGCTGGGGGATGATGGTCTGACGTTAAAATGGGGAGTTGCCGCCTCGCAACGCCGGTTTTGGCGCAAACCCCGGTGGGTCACTCGTCTCCAGTGGAGGGCATGATCGGCTGCGGCGCAACCGGGAATGGGGCTATTTTCGCGCTGCTGGCATCAGATATGCGAGCGGCACCTTCTTTTTCGACCTCGTCAATGCGGATGATTGCCTGTAACGGAATATAGCTCCGCTTCACGCCCGCAAACTCGTTTTTCAGCTTCTCTTCGCCAGGATCGACGACAATCTGGGAGCGCTCTCCAAACACCAACTCCTCGACCTCAACAAAACCCCACATATCGCTCTGATAGATTTGTCTCGCGAAGACCTCATAAACCTGACCTCCATTGTGGAAGATCACTTTGTACATAGGCTGAGAAGGCATGTTGGCTCCCGGCAAACCGAGGTGACACTGCAAAAAGGGGCGGAATGGTAACACTTTCCAGACAAAGCTCCAGCACAACGGGGGGATTTTTGGAGCCGAGGCGCTATACTCCGCGGCCACAGTGAACAAGCGTATGCGGAATACATCGCGTGACTAACTCCACCAGCAAAAAACTGTTTGTTGAAACCCATGGATGCCAGATGAATGAGTATGATTCTGCGCGCATGGCAGATCTGCTGGGTGAAAGCCACGGACTGGTGATGACCCAGTCCGCCGACGAGGCCGATGTACTGCTGCTGAATACCTGCTCCATTCGGGAGAAAGCACAGGAGAAAGTATTTCACCAGTTGGGGCGCTGGAAACGACTCAAGCAGAAAAATCCTGACGTTATCATTGGCGTCGGTGGTTGCGTCGCGAGTCAGGAGGGGGCAGAGATTGGAAAACGCGCGCCATTCGTCGATCTCATCTTTGGACCTCAGACACTCCACCGGCTACCCGAGATGATTGAGCATCGTCGCAGCGGCGAACCCATGGTGGTCGACGTCAGCTTCCCGGAAATCGAAAAGTTTGATCGTCTGCCCGAGCCCAGTGTCGACGGTCCTGCCGCCTTTGTTTCCATCATGGAGGGTTGCAGCAAGTATTGCACTTTCTGTGTTGTGCCTTACACGCGGGGCGAGGAGGTTTCTCGCCCGGTTGACGATGTCATCGCCGAGATAGCCAGTCTTGCCGATCGAGGTGTTAGGGAAGTCAATCTGCTGGGGCAGAACGTCAATGCCTTCCGGGGCCGTAACCATTTAAATGAAGTTGTGGATTTTGCAGAGTTGCTTCATATGGTGAATCTGGTACCCGGGATTGAGCGCATTCGATACACCACCTCGCACCCGGTCGAGTTTTCTGAGGCCATTGTCGCCTGCTACGGGGAAATCCCTGCGCTGGTCGATCACCTACACCTCCCCGTACAAAGTGGCTCCGATCGCATTTTAATGGCGATGAAACGCGGCCACACGGTGCTGGAGTACAAGGCGACTATTCGCGCGCTGCGAAGACTAAGACCCCAGCTCTCGCTGTCCTCAGATTTCATCGTGGGTTTCCCCGGCGAGACCGAGGACGATTTTGCCGCCACCATGGGCTTGATCGAGGAAGTTGGCTTCGATACGTCCTTCAGCTTCATCTATAGCGCACGTCCCGGCACTCCCGCCGCCGAGCTGAAGGACGACACGCCGGAGTCCGTGAAGAAGCAACGTCTGCATATTCTTCAAGGCCGCATCGCGCAGCAGGCCCAACAGATTTCTGAGCGCATGGTGGGTAGCCGCCAGCGCATATTGGTCACAGGCTATGCAAAAAAAGATCCGGGTCAGCTCTCGGGTCGGACGGAAAACAACCGCGTGGTCAACTTTGCCAGCGCGGACGTGGCGCTGATTGGTGAGTTCGTGGATGTCGATATCACTGCGGCCTACGCCAATTCCTTATTGGGCCAAGTGTCTGATTAAGCCCAAATCGGGCGGACAGTGGTTGACTCTGCCGGAAAGGCGAGTATCGTTTTAAGCCCAGTGTGAAAGAGGCGGCGTGAAAACCGTTGAACACAGACCAATCGGCGCCCGAGGCCACCCCATCGGGAGTAGCCTCGCAACTGACTTTCTCCCTCGAACCCAATGACGCAAGAAATCTGGCGGTCCTCTGCGGGCAGTTGGACGGGCATTTGCGTCAGATCGAAAAGCGGCTCACCGTCACAATACGGAACCGCGGTAACATTTTTGAACTTTCTGGAACGCCCTTGCGCTGCGAAATGGCGGCGTCACTCCTCAATTCGCTTTACGCTGAAGTCGAAAATGGACTGCAACTGAGTCCCGAAACCATTCACTTGCGTTTACAGGAATCCGATCTCGAATATCTGGTGATGTCCCGCAGCGAATCGAGCCAACAGGACGCCTCCGGCGTGATACGCACTAAGCGGCTCTCAGTTACACCCCGCGGCAGCAACCAGAAAGACTACGTTCGCGCGATCGCTCATCACGACATCAATTTTGGCATCGGTCCCGCCGGTACCGGGAAAACCTATCTGGCAGTGGCCTGTGCTGTGCGGGCGCTGCTGGACGAGCAAGTCAAACGGATTCTCCTGGTCCGGCCCGCGGTGGAGGCCGGCGAGCGCTTGGGTTTTCTGCCCGGGGATCTGTCTCAAAAAGTGGACCCCTACCTGAGACCCTTATACGACGCGCTCTATGAAATGTTAGGGTTTGAAACTGTGAACAAGCACATAGAGCGCCACATTATCGAGGTGGCCCCCCTCGCCTTTATGCGCGGCAGAACCCTCAATCACGCCTTCGTCATTCTGGATGAGGCACAAAACACCACTCGCGAACAAATGAAGATGTTCCTGACAAGAATCGGTTTCGGATCGACCGCAGTCATTACTGGCGATACCAGCCAGATCGATCTTCCCAAGGGGACGCAAAGCGGTCTGACGCATGCCAAAGAAGTCCTCGACGGTGTCAGCGGTATTACTTTCACGCAATTTGGCAACAAAGACGTGGTGCGACATCCTTTGGTACAGCGCGTCGTAAGCGCCTACGAAGCACATGAAAGCGCCCAACATGCTTTGCCGGTTGAGGGGCCAACGTGACCGCGCTGGTTAACATAGACCGCACCACTGACGCGCCAACGCCCGCCGATGAGCTTATTGAGGCGTGGATTGCTGAGGCCCTCTCCCTGTCGGGCTTTGCTGGCGCTGAAACGCCCGAGATCTGCATTCGAATCACCGATGAAGAAGAAGCCGCCCGCTTCAACGAGGTCTATCGCTCAAAGAAGCAGGCAACCAACGTACTCTCTTTTCCCGCAGACCTTCCCCCTGGGACCCCATCCGGCTTGCTGGGTGACTTGGTGATATGCGCACCGATTGTTCAGCAGGAGGCCAGACGCCAGAACAAAGGTGAAGAAGCCCACTGGGCCCATATGGTGATTCATGGTGTCTTGCACTTATTGGGGCACGACCATCAGGTGCCCACCGACGCCGACGCCATGGAAGCGCTCGAAATAAAACTGCTTGAACGCTTCTGTTTTCCAGACCCCTATACATCAACAGAGCCCTTGGAGGGGGCGCAGCCGTGAACGACGAGCGAAAATTAGAGGGTGAAGAACGATCCTGGCTGGATCGATTAACCCACTTTATTAGTGGTGAGCCCCAAACCAAGTCTGACCTCGAAGGCGTTCTTTCGCTTGCCGAAGAGCATGAAATTATCGATCAGGATGCTCGAAAGATTATGGAAGGCGCACTGATGGTCAGCGACATGCAGGTGCGGGACATCATGATTCCCCGCGCTCAGATGGTTGTGATTGACTCGGATCACGCGCTGCCCGACGTCCTGAGTCAGATCGTCGCAGCCGGTCACTCACGCTATCCGGTGATTGGCGATGGCATTGACGATGTCATCGGCATCCTCCTGGCCAAAGATTTATTACCCCTCATCCGCCACGAGGGTGAGGCGCCGCCCATTCGCGAATTAATGCGCCCCTTCATCGCCGTCCCTGAAAGCAAACGATTGAATGTGCTTCTGCGGGAGTTCCGTCAGAACCGCAACCACATGGCGATCGTGATTGACGAGTACGGCGGTATTGCAGGCCTGATCACCATCGAGGACGTGCTCGAGGAAATCGTGGGTGAGATCGAGGACGAAACGGATATCGAGGAAGAGCAGCCGATCAGCAAAAGCGGCGACAATGAATATGTCGTTGAGGCGCTCACTCCCATTGAAGATTTTAATGAATACTTTGGTACCCTCTTTAGCGACGAGGAATTTGACACGATCGGTGGTCTTGTCATTAACGCTTTCGGGCAACTTCCCAGCGCGAATCAGTCCATTAGGCTGGACCAGTTTGAATTCACCGTGATCGACGCCGACGAACGTCGCCTCAATACGCTCGCTGTCAAACCGGCATCCCCCACTGATCCACCGGGGTGATGCGCAGTAGCATGATCACGCTCATATGGGCGCTTTTGGGCGGCCTGGTTTTCCCTTTGGGACTGTCACCTTTCGACTTCTGGCTGGCAGTCCCGATCAGTGCCGGCGTGCTGTATGCAACGCTGAATCGCCATGATCTGCTCCCCGCTTGGCGTGTAGGGCTGACCTACGGACTGGGGTTTTTCGGCGCCGGCGTCTCGTGGATTTACGTGAGCATTCATGTTTACGGCGCCACGCCGGTTTGGCTGGCGCTACTGTTGACCGCAATATTTTGCGGGGGTCTGGCCCTGCTGTTTAGCCTGCAAGCGCACCTGTACTCTCGACTTGCAGGTCATCACCCCGGTTGGAGGATCGTGCAATTCGCCTCGCTCTGGGTGCTGT
>CAXPKH010000187.1:0-3793 GCA_964217615.1 Luminiphilus sp.
CATCGAGGGCGCGAAGATGGCTCGGCAGGATCAGGAACGCCTCGAGCAGTGAGAATGTCAAAGCGAGGGTGATGACAATGGACAGTTGCCGGGTAAATTGCGCCGTCACACCCGATACGAATAACCAGGGAGCGAATGCCACCATCGTCGTCAAAACAGCGAAGATGACTGGCCTGCTAACCGCGAACGCTCCTGCAACGGCGGCCTCCTCTCCGCGCATACCACGCTGGTGAACGTGGTGATGAATGCTTTCCCCGACCACAATCGCATCATCAACAACGATGCCCAGCACCAACAAAAAAGCAAAAGTCGACAAGAGGTTCAAAGACACCCCGTTGGCGGGCAACAGGGCAAACGCGCCGAGAAAGCTGACGCCGATGCCCACCGTGACCCACAACGCGACTTTTGGCTCCAATGTCAAAATCAGCACCAGAAAAACCAGTATCAGCCCCAAAATTGAGGAACTGGCGATCAAGTCCATGCGGTCACTGAAAATATCGGCCTGATCCGACCACAGTATGAGTTCGACTCCGCTGGGAAGCGCAGGGCGCATTTCCTCTATCCACTGCTTCACGGCAGCGCTGGCCTTCACCACCTGCATATCGTCGGTCGATTTGGCCTGAAGTAAGATCGCCGGCTTGCCGTCGAGGGTTGCGAGAATATCGTTTTGTTCAAAACCATCGATGACTGTCGCTACGTCTTTGAGCAGAATTTTGCCGCCGTCCGCCGTTTGGCGAATCACGATGTTTTCGAAATCATCCTGAGTATCTGCCAGGTTCTCAGCACGAAGTTGTACATCGCCCGTTTGAGTCCGAATTTCACCTACAGAAATATTCATGGAATCTGTGCGAATCGCACTGGCAACCCCGGTAAAGCTCAATCCGTAGCGCCGCAAGGCGCGCTCGGACAGCTCTATCGTGACCTCCTCCCGGCGCGCACCAAACACGTCAACCTGCGACAGGTAGGCCAAACTGGCCATGTCATTGCGCAGCTCGTTTCCCAGCCGGGTTAACGCTCGCTCCCCCACATCACCCACCAGAGCAACGCGAATCATCTCCTGACGCCACTCCCAGCGCCTGACTTGCGGGTTCTCTATGTCCCTGGGAAAAGAGGTGATGGAGTCGACGGCATTTTTGACGTCGTTGAGGAACGCATTGAGGTCAACGTTGGGGTACGTTTCTACCGTCAGCGACCCCGAGCTTTCTCGCGCTTCTGAGGTCACCCGGTAAACGTTGGACACGTTTTTGAGCGCTTCCTCAACTCGCTGAATGATCTGCTGCTCTACTTCCTTGGGAGAGGCTCCCGGCCAAATCATATCGATCCGAACAACGTCCGGCTGAACCGAGGGAAAAGCTTCTTTTTCAATATCTCTTAATCCCAGCCAGCCTGCGGTGAGGATGATGAGCATTAACAGGTTTGCTGCGACGGGATTGCGAACCCACCACCGAATCAGACCTTCCATAGAGTTGCCTTCAGGCCCCGTTGTCTTTCGGGGGCGTGGTGGGAGCGGTTCGCTCAGCGATGCCGGCAGAGTCCATCGCTTGCAGGCGCATACCTCTGACAGGATTACGAATGGCGGATACGATGATTAGGTCTCCGGCCTCAACGCCGGAACTCAGGAGCACGGTGGATCGATTGCGGTGCACAACCTCCACCTTCCTCACATCCAACAAGCCTTCGCCATCCAAAACAAATACTTCATCTCCAGCGCGAAGCCCTTCCGCCATAATTTGCACCGCATCGATGATGGGTCGACCTTCGATCTCGGCGTCGACGTATAAGCCGACTGCCAGGGGCATTCCTTCCCCGGCGCCACTCCCATAGGGGTCCTCAACGCGAACGGTGCCGTAAACCGAGCGTGTGCCGGGGTCAATCGCGGCGTCGAGTCGCGTCAATTGACCCTGCCAATGGTGCACTTCACCTCCGATCACCGCCGACAATGTCACCGACAAGGCGTTCTCACCTTCTCCGCTAAACCCGATGGGTATCCCGAGAGAGGCCAATTGGTTGTCTGTCAGTGCCAACCTTACCTCGGCTACGTCGGTTCCAAATACAGTTCCCAATACTTTGCCCGGACCCACGTATTGCCCGAGATCAGCAGACTGGCGCTGCACCCGCCCCGCAAAGGGCAGGCTGACTTGCGTTCTCTCAAGATTCGTTTGCGCCAGAGAAAGCGCCGTTTGCGCGGCTTTAAGTGCCGCCTGCGCCTGCGCCACCTGCGGTTTCTTCAAAGCCAGTGGAGATGGGTTTTTTTGTCCGGCGAGTTGCTTGCGCGCCACATCGGCATCCGCCAGCGCCTGCTCCAGGTCGACTTTGGCCGCGGCAACACGCGCTTCACGCTCATCGACCGCCGCCAGATAGTCGGTATCCTCGATTTTGAGAAGCACCTCGTTAGGCGCAAATGAGCCACCCTCGATGAACGCGGGTGATAAAGAAACGATCCTACCGCCCACCTGAGCAACTAATTCGGTGCGAACGCCAGGCCTCACCTCGCCATAGGCCACTACAGTAGGACGCGATGTCGCGCGAATAGAGGGGACCACCTCCACGCTGGTCGGCCTGGGCGGCTCTATGTTGGGCGCAGGCTTTGGCTTAGTCACCTGCAGCAAGGCAAATACCGCTGCGCCTGCAAGGGCCACACCTATGGGCCAAGCTGCTCGCCTAAACATTTGGGCGATCATATCGTCTCCCCGCAGTGGTCATTGCACTTCGGCGCTCACATTGATGTCAGTGCCGCACGCACAACCCACTATCCTCCGTGATAGTAGATTCCCTATTTTAGCGCGCCCGCCCGCCGCTCTCTACGGGGATAGTTCGCATATAAAGGCTTCAGCCACGGCAACAATACCGAAAATTTGGGTGACATACCGCCACGCTAACCTACGGCGCCAGACGTCTCCCTGCTTTGAAGACGCATCCTGCAAAACTGCAAACAAGTACCGGCATACAAAAACATGGCCTGGCAATAGACTTGCTACCCTTATCCTTCCCGCTAAATGAGGCCGAGACAAATCATGAGCGACCGACAGTACGAGATCATCCTCTATGGCGCATCCGGCTTCACGGGTGAACTGGTTGCCGAATACCTCGGCGCGGAACACCCTGATTTGCGCTGGGCCATCGCGGGCAGAAACCAGCAAAAACTGGAAGCGCTGCGACTCAAGCTGGGGTTGCCCGAACTCCCCATCCTCATTGCCGATAGTCACAACACAGAGCAACTCGCCACCCTCGTGAGGCAAACCCAAACCGTGATCAGCACCGTGGGACCCTATGCCCAGTACGGCACACCGTTGCTCGAAACCTGCGCGAGGGAGGGCACCCACTACTGCGACCTCACGGGAGAGGCCCAGTGGATGGCGGCGGTTTTTGAAGACGTCAACCCGATCGCTAAGGCCAGTGGCGCCCGCCTGGTCCACTGCTGCGGCTTCGATTCCATCCCCTCTGATCTTTCCGTGTTCTTTTTACAGCAGCAGTTTAAAGAGCGCTTTGGCCGCTATGCCAGCCACGTCTCTGGTCGCATGGGTCGCGCAGCCGGGGGCGTTAGCGGCGGGACGGTGGCCAGCTTGATGTACGTGGCTGAACAGGCGTCGAAGGATACGCGCATCAGGGAGACCGTCATGGATCCTTACGCGCTCTATCCCGCCAACGTCACGCCGGGCGATGATGTCCCCGACCAAGCCGGCATTGCCTGGGACGAAAACTTTGAATCATGGACCGGCCCCTTTGTGATGGCGGCGATCAATACCAAAGTCGTGCGTCGGTCCCACGCGCTGGCTGGCTTACCCTATGGAGC
>CAXPKH010000188.1:0-5538 GCA_964217615.1 Luminiphilus sp.
TATATCAGTTCTTCTCATGACATAACCGGCTGGGTCAATTTTTTACGCCATGTGCTGGGTGAGGACTGGGATTACGCGGTGCTCGGTCACGCCAACGTTGGCTACAAACGTGATATTCGGCAAACCTTTGCTTATCTGGAAGACTTATACGATGCCTTTAACACGTTGATACTGCCGGATTGGTCGACAGGCAAGAGTATCGGAGAGGCTGTGCAGAAGAATGGACCGGGGTTAACAGCCGGTGTGTTCTGGGGCAATTATGTCGAGCAATCTACCGAAACGGTGGCCCAGGCAGTTCATCCCCGATGGAAGCATTTGGCTCACTCGGAAGTCATTCGCAGTCATGCTTATAAAGTCTTTGAGGACGTATTCCTGAATTACAACCCCGAGGTGCAGTCGGTTAAACCGCAGTTTGACCCGATCGCGCCTTAATCAGGAATTGCATCTGCGATTGGAGCGCGAGTGTTTGTGAGGTCTTCGACTAAAGGTTGTCTTGTGCTGGTTGCAGTGATAGCAGCGTTCGCAGGCTATTACGGCAACAAGATTCTGGGTAGTAAGCCGCCAGAAATCGCGCCCGGACAAGAGGTTACGCCTGAGCTTGCCCAAGAGGCCATAGGCGCCTTGTTCGGCCCTTTCCCCCCCGAGTTCATTGTGCCCACGGGCTTCCAGCGCCATGAACCTGTCAGGAGTGCAAACGAACCTGATAGCTCTATACCAACGCAGCCGCTCTCCAAATGGGAGGAGCTCAAACCCGGGCATCAGGTGGATGTGCCTGAATGGCCCGAGGCGGTTGGGAAATACTATATCCAGCGGCTGACCGAGAACACCTGGTGGATTTTGGCTGATCTATTTGCGGTGACACTTTATGTGGGGGAGTTTGAAGCGCTGATCATCGACATGCCCGAGTTTATGTTTATGGAAGAGCTCTTCAGCAACATTGACGACATTCTCGACGGGAAGCCACTGACAACCTTGGTTTACAGCCACCCGCATACCGATCATATCGGCGCTGCTCAGCGATTTTACGATCACCAGCAGGCGCGAGGCATTGATGTGAAAATCATTGGCACTCAGCGCACGATTCGAGAAATGGACAGGTACCAAATGCCGCTGCCTCGACCGAATGTCGTTGTCGGTGATGGGCGCGCCAAGTTTGAATTCGATGGCAAGGAGTTCATTTATGCATCTGTGGTTGATTGGGCTCACACAGGTGCAGATGCCTACGTTATCACTCCTGATGGAGTGCTGACGGTGGTAGATATTTTCTACGGTAACCGGCTGCCGCTGCACGACTACTCGGGTGTGCAAAACATGAATGGCTGGGTTCAAATCATGCGCCACATGGCTGGTGAAGACTGGCACGTGGCCAACATCGGACATGTCAATGTCGCGCATCGCAAAGGTTTGCTGCGTAGTCTCGAATACACCAGCGATATATACGATGCTTGGTTCCGCGTCGCGCCAAAGTATTGGGACCGCAATTTTTTTCCACATGGTGCGGTCGGCGAAAGCTACGTTGCTACATTCCTGCGTAATCTATTCGATAAAATTGCTTTTGAGGTGGCGCTGGAGCTAAAGCCAAAGTGGGGGCATCTGCCGCACTGGACACTGGCCCACGATCACGCAATGAAAGTGCAGTGGGATCTCTTTTTGAATTATCGGTACAAAGATCAACCCGAGATTCGCCCCAGCTTTGAGCCAATCGCTCCCGGCCGTTAAATTGGTAACGCCGACTGCTCTATAGACGCGACCTCGGACGTAACGGGTTCTTCGGTGGATGCAGAGTGAGGATAGTCAGCCAGACACTGGCTCTCGGTCTTCTGGAGTATTTATTTTCACCTCTCCGTCTCGATCCATGTGGTCAGCTGACTGGTTGACGAAGGCCTTTGGCCTCCAGACGCGGCAGTACTTCCTGTCTGAAATAGGGAAACTCCTTGGCGTAATCCACAAATGCGAGGGTAGTGCCAGCAATGCCCGTCTCGCTCAACTGTTCCAGTAGATCAGCGATGGTGTCGGGTGTACCGACTAGGGGGAATCCCCCGTGACCTGCTGCCATGCGATCCCGGTAAAGGGCCAGTGCTTCGGGGGTAAAAGATTGCGCATACATACCCTGTAATGTCATCAGGTTGTCCACCGCTTCCCAGTCAGCTTGCTCGTCCGCGTACCAGTGAAGGTAGTCATTGGCTTCCTGCTGGGTGGGACGGCAGACCACAGTGCAAAGCGTTAGCACATCCACCTTACGGTTCACGCTTGCGGCTCGCTCGGTGATATCCACTACGGTTGCCTTGGCTTGGTCAAAGTCAAAAACCGGGGTGAACAGAAAATCGGCGTTGCGCATGGCAAAGACTCGGCCCTCTTCTGACCCCGCGGCGTTGATGATTGGCATCTTGGGTTGGATGGGATGGGGCAGACTGTAGACCCCTTTGCCTTGATAAAAGTCGCCGTTCCAGTCAAAGGCGCTGTCTGCAGTCCACAGCTTTTGGATGTAATCGAACCATTCCTGAGCCATTGCATAGCGGTCGCTGTGGTCGCTAGGCAGATCCACCCCAAAGGCATCGTATTCCGGCTTATTCCAGCCTGCGACTACATTCAGTCCGAGTCGCCCCCCCGACATTTGATCGAGGGTTGCGAGTTGTTTGGCTACGACGATGGGGTGATTGAAAGCAGTGTGCACAGTGGCAAAAACTTGAATGTTTTTTGAGTGGGCCGCGAGGCCGGCAGCCCAGGTCACAGTCTCTAAAACATTTCCGTGAAAGTCGGTTTCACCGCCGTAACCGATCCATCGAGCGATCGGCAGCATGAACTCGATTCCGGCTTCATCGCATTGTTGTACGAGATCGATGTTGTTCGCCCAGTTGTTATCCCACCGTTCAGCCACTTTGGTGACGGCCATACCACTGGAGCAATTTGCGGAGAATGTGCCGAGCTTGAGTTTGTTGTCGTTGAACATGGGCGCTGGAGTTTGGTGCATGAGCCTTCCTCTCGTGCGAGTCGTTGCAAGCCTGTGTCACGTTAACATTTCAAGCTTAAAACGTTAAGCTCAAATTGATGGCTAGGCTGGGCGTGCACAGGGGGGAGGCCGGGTTGTGTCGTGGCATTCCCCCAATCGGACGATAGTCTCAGTAGCCTGTCTTCGCGGCGTTGAGTCCGACGCGGCTCGGTCTAAGATCTGCGGATTTACAGGGGAATACAGTGGATTACTTCGAAGACTTTGACATTGATCAGCGAATTAGTTTTGGCCGTTATACCGTTACTCAGGACGAGATTTTCCAATTCGCCAAGCGATACGACCCACAAGCTTTTCATGTCGATGAGCGTGATTCACTGACAGTCGAGCTCGGGGGAGTCATGGCTAGCGGGTGGCACACCACAGCGATCTTTATGCGTCTTGCTGTTGATGCCTACCTTGCGGGTGCTGCAGTGCTGACGTCCCCGGGGGTCGACGAACTTCGTTGGCTGGCCCCCGTGCGAGCAGGCGACATTATTAGCGGCGAAGCTATTGTTGAGGGCGCGCGGCGATCAGCCTCCAAGCCTGATCGCGGGATATTGACCACTGGAGTGGTGCTGTGGAACCAGCGGGAAGAGGAGGTGTTGAGAATGACGACGCACGTTTTTATGAAGGTACGTCCAAGCTAATCGGGCAGGGCCACTGCTCAAGATTGGGCGACTCGTTCAATTGCGTATTACTTGACCGCGGTGGCTTCGATTTCTACCAGCGCTTCGTCCTCGATAAGCGCTGAGACCTCGACGACTGACATTGCGGGGAAGTTCTTGCCCATTATTTCCCTATAAGTGCGCCCCACTGCGCCAAGGTCAGCGAGGTACTGCTGTCGATCTGTGACATACCAGGTCATCCTCGTCACGTGCTCGGGACCGGCTCCTGCACTGCTTAAGACAGCAACGACATTTTCAAGTGCCTGTCGGAACTGCCCAATGAAGTCGTGGTGTTCAAAACGCTCATCTTTATTCCAACCAATCTGCCCTCCACAAAAGATCATAGAATCGCCCTGAGCGATGACACCATTGGCGTAACCCTTTGGGCGTGTCCAGCCTTCAGGCAGCAAGGTCTTGTGCATTCCGAATTCCCGGTTTGTAATGACGTTCAGCGCATTATATTTTATACTTAAAATATTCACCAGATGGCGAAAACATGGCGTAACAGCGGCCCAACCGTTACAAAGGGGTTTGCGGCTAGCCAACAATCAGGAGAAGACAGATGACAAATGCGGTGTTGATGGATTTGGCGGTGGGGCTGGCCAGCGGTGCGGTCAAAGTGGTGGACCTGAGTGTGACTCTCTCACCCGACACGCCTATTCTGGAGTTGCCTGAAGAATTCGGTTGGGGCAAGTCCTGGCCGTTTTCGAAAGAGGAAATCTCTCGTTACGACGATCGAGGACCCGCGTGGTATTGGAACAATATCAAGTGTGGTGAGCACACCGGCACCCATTTCGACGCGCCGGTGCATTGGGTGACGGGCCAGGATCTGCCGGATAACGCAACCGACACGCTGCCTCCGGAACGGTTTGTCGGCCCCGCCGTGGTCATCGATGCTGTTGCCGAAGCAGAGAATGACCCCGATTTTTTAATGTCGCTCGATTTTTTAAAATCTTGGGAGTCGGAAAACGGCACCATTCCTGACGGCGCCTGGGTGCTGTACCGCACCGATTGGTCAAAAAAAGGATCTAAAGAGGCTTACCTCAATAAAGACGAGACCGGCGGCCATACCCCGGGCTGGGATCCCGAAACGGTCGCTTTCTTGGCCCAAGAGCGGAACATCATAGGGGTGGGGGTCGAGACTGTGGGTACCGATTCCGGGCAGGCGGCAGGTCAGGACCCCATGTTTCCCTGCCATAACCTGATGCACGGCGCCAATAAATGCGGTTTGGCGAGCCTCAGTAATCTCGATCAGCTCCCTACAACGGGCGCTATTCTCATCGCGGCGCCACTGAAAATTGAACAGGGATCAGGCAGTCCCTGTCGCGTAATCGCGCTGGTGCCTCAGGGCTAATGCAGGACTCATCCGTTGGCTGAACGATCCTTCACTGAGGAAGTCAAAAAGCTCCGCGCCGGGGACGGTGAGGTGTTCAAGGGTGAGGGTATTCTCGCGATCACCAAGGCGCTGCTTCAGTCTGGCGTGTCTTATGTAGGCGGCTATCAAGGTTCTCCTATCTCGCACTTGATGGATGTGCTCAACGATGCACAGGATATCCTCGGTGAGTTAGGCGTTCACTTCGAAGCCAATGGCTCCGAAGCCACTGCGGCGGCCATGCTGTCGGCATCTATTAACTATCCGCTGCGCGGCGCCGTGACCTGGAAGTCGACGGTGGGTACCAACGTCGCGTCTGATGCACTGTCAAACCTAGCCTCTTCCGGGGTGACCGGTGGAGCCATGGTGATCGTGGGTGAGGATTACGGTGAGGGCTCAAGCATCATGCAAGAGCGCAGCTATGCGTTCGCCATGAAGGCGCAAATGTGGCTCCTGGACCCGCGACCCAACCTGCCTAGTATCGTCGACATGGTGGAAAAGGGCTTCGAGCT
>CAXPKH010000189.1:0-6622 GCA_964217615.1 Luminiphilus sp.
GCAGATAAGGAGGCGCCGTAAGCTACTCGTGGCAGAGCCCCGTCGGTGTCATGCGACGTAAGAGGAATGGAGCGGGAAACGAGGTTCGAACTCGCGACCTCAACCTTGGCAAGGTTGCGCTCTACCAACTGAGCTATTCCCGCAGAAGTGGCGTCCCCTAGGGGGTTCGAACCCCTGTTCCCGCCGTGAAAGGGCGGTGTCCTAGGCCACTAGACGAAGGGGACAGTGATCCTAACAACAGCAGGCGCGCATGTTAGTGACCCCCCACAGGCCCGTCAAGGGCGAATTTGCCTTCCTTCTGATGGGTCGCGGGATTGGGTACACTACGCCGCTTCTTAAATCTCTCCGGAGTCAATAAATACCCATGCCCCCCGCCCTTGAAATCACCGGATTGGAAAAAACCTATGCGACAGGTCTTCAGGCGCTGAAGGGCATCGATTTAAAGGTTGAGGAGGGCGACTTTTTTGCGCTGCTAGGGCCCAATGGCGCGGGAAAGTCCACCACGATCGGGGTCATTTGCTCACTCGTCAACAAGACAGCCGGCACTGTTCGCGTTAAGGGCATCGATATTGACGAAAACTTTCCCATGGCCAAACGCCATCTTGGCGTCGTCCCGCAGGAATTTAACTTCAATGTGTTTGAGAGTGTGGAAGACATTCTGATTCATCAGGCCGGTTACTATGGTATCCCCCTCAAAACGGCCCTCGAGCGGATCGATATTTATCTGGAAAAACTCGGGCTATCCGATAAGCGCTTTACCCGGGCCCGAATGCTTTCCGGGGGTATGAAAAGGCGCTTGATGATCGCGCGGGCCTTAATCCACGAACCCAGCGTGCTGATCCTTGATGAACCCACCGCGGGTGTCGATATTGAGATGCGGCGCTCGATGTATGACTTTTTGCGAGAGATCAATGCGGCGGGCACTACGATAATTCTCACCACCCATTATCTGGAGGAGGCGGAGGCGCTCTGTCGCAATATCGCCATCATTAATCACGGCAAAATTGTGACCAACAATTCCATTAAGAACCTGCTCAGAGAACTGCACCGAGAGACTTTCATTTTAGATTCCCGCGAAGCGCTTCCGCAGGATCTTAGCGTGGACGGTTTTACGCTGACGAGAAAAGACGACTTCTGTATCGAGGCGCAGATTGATCAGGGTCAGGATTTGGCCGAGTTGATGGCGCGACTGAACGAGAGAGGGGTGAGCATCATCAGCATGCGAAATAGAGAAAACCGCCTCGAGCAGATGTTTGTGTCGTTATTGGAGCAGGCGTCGTGAGCTTTTATGAGCAATATGTGGCGTTGCTGACGCTCATGCGCAAAGAGATACGCCGATATACGCGGATTTGGTCCCAGACGTTGCTGCCCTCGGCGATAACGATGTCGCTCTATTTTCTGATCTTCGGCAACCTGATTGGCTCGCGGATTGGCGAGATGGGTGGGGTCAGCTACATGGAATTTGTGGTGCCCGGTCTTATCATGATGGCCATCGTCACTAACTCCTATGCCAACGTGGTGTCCTCGTTTTTTGGCTCGAAATTCAATAACAGCATTGAGGAGTTACTGATCTCTCCAACGCCGAATCACATCATTCTGTTGGGTTTTGTGTCGGGCGGTGTCAGCCGAGGCATGCTAGTGGCCGTTATCGTGACGGTGGTCGCTTCTCTGTTTGTGGACCTTCATATCCACAGCTATGGCGTGGTGGTTGCGGTGGTGGCGATGACCTCTATTCTGTTTTCACTGTGCGGGCTCATTAATGCGGTATTTGCCAATACCTTCGATGACATCAATATCGTCCCTACATTTGTACTGACGCCGCTGACTTATCTTGGAGGCGTTTTCTACTCGCTGGAGTTGCTGCCCGAATTTTGGGCAATCATCTCGCAAGCGAACCCTCTAGTGTATGTCGTTAATGCCTTTCGTTATGGCATGTTAGGAGTGAGTGATGTCAGCGTCAGTTTTGCCTTCGGTATGATCGGTGCATTCACGTTGGTGGCGTACTGGTACGCCGCCTATCTCATCAGAACCGGTCGACGGTTGCGTACCTGACGCCATGGAAGGCGTTCTTGGCCAACGTGTCTCAGCGCCGCTGTCTTATGCCCCGGAAGTGCTCGAGCGGATCGAGCGCAGGCGGTCGTTTCCTTCCTTGGGCCAAGGGTGGGATATATGGCACTGCTATGAGTTGTCGTGGTTGGTAGGAGATAGCGTTGAGCATTGGGTGGGAACGCTGGCCATTCCAGCCGACTCACCGGCGACGGTTGAATCGAAGTCTCTCAAACTCTATCTCAATTCGCTGAATCACCACCGATTTGAGACTCACGAAGCGGCCAAACAAATGATCGAGCGCGATGTGGCCGCCTGTGTCGGCGCTTCGGTCTCACTCGCCTGCCTGCCCGTGGATCAGCTAGAAGCCATCACTCGCGAATTGGTGGGTGTGAATCTGCCCGCTTGCACGGCGAATCAAGAGCTTGCGATAATCGACCCCGCTGTTTTGACGATTTCACCAAGGAAGGGGAATGTCGTGTCTGAACACCTTGTAAGTCATGGTCTGCGCTCACTGTGCCCGGTCACTGCGCAACCTGATTGGGGTAGCTTATCGGTGCGCTACTCCGGCCCGCCAATCGAGCACGCCAGTCTCGCGAACTATCTCGACGCTTATCGCACCCATCAGGGCTTTCACGAGCAATGCGTGGAGCAAATTTACTCAGATCTGATGGGTCTGGGGCTCGAGTCTCTGCAAGTGGTGGCCTTTTATCAGCGAAGAGGCGGTATCGACATCACTCCGTGGCGGAGTGATCAAGAGATTGCTATCGATACGCAACGGATAGGACGACAGTAGTCGTCATGATTTCTAAGGCTATTCGTTGCGGCGCTCTCTCGAGCGTCCTCTTGACGCTTTTGTTAATGGCCTTGTCCCTCCCGTCGCGGAGCGCCCCAGGATTGACCGAGAGTGAGTTGAAAGCGGTCTTTTTGCTGCGGCTACCTCAGTTCGTCAGCTGGCCCGACAACCAATCAGCGACGATTTTCTGCGTCACTCAAACTTCAGAACTCTCTGCGCTATTGCAGGAAATCGTCGCTGCCGAACCCAGAGGTCGAGAGGTGAGGCCGCTGATTGCAGATCAAATTAACGGCTGTGATGTGGTTTTCGGGGCTGTCACGGGGAAGACGTCGGACTTGACCCTCGCGCAGGGCGTATTGTGGGTGAGTGACCAGCCGGGGTTCGCCAGAAATGGTGGCATGGTTGAGTTGAAGCGCAATGGCGCGAGAATGGGGTTAGTCATTAATCTCCCAGCTTTGGAGTCGGCCGGCCTCAGAGCCAGTAGCAAGCTACTGCAGTTATCAGAAGTATTGGGGGACCTTCCGAGCGATGCTTAGTCGAGTCCGTCAACAGTCTATTCATCGACACCTCGCAAAGGTGGGCGCCTTCATCACCAGCGTGGTGGGCGGTGTATTTCTGGTTGTGTTACTGGGCGTCTCTCTGGTGAGCGCGCGGGAAGAGCTTCTGGAAAGTACCTCGGCCCTGGCGAGCGTTTTGGCGTCAAACTTGACAGCCTCCGTGGCCTTTCGCGATCCCGGTACGGCCGCTGAGCTCTTGAGCGGTTTGGACGCGGTGCCAGACGTGATCGAGGCGAGACTTGTTTTGCCGGACGGAACCACATTTGCATATTACCGACCCGGGAATTTGGCTTTTGACCGTCTCTTGCAGGATGGGTACATAGAAACCCTCACCATTCCTGTGCAGCTTCAGCGAGAGCAAATTGCTAGCTTGAGCGTGGCGGTAAATCTTTGGCCTGTCTATGAACGCCTGATCTGGGTCTCTGTGTTGGCGGGGCTGTTGTGGTTGGTCGGTATCGTCGCCGCCTACATCCTGTCCAGGGCCCTGAATGCCCATATCACCCAGCCTCTGTCTGCGCTTGCAGGAATGATGTCAGAGGTCACAGATCGTGAGGATTACAGTCGCCGATTCACCTATCAGCAGAACAACGAACTGGGACTTGTGGTGGAGGCCTTTAACGAGCTCATGGAGCGCACTGAGGACCGGGAGCAGAGACTGAAAAGCATGATCGCAGCATTGGTGAAGGCGAGGGACGATGCGGAGGCGGCAGCGCGTTCTAAAACGAGCTTTTTAGCCAATATGTCGCACGAGATCCGGACGCCTATGAACGGTGTGATGGGCATGATTGCTTTGCTTAAGCGCGGTGAGTTGAGTGACCAGCAGAGGGCCTATTTTGAAACGATCGAGCGGTCCTCAGAGGCTTTGCTGACGATCATTGATGATATTCTCGATTTCACCAAGATTGAGGCCGGTCGTTTAGTGCTCATACAGGAGCCCTTTGATCTGATTGAGGGTATCTCTTCTATCGAGGTGCTGTTTACCGAAACAGCAAAGCAGAAGGGACTCAAGCTACACGTTGATATCGGTGATGACGTGCCGCGACGTATAGTGGGTGATCCAGGCCGCATTAGACAAGTGCTACTCAATCTGATCGGAAATGCCATTAAATTCACTGACCGGGGCTTCATTGCGTTATCGGTGCGCGTGGTTGATGTAGCCGGTCTCCCCGGTTTGCGGTTCGATGTTCAGGACACCGGCCCCGGCATCCTTCCAGAGGACAAGGAGCGTATTTTTGGTGAGTTTTTCCAAGCGGATGTGAGTCTGACGCGAGCCCATGGGGGAACCGGTTTGGGGCTGGCGATCGCCAGACAGTTGGTCACACTTATGGATGGCGAGATTGGATACGCACCAAACCCTCCCGGGGGCAGCATTTTTTGGTTCAACATTCCACTGCTGGAGGCGTCTGGCGATGAAGCGCTTGCCCCCTCCATTTCAGCGCTGACCGCCAGTCAGGCGCGGGCAGAGTCTGTGCGGCTTGGCAGGTTAACAAGCACCGATTCGGCTGATGCCGCGCCCGAGGTCACACAAAGCGAACACTCGGGTCCGTCGCGCTACGACCTCAGGGTGCTGGTCGCTGAAGATTCCGAGGTAAACCAGTTCATTATTCGAGAACTGCTGGCCGACTGGGTGGTAGAGGTTGCGGTGGTCGCCGATGGGCTCGCGGCGGTAGAGGCTTTTAAAGCGGGAAGTTTTGATCTGATATTGATGGACATCCAGATGCCAAAAATGGATGGGCTAGAGGCCACGCGGAAAATTCGCTCGCTTCAGCGCAATGAGTCGGTCAATCAGTCCTGCTCGATCGTGGGATTGTCCGCTCACGCCATGAGTGGGGACCGCGAAAAATATTTAGCCGAGGGGATGGTCGATTATCTGACTAAGCCTATTCGTCCCGAGGCATTGCAGCAGGTACTGGATGCCTGTGCGAGCAATAAAAGCAGGTGACACAAGCAAAATCGCGTTAGCGATTACAGGGAGGTGTTTGGAGATGGAACTTAGCGCTGTTAATCAATCTGGTCTTACTCGGGCGGGTATTGCCATTGTGCTGGGCATGGGGATGAGTGCGATGGCCTCGGCTCAGAACGTGCCTACTGACTTATTAGATCTGTCTATCGAGGAGCTGTTTGACGCGAACGTCATCAGCGACTCCGAAAGGGCGGCAGCGAGTAAGCGATGGCATATTTCCTACACGTATGCCGTCTCAGATTACGACGAGTACTATATTGGGACTCGGAGCGTTTCTTACGATGATGTGCTCTTTACGCCCGGGGCAGAGCCGCGCACGGAGGATAACTATCCGGTCGTGCCTACCGAGATTAAGCAAGAAGTTCATGCATTGAGAGTGGCTTACGACTTATCAGAGTCTTTGACGCTTAGGGCGCAACTGCCGATGGTGAAGCAGAGCACTGACCACATTTCAATCGTACCGGGCTATGACGCCTTTAATATTAGCTCTGATGGGGTAGGCGATTTGGCGGTCGTTTTGGACCGGACTATCAAGCAAAGCCTCAACAGCGTATGGAAAGCGGGGCTTGGGGTGAGCGTGCCAACTGGCTCGATTGACGAGGAGGGGGACACCCCGCGAGCTCCCGGTAACCAGCAATTGCCTTACACGATGCAATTGGGGTCGGGAACCTGGGATTTCCCCTTATTTTTGAGCTTCCGCAAGTATGAAGCCCGTTGGGATTGGGGGTGGGACGCGACTTTTACGGTCCGTACGGGAGAGAATGATCGCGACTACCGACTCGGTAACAAGGCCAGCCTCGGCGGTTGGATGATGTGGAATGGCTGGTCTGATATTAAGCCCGGTATCCGCTTGGATTATCGCTGGCGTGACGACATCGACGGAGAGGATCTTTCGTTAAGAGTCCCGATCCCAGCGTTTCCGTATCCCGCCCCGGTGACAAACCCTAACGCCTTTGGTGGCGAGCAGGTCGATTTAATGGCTTTTGTGCGTATTCCGTTTGCTGATCAGTGGTATGCCCAGGTGTCTTATGCGCGGCCGCTGTTTCTGGATCTAAATGGTCCTCAATCCTCAGAGAAGTATCACTTTAGCTTCGAAGTGGGCACGTCTTTTTAGTCGTCACCCAGCGTTCAGTGAGTTTGTCACTGTGCTAGAATCCGCGCCCACGGAGAGGTGGCCGAGTGGTCGAAGGCGCACGCCTGGAAAGTGTGTATACGGCAACGTATCGAGGGTTCGAATCCCTCCCTCTCCGCCATCTAGAC
>CAXPKH010000190.1:0-16411 GCA_964217615.1 Luminiphilus sp.
GACAAGATCCGGTGCGTTCAAACGGGCAACCAAATGGGGCATCAAGACGTGCCCGAAGAGCCCATTATTATCGAGAGCGTCACGCTCCTTGGCGACTAGGCAACGCTCCGCATGCACAGACTCTTCATCAGCGATCTTCATCTGAGCGAAGAGACACCGCAAATTGAGGCGGCGCTGGGCAGGCTACTTTCAGAGGCCTCCCTTCCTGACTCCCTGGTGATTTTGGGAGATTTTTTTGAGGCCTGGGTGGGCGACGATGACGACTCACCATTGGCCGACCGGCTTCGCGAACTGCTCTATTCAACCTCGCGCAGGGATTGTGAGGTACTTATTGCCCGAGGGAATCGCGATTTTATGGTTGGTCAGCGCTTTGCCGATGACGTGGGAGCATCGCTACTGAACGACGAGACGCTGCTTGAGGTCGCTGGAAAACCTGCGGTTCTGCTCCATGGGGATACGCTATGCACTGACGACATCGAGTACCAGCAATTCAGGTCGATGGTTCACGACCCAGCATGGCAGGACGAAATGATGGCCAAGGGACTGGAAGAGCGGCGGGAACTCGCACGACAATTGCGTGCGCTGAGCATCGATGCCGCGAGTAACAAGCCAGAGGACATAATGGACGTCAACCCAGAAGCGGTTGAAGCATTAATGACCCGATCACAGGTGAAACTCTTGATTCACGGCCACACACATCGGCCTGCCAGACATGTATTGCCAAAGGGCGAGCGGATTGTATTGGGGGATTGGAGTGATAGCAGCGGGTGGCTTCTCAGGGAGCAGGGAGAGTCACTGACCCTGGAGCAATTTATTATCCATTAATGCGTTGCGCTGGGAGGCCGCTGTGAAATCTAAACTCTTCGTCAGCGCTCTCGATCAAAGCGATTTCCAGATTTTTAAAGTGCTCGAGTCGGCACGCCATTTCAGTGGCGTCGCAGTAGTGTTCAGCCAACCGAAGATAGTCTAGAAAGTGCCGCGCCTCGCTTTGAAGTAGCTTCCCATAAAAGGCCCCAAGGATCGGATCGAGCTCTGGCGCCAGTCGCGAAAAGCGCTCACAGGATCTCGCTTCAATCAAAGCTCCCACAATCAATACGTCAACCAACCGCCCGGGTTCGTTCTTTCTCACACCGGCATGCAACCCTTGCGCATAGCGCGAGGCGCTCAGTGCCTGATACTGGAATCCTCTTTTTTCTAGCATCTCGAGCACCTGCTCAAAATGTCGCAATTCCTCTCTCGCCAGTCGCGACATTTTGTTGAGCAAGTCGACGTGACTGGCGTAACGATGCATTAAGCCGAGTGCGGTTGATGCCGCTTTTTTTTCGCAGTTTGCATGATCAGTCAGTAACAATACTTCGCGCTCGGGGGCAAGCGCTGCCTCAATCCATGCGTCTGGCGTCCGACAGGGCAGAAATGCCTCGACTCGCCGCAAATCGGCTTGCAGGGTCACTCCACAGCCCCAGCGAAGGAATCCTTCATAAACAGGTCACCGGTCGCAATGTAGCGGTCGTAATGGGCGGCTGACAGAATCCAAAACTCCTCATCGACCTCATTTCTCAGCACGGAGAGCGCTTTACCGCGATGGGGCGGAAGAATCTCAAACCCATATTGCTCGGGCTCGGCTATTTGCTTGGCTCCAGCTTTTAGGAGGGCAAAGATATGGCAGTAGGGGTCATGATGCGACTGAATTCTTATCTGCTGAACCTCCAACTGCCACTGCAATAAAGGCAAGTCAGTGATGCGAAATTTATTCGCCACGCACTGCGCGAGAAACGCATCCAGTCGGCCGTCAATTGCTCGTTTCTGCTCAGGGGAATAGCCATTCCAATCGATCACTTCATGGGCAAAACGCTTGCAGCCGCGACAAACAACGTCGCCTACGCCTGTAGAACAGACGCCGATGCAAGGGGTTCTTATTGGGAACGAGTGGGACACAAGACCTCCGAATCGGTAGTTTAGCAGTTTGCAGCCCCGACCTCTCTGGCTTTGCGGGTCAGCCTGTCGCCGCATGCCTGAGATGAATAGGGGTTATTTGGCCTCTCGGTACGCTAAAGACAAATGGCGAGGTATACTTGCGCCCGCTAAAGCAAGGCCCCAACTACCCGCTATTTATAAGGAATAACCCATGTTAGATGCCTATCGACAGCATGTTGCCGAACGCGCAGCATTAGGCATTCCCCCCACTCCCCTGTCACCGGCGCAAGTCTCGGAACTCATCGAACTGCTGAACGACCCGCCCGAGGGAGAAGCAGAGTTTCTTCTGGAACTCATTACCGAACGGGTCCCTCCGGGAGTCGACGAAGCCGCCTACGTAAAAGCAGGCTTTTTATCAGCCATCGCTAAGGGCGAGAGCCAATGCCCGCTGATCGATCGGACTCGCGCGATCCTGCTTTTGGGCGATATGCATGGTGGCTACAACATCGGCACGCTGATCGCCCTGATTGATGACGAGGAATTGGGGGAGCATGCGGCTGACCAACTTAAGAAAACCCTACTGGTTTTTGATGCCTTTCACGATGTTGTTGAACTGGCCAACAAAGGCTCAGCCAATGCGCAATCGGTACTGCAAAGCTGGGCCGATGGCGAGTGGTTCACGGCAAGAGAAACCGTCCCTGAATCGATCAAAATGGTAGTATTCAAAGTCACTGGCGAAACGAATACGGATGACCTCTCCCCAGCCCCAGACGCCTGGTCGCGCCCGGACATTCCACTACACGCGCTCGCGATGTTTAAAATGGCTAGGGACGGTATTGAGCCCGATGAGCCGGGGGTAACGGGCCCACTCAAACAGATAGCGTCCATTAAAGCCAGCGGCCTGCCTGTTGCTTTTGTTGGCGACGTAGTGGGAACGGGATCGTCGCGTAAATCGGCCACCAACTCCGTGCTCTGGTATTTCGGGGAAGACACACCCGGCATACCCAACAAGCGAGCTGGCGGAGTCTGTATTGGCGGCAAAGTTGCCCCCATCTTCTATAACACCATGGAGGATGCTGGCGCACTGGTATTCGAGGCCCCCGTCGACCAATTGAAAATGGGTGACGTCATCGAGATCAAACCCTATGAGGGACAGATCTTGTCCGAATTGGGCGAGGTCGTATCGGAGTTTGAGCTGCGTTCAGAGGTTTTGCTGGATGAAGTACGCGCTGGCGGGCGCATCAACCTCATTATCGGTCGAGGCCTCACCGCCAAAGCGCGGGACGCCCTCGGACTGGAGGAGAGCACCCTATTTCGCAAGCCGGACCAGCCTGAAGCCTCCGACAAGGGATTCACCCTTGCACAAAAAATGGTAGGGCGCGCCTGCGGTGTCGAGGGCATTCGCCCGGGCACGTATTGCGAGCCACGAATGACCACCGTCGGCTCTCAGGACACCACTGGGCCAATGACGAGGGACGAACTGCAAGACCTCGCCTGCTTGGGATTCTCGGCGGATCTGACAATGCAGTCGTTTTGCCACACCGCTGCCTACCCCAAGCCCGTCGACATTCAAACTCAGCACACCCTCCCCGATTTCATCATGACGAGAGGCGGCGTTTCATTACGCCCGGGTGATGGGATTATTCATAGCTGGCTCAATCGAATGCTGCTTCCTGACACGGTCGGCACCGGAGGCGATTCCCACACGCGAGTCCCTATTGGCATCTCCTTTCCCGCCGGATCTGGTCTGGTCGCATTTGCTGCCGCGACCGGGGTAATGCCTCTGGACATGCCCGAATCAGTGCTCGTGCGATTTACCGGCGACATGCAACCGGGCGTAACCCTGAGAGACTTGGTGCACGCCATTCCCTACTACGCCATCCAGCAGGGACTGCTAACCGTCGAGAAAAAAGGCAAGAAAAACATATTCTCAGGACGAATACTTGAGATAGAAGGTCTTGAATCACTGACGGTCGAGCAAGCCTTTGAACTGTCTGATGCGTCAGCTGAACGCTCGGCAGCGGGCTGCACGATCAAGCTGGGGCAAGAAACCATAGCGGACTATCTGCGCTCCAATGTCGTGCTGTTGCGATCTATGATCGCGGAGGGCTATGGGGACCCACGCACTTTGGAGCGTCGTGCGCGCAACATGGAGGCGTGGCTGGCCGAGCCGACGCTCATGGAAGCTGACGACAATGCGGAATACGCCGCTACGATCGAAATCAATTTAAACGAAATCGACCAACCGATTGTGTGCGCACCCAATGATCCAGATGATGCGAGGCTACTGTCTGAGGTGCAGGGCGATACTGTGGACGAGGTATTTATTGGGAGCTGTATGACCAATATCGGCCACTTCAGAGCTGCCGGACAACTGCTGGAGGCTCATGGAGCACCCGTTTCAACGCGCATGTGGATCTGCCCGCCCACCCGTATGGATGAGCATCAGTTAATGGAAGAGGGGTACTACGCCATCTTTGGAAAAGCGGGCGCGCGAACAGAGATGCCTGGCTGCTCACTCTGCATGGGCAATCAGGCGCGAGTGGCACCACGATCAACTGTCCTGTCCACCTCGACTCGGAATTTCCCTAATCGGCTGGGTGAAGGGGCTAATGTTTATCTGACATCCGCTGAGCTAGCAGCGGTTGGCGCGCTCCTTGGCAGACTTCCGACTCCAGAAGAATATCTGGAGTATGCGAGAAAGATTGATTCAATGGCCGATGACATTTATCGCTACATGAATTTTGATCAGGTGCTGTCTTTTCAGGAACTGGCAAAGGACGGCGCGAGAATCGCCGCCACCATTATCGATCAGGTGGCGTAGTCAGCGCCCTTTAAATTGAATGTAGTGTGGACTCCTAAGACCGACACTAAAGCGTAGCCACTGCCCCAAAACCGCGTTCGCAGTCGGCTTGAAGATCCGAAAGATCCTCAAGCCCAACCGCGATACGGATTAGCCCCTCGCGAACGCCCGCGGCCTCCCGTTGTGCCTGAGAAAGGCGACCATGGGTTGTCGACGCAGGATGAACGATCGTGGTCTTCACATCACCTAGGTTTGCGGTCATCGACATCATGCGTGTGTGATTCAGAAATTGGAACGCGGCGTCCCTGCCGCCCTCAATCTCAAAAGCCAAGACACCACCGTAGCCACTTTGTTGCTGAGTGGCCAACTCATGGCCCGGGTGGCCCGGAAGACCACAATAATGAACCGCGCTAACCCCCGCTTGGGAATCCAGCCACTCGGCTAGTGCCTGCGCATTGGCACAGTGCGCCCGCATTCTAATATCCAAGGTTTCCAACCCTTTGAGCATCACCCAGGCATTAAACGCGCTCATCGTAGGGCCGCAGGAGCGATTAAATGCAATCACAGGCTCTATCAGCTTCCGGCTCCCTACTACGGCACCGCCCAGAACGCGTCCTTGGCCATCGAGATACTTTGTTGCCGAATGCGTCACTAAATCGGCGCCCAATAGGAGAGGCATTTGCAAAACCGGCGTACAAAAACAGTTGTCCACCGCGAGTATTGCACCCAGCTCATCCCTCAGCGCAGCCAGGGCCGAGATATCGGCGATGACGTTCATGGGGTTGGACGGCGTTTCCAAAAACAATAACTTGGTAGCGCTCGTTG
Source organism: Luminiphilus sp. (assembly GCA_964217615.1). Classification (GTDB taxonomy): domain Bacteria; phylum Pseudomonadota; class Gammaproteobacteria; order Pseudomonadales; family Halieaceae; genus Luminiphilus. The sequence continues at coordinate 5,543 of CAXPKH010000190.1, forward strand.
CTGCCGCTCGCCAAGCGTCGATATCATTCAGGGCAACAAAAGTAATCTCGACGCCAAATTTCGTCAGCGTATTTTCAAACAAGCCCACGGTCGCGCCGAAGACATCACGTGAACACAACACGTGATCCCCTGCTTTAAGGTGCGCCATACAAACTGCCAAAATGGCCGACATGCCTGACGCCGTCGCAACCGCGCACTCTCCCTGCTCCAGAGACGCCAGCCGCTCCTCGAAACTGCGCACCGTCGGATTGGTGTAGCGAGAATAGACATTGCCGGCAACATCACCGGAAAACTTGGCGGCCGCGTCTTCGGCGGAAGCAAAAACAAAACTGGAGGTAGTAAAAATAGGCTCTGCGTGCTCACCTTCCGGAGAGCGCTTGATACCCGCCCTGATGGCCCGAGTACGGGGACCGGCCTCGTCCAGCCATTCTCCACTGTCGTGCGTCATACGCTGATCTCCGGGAGTTTTACCATGTCAGCGTCAACCGTCATTGTGCAAGCCCACCACCGCACCATCACTCACGCCGAGACTTTGCGATTTGACCTTCGCACCATCCGCACGGGCGGCCTCTACCGCCTGCAGATACCGCTCATCAATATTTCCTGCAAGGTACTTGCCATCGAATACAGAAGATTCGAATCCATCCACATCGGGATTTCCTTCCCGCGAACATTCGATCAAATCGTCCAGATCCTGATAAACCAGCCAATCGGCGCCAATCTCCTCTCTAATCTCCTCCACTGAGCGACCATGGGCGATAAGTTCATTGGCTGCAGGCATATCGATCCCGTAAACATTTGGGAAGCGCACCGGGGGCGCTGCGGAGGCGAAATACACTTTGTTAGCGCCTGCGTCCCGCGCCATCTGAATAATCTGCCCACACGTGGTGCCGCGAACGATCGAATCATCAACCAAGAGAACGGTTTTGTCCTGAAACTCAAGCGGCACCGGATTCAGCTTCTGACGCACGGACTTTTTCCGTTCACTCTGCCCGGGCATGATGAAGGTTCGTCCAATGTAACGATTCTTCATGAAACCCTCGCGGAACTTTACCCCCAGCTCGTAAGCGAGAGACTGCCCGGCGACGCGGCTTGTGTCCGGAATCGGAATGACCACATCGATATCGTGCTCGGGTCGCTCCCGCAGAATCTTTTTTGCTAAGGCAGCGCCCTGGCGCATGCGTGTTTTATAGACCGAAATACTGTCCATTAACGAATCAGGGCGCGCGAAATAAACGTGCTCAAAGATACACGGCGTGAGCTTGGGCTGCGCTGCGCACTGTTTTCGGTAAATCTCACCCGTCTGCGTGACGCAAATAGCCTCTCCGGGCAGGACATCTCCCAGAAGCTCATACCCGGCGACGTCCAATGCCACGCTCTCTGACGCGACCATATATTCTGGTCGCCCATCGCTACCGCCACGTTGACCCACTACCAGAGGCCTGATGCCAAATGGGTCTCGAAATGCCACCAAACCGAAACCGGCGATCAATGAAACGGCCGCGTAGCCGCCCTCACATCTTTTATGCAGCGTCGCTACCGCCGCAAAAATATCCTCTGGCGTCGGCGCAAGCTTCCCTAGCCGGTGTAGCTCGTGCGCAAAGACGTTCAGCAATACCTCGGAGTCAGAATCTGTATTTAGGTGTCGTAAATCAGATTTGAACAACTCATCAGACAAAAACGCTGAATTGGTCAGATTGCCATTATGTGCGAGGGCGATCCCGTAGGGTGAGTTGACATAGAAAGGTTGCGCCAACGCTGTGCCAGAGCTTCCCTGAGTGGGATAGCGGACATGACCGATACCGAAGCGGCCCTGCAACTGCTCCATATGACTCGCGCGAAAAACATCTCGGACCAGTCCTTCGCCCTTCCGCTGCATCAGCTTGCCATCGGCACAGGTCATAATCCCCGCGGCATCTTGCCCACGGTGTTGGAGCATTGTTAGCGCGTCGTATATATCAGCCGCGACATTCCGAGCGGCCACCATCCCAACTAATCCACACATAGTATGACCTCGGACCTAGAGCATCTCTGTAGCATCAAGGGTTTCCTTGACCGCTTCGGTAGGTTCAGCTTCCAGAACACGCTCAAAATTAGCCCCCATCCACTCCGCGACCCAGTCAACTGGACTCATCAATACCGCGTCATTGATAAGCGCCTGCTCCTGATCGGGAACGATGGCGCGCAACACAACGCTCAGCAGTGCGACAATCAATAACCCCCTAGCAAGCCCAAATATGGCCCCCAACATCCGGTTACCCACATTGAAACCTGGTTGGCGCATTTGCTTAGAGAGAAAAGCAGCGATCAATCCAAAGACTAACAGCACGGCGATGAACGTCAGGGCCCACGCGATCAAATAGCGAGTGGTAGGCTCGTCTATTGCTCCCTGCATAACATCGGAAACCGATGCCGCAAGGAGGTTCGCACAGAAAAAAGCAGCGACCCAACCGATGACCGATAATACTTCTCTGGCAAATCCCCGAACGATGCCGTAGCCCGACGAAATAATCCAAACACCGAGAATGAACCAGTCCCATGCGTTGAATCGAGACACATTCGCCGCGACTGCCTCCAATAAATCACTCATGCTACTGGCTATACCTCAAAATTTGAGAGTCCACCTTAAGTGCTTGGTCGATGTCGGGCTTGATCCTCTCCAAACGCTGCCGCTCAACATTGGGGCCAATTTGAATGCGATAAAGGGTGTTGTCGGCTTTCTGAAATGCTGCAACGAAAGCCTTATAGTCGCGCCCTCGCAAAGTCTCCACCAAGACATCCGCTCTAGCTTCGCTACTGACCGTGGCGACCTGCAACACCCATAAACGGGGCAGGCCTTGGGCATCGATAATCGGCTCCGCGGCGGGCGCAGATTCTCTGACGGCGACTTCATTCGGCTGACTTAATGCGGAAAGCTCATCGACACCACTCTCCGCAGCGGCGTCGTCAAGCAGGGTTTGGGTATCAGCGCGCGTCTGCTCATCAGCGTTCGGCGTCGTCACCTCTGGCAGTTGAGCTTCCACCGCTTCACGAAAATTTTCGGGGGGTGCGATGGGTGTGCGGTCAATCTCAGGGGGATCGGGCACGGGTCCGAGCACGAGCGGCGCTCGGCTGTCGGGCTGAGTGAAAATTAGAGGCCAAAACACGACGCCCAAGGCCACCAACACCAAGGTCCCTACCAACCGTTGTTTCAGCATCGAATCCAATGATGCGCTTCCTCAAATGCCTCGTGATTGAGCTAACAAATCAAAGGCCTCACCGACCGTGAAGAATGACCCAAAGATCACGATACGATCTCCCGGCTGGCAATTGCACAGCACATCTGCCCACACCTCGTTGAATGCGCCTGCAGCCACCACCCGCTCGGGTCCGATCTCATTCGCGAGATGCGCGGCTGCCATGGCTCTGGGAACATCGCATAAATCGACTACGCGCCAATCCTCAAATACCCCAGCACAGGCGGCAATCATATCACGGACCGGCTTGTCCCTCATTACGCCCATGATGGCGCGGGTTGCGTTCTGACAAGGATTCTTGCGCAAAAAATCGACCAAACGCCGCACCGACTCCGTATTGTGGGCGACATCGAGAATCACGCGTAAGCCGTTGACTTCAAGCACAGAAAGACGGCCGGCTAAACGCACTTTACTGACCGCCTCAAGCAGCCCGTCCGTTATCTCACCGACACCACTTGATTCCATCGCCTGCAACGCCGCTCCGATATTACTCTCAAGCAAGCCGAGCGGCTCGGGCAGTTGGACGATGCGACCTTCAACCGTCTTCAGTTCGCCTTCGGAAATCTGCCAATCTCGACCGAAATACTGCGCACGAGCGCCTCTCTCCAACAGTGCCGCCGCAAGGGTAGCCGGGGGGTCAACATCCGCGACAATGCAAGGGCGATCATTTCGGGCAATACCTGCTTTTTCGACGGCAATGACCTCGCGGGTATCCCCCAACCAATCAGTATGATCCAATCCAATACTGGTGATAACACTGACGTCTGCGTCGATAATGTTCACTGCATCTAGCCTTCCGCCCAGTCCCACCTCGAGTACTTGCTGATCCACCGCCCTCTCACGGAATAGCCACAACGCCGCGAGCGTCGTCGTCTCGAAATAGGTCAGGGAAATAGCTTTGCGTGCGACTTCGACGGCTTCAAACGCGGCAACGATGGCGGCGTCATCCACCTCCTTGCCATCGATCAGGATACGCTCATTGAATCGCCGCAAATGAGGCGAGGTATAGGTCCCTACAGAAAAGCCGTTAGCCAAAAGCCCGGCGGTTAGAACCGTTGCGACCGAGCCTTTGCCATTGGTTCCAGCGATCGAAAAGGTGTGAATGTGACGCTCAAGAAGCCCCAACTTTTGCGCGACGGCGGCGACGCGCTCGAGACCCAAATCAATCTCGACGGGGTGCCTTGACTCCAGGCGCTGTAGCCAATCTTTTAGGGATTGCTCAGTCATTCTCCGGTGAAGCACCGCCATTACCAGCAGTGATCACCTCGCCCTCGATGGGGCTTGGAATCTTCCCCGGGGCATCCCGGCCGGTGAATTTTGCCAAGACACGCGCCAGCGTTTCACGCATATCATTGCGGTGCACAATCATGTCGATTGCCCCATGCTCCAACAAAAACTCACTTCGCTGAAACCCCTTGGGTAATTTCTGACGAATCGTTTGTTCGATGATATTGGGGCCTGCAAAACCCGCTCTCGCATCAGGCTCTGCAACATTAATGTCACCCAGGAGGGCCAAGGACGCGGACACGCCGCCGTAAATGGGGTCAGTCAGTACGGAGATATACGGAATCCCCTGCCCCTTAAGTCGCTCAATAACCGCTGAAGTCTTCGCCATTTGCATCAGCGAAATGAGAGCCTCCTGCATGCGCGCACCGCCAGAGGCCGAAAAACACACTAACGGGGTCCGCGTCTCCAAAGCGACGGTGGCGGCTCGGGTAAATTTTTCGCCAACCGCATACCCCATTGAACCACCGTGAAAATCAAACTCAAAAGCCAGCGCGATTACGCCGACGCCGAGAATTTCCCCCCGCATTGCTATTAACGCGTCCTTCTCGCCTGTACTTCTCTGTGCCGCAGTCAAACGATCACGGTATTTCCGCTTGTCCTTGAATTTCAGATGGTCGACAGGCTCAATGTCTGAGAACAACTCTTCGGCGCCGTGGTCGAGACAAAGCTCGAGGCGACGCCGCGCACCGATCCGCATGTGGTGATCACACTTGGGGCAGACCTCAGCGTTCCGCTCCAGATCAGGCTTGTAGAGTATCGCCTCACACTTTATGCATTTCTTCCACAACCCCTCGGGCACGCTGGAGCGATTTGCACTGTCGTCCTTGGTAACCCCTGAAGGCAGAATTTTGTCGATCCAACTCATGGAATTCCCCACTAACCCCGGGCTGGAGTATACGAGCGAGCGCGGTTTCTAGAAATGTGAAGAGTCCACACCGGCCCGAATACGCTTCAACAGTTTTACCGCAGCTTCATGAATCTGGATTTCCTCGAGACCGACATCGGTTTGAGATTTTTTCAGCATTTCGTCGATCAAAGCGCTTCCGACCACGACAGCATCTGCAACCTCCGCCACCTGTCTCGCGCTGTCAGCATCTTTAATCCCAAAACCCACTGCAACCGGAAGATCTGTCAGATCGCGAATCAAACCCACTCGCTCTGCTACCTCCTCGACATCGAGTCCTCCGGAACCCGTGACCCCTTTCACGGCGACATAGTAGATAAACCCACGCGCGCGCGTGATGATCTTTTGAATCCTCTCTTTCGCGGTAGTCGGAGAAATCAGAAGAATATTATCAATACCTGTGGGAATCAGCGCTTGATCCAGGCGATCCACCTCCTCTGGCGGCAGATCAACCGTGATTAACCCATCCACTCCAGCTTTAGCGCTCGCCTCCGCGAAGGTCTCGTAACCAAATCGCTCAATAGGATTGGCGTATCCCATCAACACCACAGGCGTCTGCTGGTCATCCTGGCGGAATTCACTGACGATATCGAGCACCGCCCGCAGGGTCATACCATTTGCCAGCGCCCTCTCATGACCAAGCTGTATCACTAAACCTTCCGACATCGGATCGGAGAAAGGCACACCGACTTCTAGCACATCGGCACCCGCGGCAACCAATCGGTGCAGCAACTGAGCGGTACCCGACGGACTGGGATCACCCGCAACCACGTAGGAGACCAACGCTCGTCTTCGCTGCTGCTTGAGCCTCGTAAACAGCTCCGTTAGCCGACTCATGTTGCCGTCAGACCTCTATTCCCTCAAGCGCTGCGACAGTGAGGATATCCTTGTCGCCCCGCCCTGAGAGGTTAACGATGATGTGCTGCTCGGGACTCATCGTGGACGCCAATTTCTCTGCGTAGGCCACCGCATGCGCTGTTTCCAGCGCCGGCATTATGCCCTCGATACGTGTCAGCCTGTGAAAAGCAGCGAGGGTCTCCTCGTCGTCGGCAGACACATAATTCACACGACCGATGTCCTTGAGCCACGCGTGCTCGGGACCCACGCCCGGATAATCGAGGCCCGCGGAAACGGAGTGGGTTTCGAGAATCTGCCCGTCGTCATCCTGCATTAAATAAGTCCGATTGCCGTGCAGGACTCCCGGACTCCCGACCGACAAAGGCGCCGCATGCTGCCCCGTCGCCAGACCTTTACCGCCGGCTTCGACTCCGTACATTTCGACGCCAAGATCCTGAAGAAACGGATGGAACAAACCAATCGCATTTGAGCCACCGCCGACACAGGCTACCAGCGCATCGGGCAATTTCCCGTTTTGCGCAAGCGACTGAGCCCGCGCCTCTCTGCCAATAACGCTCTGAAAATCTCGAACCAACATAGGATAAGGATGAGGCCCCGCAACAGTCCCGATGATATAAAAAGTACTGTCGACATGGGTCACCCAGTCCCGCATCGCTTCGTTCATCGCATCTTTCAGCGTCCTGGAACCCGAGGTAACTGGAACGACCTCTGCACCCAGCAATTTCATTCGATAAACATTGAGTGACTGTCGGCGAATATCTTCTTCTCCCATGAACACGTGGCACTCAAAGCCCAGTCTCGCTGCGACGGTTGCGCTGGCGACGCCGTGCTGGCCCGCTCCTGTTTCCGCAATCACCCGCTTTTTGCCCATGTACTTGGCAAGCAGCGCCTGCCCGATCGTATTGTTCACTTTGTGAGCGCCAGTATGGTTGAGGTCTTCACGCTTGAGAAAAATTCTCGCTCCGCCAATCTGGTCGGACAAACGAGCGGCCTCGTAAAGCGGCGAGGGCCGACCTACGTAATGGGCGAGGTCCCGATCGAACTCCCTTTGAAATTCGGCGTCCGATTTTAAGGCGGCGTATAGTGATTCGAGGTCAGCAAGCGCCGACATCAATGTTTCAGCAACAAACTTGCCCCCAAATTGACCGAACCGCCCGTTTGCGTCGGGTACGGATGCGAAAAGCTCGGGAGTCACCTCAACTGTCATAATGCCAAATCCTTTGCGGCTTGGCGGGCACTCAGAATAAATGCCCGCAATTTCTCACTGTCTTTGATGCCTTTTTGACTTTCTACCCCGCTGCTGACATCGATAGCACTGGGTCTTACTTGGTGAATGGCGCGCGCGACATTATCAGGTGTCAGGCCACCCGCCAACACGATTCGGTGACGGAACTTGGGATCCACGGACCCCCAATCAAAAGCCGCACCGGAGCCGCCAAACTGTCCCTGGTGAACGCTATCCAGCAACAGGGCATTCGCGGCGCGATATCGCTCGTCGCTGAGCGCCAGATCCGCCTCTTCTGTCATGGGCACTGCTTTTATGTAGGGGCGGTTGAATTGCGCACAGAATTCAGGCGTCTCCGCCCCATGGAACTGAAGCAAATGCATGGGAATCGCAGCCAGTGCCTCATCGACTTCGTCTTTGGTGGGATTCACGAATAGGCCAACGAACATGCCCAAACCACTGACTGCGCGACTAATACCCCTCGCCTGATCGAGCGATACGCAACGCGGACTGCCGCCAAAGAACACGCACCCCACGGCGTCTGCACCGGAGAAAAACGCGAGCTCAGCATCCTCACGACGAGTGATGCCACATATTTTGATGCGCACCGGACACAACCTATCGGAAAAGGCGCAGTCTAGCAGATCACTTACGCCACTAGAGGTGTCCACTGAGCAGCGTTGGACCGTTGGGAGTTGCCGGCAAACGAAATAAGTCAGGATAGGAAACTTGCACAAGGTATAACCCGGAGGCAGGCGCTGTTTCTGCGGCGAGGGTGCGATCGCGGCCCGCTAATGTCTCTTCGAACCATTTGGGAGTTTGTCTGCCTGAGCCAACCGCCAAAAGTGAACCGGCAATGTTGCGTACCATGTGGTGCAGAAAAGCATTGGCGGTAATGTCGATGACCACGTAGTCGCCGAATCGGTCCACGGAACAATGTGTCACCTCGCGAACAGGAGTGGTCGATTGACAGCCCGCCGCGCGGAAGGCACTGAAATCCTGCTCCCCCAGCAGCGCACCGGCGGCGACCTGCATGAGCTCCAGATCTAGTGGTTGCCGATACCAGCAGACCAAACCTTCGATCAGAGCAGAACGTACCGGGGTGGTTAATACCACGTACCGGTAGCGTCGGGACAGTGCGCTAAAGCGCGCATGAAACTCATCGCTGACGGGCGTAACCCAATGCAGTCGAATATCGTTGGGCAGGTTACGATTTGCGCCCATGGACCACGCCTTAACGCTACGAGGCGCTGGCGCATCGAAGTGAATTATCTGGCCAAAGCCATGAACCCCGGTATCTGTCCGTCCGGCGCAAACGGTGCGAACCGCTTCGCTCGCAACCATGCTCAGCGCGGACTCAAGCGCCTCCTGCACGGTGGCAACTGGAAGATGGGGCTGTGACTGCCAGCCATGGTAGTGGCCACCATGATATTCGACACGTGCAGCAAATCTCTGTCCTGCAGGCAGCACTTGGTCCGAGAGTCTCACCCGATCATGGCACCTAAAGACGAAGTAATAATTCCTGAGCCTCCGCTTGCTGCGACAGATCGCCCTCTCTCATGACCTCCGCCAACACGGAGCGCGCGCCCTCCTCGTCCCCCATATCAATATATGCCCTAGCCAAGTCCAACTTGCTATCAACGGGGTCAGTCTCTGCACCATAAATCGACTCCTCCGCAGCGGAGGATTCCGAACTAGCCGCATCCTCACCTTGTGCCATAGAAGCCGCCTCGGCAACATCAGGCATTGGCACCAGTGAGAGGCCCTCAAGGGCTTGCGGTTCTCCCACAGGTGTTTTCTCCGAGGAAACGTCCGTCTCTAGATCGCTTGACGACACTGCGTGGGTATCCGAGGGTATTACCCCGGGCGGATCTACCCGTGCAACAAAGGGCTCGCTGATCACCTCGCCGGGTGCTGTGCTGGCCGCTGTCGTCGCGTCACGCGACAAGAAATCATCAGTCTCGCCCGACTCGAACACCACCTCAGCTGGCATCCGCGAGTCTGAGGGTGCGTCAATCGGATACGCTACCGGCGGGGCCTCGGGTTTAGTCGCCTCTCCCATCACCCGAGTGCTATTGGAGCGAGCTATAGTGCGCCTTCGGTGACCCCACCAACCCGCAAGCGCACCGGAAATGAGCAACCCGGTGCCCGCCAGCAGCACCCAATTAGGCAACACCTCAGTCGGCTGCCTCTTATTCACCGCCAGCTGCTCGGAGCGACTGGTTGCCGCCAGCAATTGGGTGCGCAACGCCACCAGCTCAGCATCACGCTGATCAAGTTGCTGCTCCAGTCGCAACAGGTTCCTCTCCAGCGCTTCGACCTTACTCATGAGCGCATCGAACTCGGGTGATGAGGCGAGGTTTAACCCGGGTGCGGCTTGATTGACTGTTGCTTCGCCAGCACCCTCTACTTCATCAAGGGTTGAGGGCCGCATGGCGACCTCCAGTACCTCAGCTGGCAAAGCTCGGTCAGGCGCGGGGATTGGATCTGCGACCAAAGTGAGTCCGGGAGCCGTCTCGAGATCGGGATCGATCCAAACGGCATTTTGGCGCGCCACCTCTTCTTTGGCGTCTTGGGGGGAAATAACTATCTCTTCAACTGTCGGCAGACTAAGCACATATCCCGATTTCAGGCCGTTAATGTTGCCCCTGTCAAAGGCATCGGGATTGGCGAGGACGATACTCAACATGGCTTGCTCCATGGTGGCATCAAGCGGTTTTGACGCTGCAGTAATACGCCAAAGCGTATCGGAGTTTCTGACCAGATAGCTTCCACCTGACCGGATCTCGTTGTCAGCGTCTCGATCGACGTATCTGGAGGGATTCTCCGCCGGTGACATCGCCTCAGGCGCGGCGCCAATAGCCGCACTGGCCCCTCTCTCCGTCTCGCGCGGCGGCAGATCGATTAACAGGGTATATTCCCGAAGCAAGCGACCTTCCGGCCACCGGGCCTCAACAAGAAAATTCAGGTAGGGCTCTCTCAGCGGCAATTCTGTCGTCAGCACGGCTCGAATCTCAGCACCGTCACCCTGAACGTCAAACACCAACTTTGTCAGAAACTGCGCTCGCTCGACGCCTAATCGCGCAAATTCCTGCTCGGAGGCCAGCCCCAGTCGAATATCCTCAACGTTGAGGCCATCTGTCTCCAGCAGCACCAACTCCGCTCTGAGTGGCTCATTGAGGTAAGAGTCAAGCGAGATGTCGCCGAGACCAAGGCTCCAACTGGCTTGGGTAAAAGCCGCGGCTGATCCAACGGCCAAGGCTCGTAATCCTAATCGCTTCATGAGTATCGCCTTCCCCTTCCTTTGGTCTGGCTTTAACACTGTCCCTAACGCCCTTTCCTTGGCATGTGCATCGGCG
>CAXPKH010000191.1:0-2662 GCA_964217615.1 Luminiphilus sp.
ACCGCAGGATAGACCAAGGATCGTCGATTACTATCAACCCTTCAGCCACTGCTTCTCGCGAAATCTGATAAGTATGATGGTTTACTGCGGTGGTTTCGCGAATGAAGAGCGCATCAAACTCGGGTAGTCGCTTACGATCTTTTGCGGTGATTCTCTCGACATAAAAGCCTTTCCTCTCTGCCGCGCGTTGAATCAGATCCAATGCTTTCGGGCAGGACGGCGCATTCTCTTCCTCCGGGTTCACCAGAATCGCAAGGTCATAGCGGTAGCTTGGGAGCTTGATATTCTGAAAGCGTCTTTTCGAGAAAAAAACCGGCGCAGCGGCATCGGTTAGATCCCGATATTTTTTTAGCGCCTCGCGGAGTCCCATGGGTTTGATGCTCTGAATTTGCCATTGCAGCACTTTGTCTTTGACTGGCACTCTGCGTAGCTTCAGGGTCAGGAGTGGGGACCCCAGTGACCGCGACAGCAGCTTGGCCAGCTGTGCGTGCTCGGGTAACAGAGACTGCTCAAACACGATAGGGAAGATCAGTTCTTCCTCTTCGTGGTTCCCAAAGGTTTGCTGAATCAGGTCGGCGTAGCGCTCGGACAGTCGCCTTCGCGTTGCTCGCGAAACCATGTCCTTGATCGCAATGACGTCGGGCGTGATGCGATGGCTCCGCGCAGCTGCCAGCAGCGAGGTGTAGTAGCCGAGGCTTTGGTCTCGGTAACTAGCGCATAAATTGATCACGCGTAGCGTTTCGTGACGTTGCCACACATCGTTACTCAGGTATTCGCTGGGGCTGACGGCGGTAACGTTGGGGAGGGCATAGGTCCACAGCGAAGGCGACTCGGTAATCAAAACCACCCGGGGTTGGCGCTGGTGCTGGTCAAAGCGGCGGACCATGCGCACCGCGTGGTCTCCTTCTGCGTAGTAATCTGGCAGTGAGTCCTCCACCGTGAAGCCCCGTGCTTGATACCAGGCGAGCAACCGAGGGTTGTTGGCGTCGGCTTCCAGCGACAGGCGCCTCAACTCCAGCGTTTCGGTTTGATTGAAAGCCCAACTGAGTAGCGCCTCACCCGCTCCGCAGCCCCGGTAAGCGGGGAGGGTGCCAATGGAGTAGAGCCGGATACTTTTGGCATAGAGGAACAGTACCGCGGCGCCGATCACTTGTTCCCGTCCTTCGGTCGAGGTGGTAACCGCAAGCCCAACCCGCTGCCTATCGCTGGTCACTGAGCGAATGAGAGATTGTCTTGAGCTGCGCCTTTCGGCATCAAAGCAGGCTATTTCGACGGCTTCGAGTGTATCCACATCTGACTTGCTGGCAGTTCTGATGCTCACCGCAATGCTGGGACACTGCGCGACAGCCATGCTCATAGACAGGATCCAGCATTTGCCAAGGTGCATGGGTGTTGCACTGCAGCGCACGAGCGATCGGTGGGCACGTTAGAGGGGCCGGTAATGATCATCTGTCTAGAGGGTGGGTCCGGTTACGCTCGTACCGGAAGGTGCCGAGTCTTACGTGCGCTAAATGTGCGCCTCTAAAGCGATTTAGACAATACGTCTCAGGGTCACTTTTTTGCGAATTACTGGACTAAATTGCCCTGCTGAGTAGCCTATTGGGATTCACTTGCTGCGGCTCTATCTGTTTGTTTGCGGTGGCGGCTGATCTCGCCTCTCAGGCTCTTCTCCGTCGGCCGCGCGGTCTTGCTGCGCGATCAGAGCCGTCCGCCTCGGCCAGTGCTTTCCATGGTTTTCCTAACGCCTGCAGCATGGCTTCGGGGTCTAATTCCCGTCGCTCACGGCTTGCCAAGGCCGCTACCATGGCGGATATGTGCTCAGGGGTAGTGCCACAGCATCCGCCAATAATGGTGGCGCCCGCATCTCGGGCAAACAGCGCGTATTGCGCCATGAGCGCTGGGCTGCCGTGGAAGTGAATCGCACCATCGACATACTGGGGAATACCGCAGTTCCCCTTCGCGATTACCGGGATCTGGATTCCCGCGGCCATAAGCCCCTGGGTCGAGTCCATCAGTTCAGCGGGCCCGACCCCGCAATTGGCGCCCGCCATTTCAAGACCGATCTCGGTGGCAAACGCGGCAAAGTCGGCGGGCGTCACCCCCATCATCGAGCGTCGGGCGGTGTCGAAGGTGAGCGTTGCACAGACCGGTAGGCCCGTGGCGTGCCCCGCTTCAGCAGCGGCCGCGACCTCCTCAAGAGACGACATGGTCTCGATCCAGATGATCTCCGCGCCTCCCTCGGCCAGTGCATTAGCCTGTTCTGCAAAGATGGCCACGGTGTCTGCATGATTAAGCGAGCCCATGGGCTCAAATAATTCGCCAGTGGGACCCATGCAGCCGGCAACGACGGCGCGTCTTCCTGTTGCTTCGAGATGTTCCCGTGCTGCTGCACGCGCCAAGCCAGCGGCAGTGGCATTGAGCTCTGCCACACGATCTTCAGCGTTGTGTAGCTTCAATCTTGGCGCATTGGCGCCAAAACTGTTGGTTAGAATAATGTCGGCACCGGCGTCGAGAAAAGCGCCGTGGAGCCAAAGTACATCTTCGGGACGTTCCATGCACCAAAGATCCGGGGGATAGCCGGCCTCAAGGCCGCGTCCAAAAAAGTTGGAACCGGTAGCGCCATCGGCGACACACCAGCCCTTTTGCGCAATGATTTCATTGA
>CAXPKH010000192.1:0-8678 GCA_964217615.1 Luminiphilus sp.
GTTGGCATCAGCGCCTTGGTCAAGGTGAAGGTGGAGTCGTGTTTCGGGTCACAACCGATTTGAATGACACGCTTACCCAGCTTGGAAAACGCCACGGACAAATTGGATGAGGTGGTGCTCTTGCCAATACCGCCCTTACCGTAGACAGCAAAAACCTTGGCATTGGTCTGCATCAGATCCTCTTCGAGGTGGACCTGAACGCTGCCCTCCCCGTCGCCGACATTTTTTCCCGGATCAATCTGACTGACCGGAATGTGTTGATTGGGTGAATTCATGCTGCTACCTCCCCCGTGACGCCCTCGAGAAAATCCTCGAGGTCTTCTCCTGCCCGTTTCAGGGCATCGATGCTGTCGTCATCGGCCCCCCAGTATTCTCTTTCTTGTGCCTCGATCAGCCGGTTTGCTAAACGCGCCGCCGATACCGGATTCAGTTCGGCAAGCCGTCGCCGCATTTCGTCATCGAGTACAAAGGTCTCTGAAAGCTTTTGATAAACCCACGGGGAGACGTCACCCGTCGTGGCAGACCACCCCATAGTGTTAGTGATGTGCGCCTCGATTTGTCGGACCCCTTCGTAACCGTGATCGAGCATTGACTCGTACCACTTGGGGTTGAGGAGCCGAGTGCGTGTCTCAAGCGCGACCTGCTCATTCAGCGTACGGACCCGGCCCGCACCCCCCGCCGTGTGATCGGCGATATACACAGGCACCCGCTCTCCGCGCGCACGTTGCACCGCCCGACTGATGCCGCCGAGGGTGCCGAAGTAATGATCGACGGTGGTCACGCCCAGTTCGACAGAGTCAAGATTCTGATAAGCGAGGTCGACATCGACCAATACGCGATTGAGGAGCTCTGACTGCTGACTGACGCGACCGTGCCTATCGTAAGCGAAGCCTTTGCGCTGTGTGTAACAGTCCGCCAGCTCTTCTTCGTCTTCCCAACGGCCACTGTCCAGCATTAAGTTAACGTTGGATCCATACGCGCCCTCGGCATTGCTGAAAACGCGCAACGCGGCACTTTCGATATCGCAGCCGTGCTCCGCTTGGTACGCCAGCACGTGCTTGCGAACGAAATTTAAATGCGACGGCTCATCTGCAGTCGCCGCCAACCAGGTTGCCTCTGCCAGCAACTGGGTTTGCATGGGCAGTAAATCGCGGAAGATGCCGGATAATGTGACAAGCACATCGATGCGGGGTCGACCCAGCGTCTCCAGGGGTAGGAGTCGCGCTCCAACCACGCGTCCGTAGCTGTCATGCCGGGGTTCAGCGCCCAAGAGCGCCAATGCCTGAGCGATACTCACCCCCTCCGTTTTGAGGTTGTCAGTGCCCCACAGCACCAGCGCCACAGATTCGGGTAATGCGTCCGTCTCGGCCTGGTGCCTGGCCAGCAGTTGCTCAGCCTGACGCCGGCCTTCAGTCTGGGCGAAGCTGGCGGGCAACCTAAACGGATCGAATCCGTGGAGATTGCGGCCGGTGGGCAATATTTCGGGAGCACGCAAGACATCCCCTCCTTTTACAGGAGGGATAAATCGCCCCGATAAAGCGCGCAGGATTGCCTTGAGCTCGTGATCCTCGCCGAGAGTTACGCTGGCCGTCAGCAGTGTCTGCGCCAATGCGGGGGCGGCGTTGGGCTGATCGGCCATGTGCTCTGACAACCACGCTGCGAGCCGCTCACTGTCGCCAGCCTCCAATCGCTGGCGAAATTCGGCGGGAGGCAGCTGGCTGGCACCACCTGACTCGGCCATTGCCAGAAGCAGCTCGTGTCGATCGCCAGCCTCCATAGGCTGACCCACCACATGGAGGCCATAGGGAATCAGCGACTGCTCAATTTCGTCCAGTTGCTCGCGGATACGATTCATCTGCTCAGACCATTGCTCCGCTGGCCACTGGGTATCGACCTCGCACATTTCGCACCGCGCCGCCAACGATATTGCCGCGTCTATCATCGCTTGCTCTGCGGCGGGTTCCATTTCTGCGGGTCTCTGTCTCCAGTGATCCAGTGCACTGCGGAGATCCAACAGATGTCGATATAAATCCGAGTGCGTTACAGGTGGCGTGAGATAACTGATCAATGTCGACGTCGCCCGGCGTTTCGCGATCAGTCCCTCAGAGGGATTGTTGGCTGCATAAAGGTAAACGTTGGGTAAATCTGCAATCAGGCGATCCGGCCAACAGCTGCCCGACAGTCCCACCTGTTTTCCCGGCATAAATTCGAGGGAGCCGTGGGTCCCAAAATGGAGCACCGCATCCGCCGAAAAATCTTCGCGCAACCAGCGATAAAAGGCAGCGAAGGCATGAGTCGGGGCAAGCCCGCCCTCAAACAGCATGCGCATCGGGTCACCCTCGTACCCCATCGGCGGCTGGATGCCGACCATGACATTCCCAAACTGACTGCCCAGTACAAAGAGGCTCTGCCCATCGCTCCATTCTTTGCCCGGCGCAGGTCCCCATTGCGCCTCAATTTCGTCTAACCAGGTCTCGGCGCGCACGTGATGGTCCACCGGGATTCGCGCATGCACATTGGCTTCGGCACCAAACTGCTTCGCATTACCCTGCAGCACCGCATCGCGGAGTGCCGTGTGATTCTCGGGCAACTCAACGTGGTAACCCTCGTCGCGCATTGCCGCCAGCGTATTAAACAGAGACTCGAAAACACTGAGGTGTGCAGCGGTGCCTGCGGCTCCGCTATTGGGTGGAAAATTAAACAACACGATGGCGACTTTGCGCTCTGATACCGGCGCGTGGCGAAGGGTCACAAGACGCGAGACACGATCGGCGAGACGATCAATGCGCTCCGGTGCCGGCTGCATGTCAAAGTGATCACCTGCGGCAATTTCGGAACGACCGCCAAAAACCATGGAGCCGGTTGCACCGTCGAGCTCGGGGATCGCCACCATCATTGTCGCCTCGACAGGCATCAATCCCATCGAGGAGGCCTCCCAGTCCTGAAGACTCTGAAATTCCAGTCCCTGCACTGACAAATAGGGAACGTCCAGTTGCTCCAACAGCGCTTGCGCCGCATCGGTGTCGTTATAAGCCGGGCCGCCGACGAGGGAAAAACCAGTGAGCGAAATGACCGCGTCTACGATCGGTTCGCCGCGTTCCATGAAGAAAGCGTTAACGGCTGGACGGGCATCGAGGCCAGACGCAAACGCAGGAATCACCCGCAACCCGCGTGCTTCCAATGCCTCGATCACCGCATCGTAGTGAGCACTGTTACCTGACAGTGCGTAGGAGCGCATGAGCAACAACCCTACTGTCCCTTTGTTGCCGCGACCGCGTTTGGACAATATCTGGGGATCCGCGGTGATCCGGTCGGGAATATCGCGGTGATAAAGCCCTGTATCCGGGTACTCGACCGGTGGCTCATAGGGCAGTGCGTTGCGCTGAGCGTCATCAACACGGGATGCGTAGCGCTGGATCAAAAACGCCATCAGGCGCGACAAGTTGGTCTCAGAGCCCGCCAGCCAGTATTGCAACGTGAGAAAATAAGCACGCACATCCTGAGCGGTGCCAGGGATGAAGCGTAATAGACGAGGCAACCGCCTGAGCATGCTCATCTGCTGAGCGCCTGCGGATCGGCCGGTTTTGTCGCCCCCACCCCGCAAGCGCTTGAGCAAAGCCAGCGCTCCGGTCGCCTCGGTATCCATGCGAAACCGACCCATCCGGGTCAGGCGCATGATCTCCGGGGCCGACATACAACAAATCATTGCATCGCAGCCGTCTCGGCGTGCCGCTAACGCTGCACTGACTGCATCAATATGGGGCTCAAGGAATAGCATGGTGACAATAATGATGTCGCCGTCGGCAATAGCTGCCAGCGCACGCTCTAACGCGGCGGGGTCGCGGTCCCAGTCCGTTGCGGCGTGAGACGACACCTGAAGACCCGCAATACGCCGCGACAAGCTCTGGGCCGCCCGCGACCATGCGCCACTGACGTGGTTGTCGAGGGTGATCAGCACCACCCTCGGGGCGATGTTCGCTTCAGCGACTGAAGTGCGCTTTCGCTTCATATAGTGTCTCGACGTCAATCACCGATAAGCCCTGCTCCAGGGCAAAGTGCTCGGTGTTGCGGCGTGCTTTACCGCGCACAAAGAAGGGAATTTTGCGCAACTCCTTTTCGGCGGACACGGCCCAGGCAACGGCTCCCGGCGCCACCGTTGGGATTGCCTCTACATTATCGGGCTGCTGCGCGCCGGCACCCTCGCCGCCTAAATGAGACGGCACCGCGGCGTCATTGAACTCAAAGTCATCCCGGAACATCGTGAGCAAATGCTCCTCGAGACCCATAATTAAGGGATGCACCCAGGTATCGAAGATAACGTTGCATCCCTCGAACCCCATTTGCGGGGAATATCGGGCGGGATAATCCTGCACGTGGGCAGGTGTGGAAATCACGGCACAGGGAATCCCGAGACGTTTGGCGATATGCCGTTCCATCTGCGTGCCAAGCACCAGCTCTGGTTGCAGTTCGGTTACCGCCCGCTCAACCGCGAGGTAATCATCTGTGATGAGCGCCTCAAGCCCATACTCGCTGGCCAACGCCCGGACATCGCGCGCGCGCTCACGGCTGTAGGTACCCAACCCCACCACTTCAAAACCCATCTCGTCCCGCGCCATGCGCGCCGCCGCCAGCGCGTGCGTGCCATCGGCAAAGACAAAAACTCGCTTGCCGGTGAGATAGGTGGAGTCGACCGAGCGGCTATACCAGGGCAGCCGGCTCTCTCCGACCACATCGGGGTTAATATCCAGGTCGAGTACCTGTGCCACTTCGGCAATAAAATCTCGCGTCGCCCCCCAGCCCAGCGGGACGGTCTGAATGATGGGCTGCTTAAATTGGCGTCTTAACCAATCACAAGTCAGATCCGCCACCTCGGGCGCCAGGTTAACGTTGGCATCCGCTTCGGGAATTCGCAAAAGGTCGTGGGGACTGGCGCCCAGAGGAGCGACAACATTCACCCCTACCCCCATGCGCTCGAGGAGACGACAAACCTCGGTGACATCATCACGGCAGCGAAAGCCCAGCTTGGTGGGACCAATGAGATTAACTGACGGTCTGCGCTTCTCTGTCGTGGCGCTTGAGTCCTCACTCGTGGCCCGCGCTTTCCCAGCCAGAAGGCCCCGCACTAATTGATAGAGCGTCTCACTGGCTCCCCAATTTTCTTTGCGCGTGTAGGCCGCCATCTCGATCGGGATGATGGGCGCGGACAAGCCCGCGCCCCGCGCTAGCGCGCCGGGCTGATCCTGGAGTAATTCTCCGGTGCAGGATTCGGCGACCAGCAAAACTTTGGGGTGATAACGCTCGCAAACGCCCTGCAACGTCTCGATGACCATCTCAGCCGTGGAGCTACCGAGGTCGCGCGCCTGAAAGGTCGTCCACGTGACTGGCGGACGGCGCCCCTCTCGTTCAATCATCGTGAACAGCAGATCCGCATAGGTATCACCTTGTGGCGCATGTAATACCAGATGGACATCGCGCATGGAGGCAGCGATACGAATCGCGCCAACATGGGGCGGCCCCTCGTAGGTCCACAAGGTCAGCTCCATGAACCCACCTCTAACTGACGCTCACGGGCGAGGGGTCGCGCAAATAGGCCCGCCAAATCGGCCACCTGATCAAAACCCTGAACCGGCGTGAATATCAGTTCGATCGACCATTTTGTTCGCAGGCCTTCTGCCTCGAGCGGGTTGGCAATCCCCATGCCGCAGACCGTGAGATCGGGGCGACTGGCTCTAACCCTTGCCAGCGCCGAATCGAGATCCGAGCCCTCCACCAGCTGAACCCCAGCGCCTAGCGCCGACAACTCCGGAGCCATCAGCATCTGGTCGAGGTAAGGGGTCGCGACCTCCAACAGAGACATATCGCACTCGTCGCGCAGAAATCGCGCCAGGGGAAGCTCCAATTGAGAGTCGGGCAGAAAATGGATGCTTTTGTCCTTGAGGTGCTCACGCACTCTGAACAACGCTTTTTGTGCCCGAGCCACAGGAATCGCCAGCGCCTGACTCACCGAATCCGCATCCATCCCCCACTCGGCAGCGGCGGCCTGAAACCAAGCCAAAGTGCCCTGTACACCCAAGGGATAGAGCGAGGGAATCAATTTAGCGCCCCGCTTACATAGCGCTGCTACGGTGTCGCTGACATAGGGTTGAGCGAGCAGTAGTCGCGTGCCCGGGCCGACCGGGGGCAAATTATCGGCGCGCGCGGCGGGAAAGAAATCAACCGCCTCAATACCCAGCTGGGCGAAGTGCCGCCGGAACTGCTCCTCAACAATGTCGGCTAAGGTGCCAACCACCATCAGTCGCTGGCTACCGCTCTCCAGTTCGGGCAGGTCGGGCACCATGCTGGCCAGACACTGATCCTCTCCCTGCGTGAAGGTCGTCTCAATACCCGAGCCACTAAAAGCCGAGATACGCAATCGGTTGTTGTGAACGTTTTGCAGACGCGCCGCAGCATTGGCAAGATCAAGCTTAATGACTTCTGAGGGACAGGACCCCACCAAAAACAAACGTCTGATATCCGGTCGACGCGCCAGCAATTCCCCCACGACACGATCTAATTCCTCGTGACAATCTGCCATTCCCGCTAGATCACGTTCCCCCAAAATTGCGGTGGCGAAGCGCGGCTCGGCGAAAATCATGACACCCGCTGCCGATTGCAGCAGATGTGCGCAGGTGCGGGACCCTACCACCAGAAAAAAAGCATCCTGAATGCGTCGGTGCAGCCAAATGATTGACGTCAGCCCACAAAAAACCGCGCGCTCGCCGCGTTCGGTACGGACATCGGGGACGCCCTCCGTCGCGGCTCGCGCAATCACTTGACTCATGATTCGAGTGCCCCTTGCACACCCAGCACAGCGGCAGCGCCCCGCGCGTCAACAGGAACACCTTGCCGCGCCGCTTGAAACTTCAGCAGAAACTGCAGGGCATTGACTACGTAGGTTGCATAAGCGGCTAGCGCTATCCACATTTGCTGGGCCGGTGTGCCCCAGCCCATCAGCCACATAACTACGTACGCCGTATGAAGCACCATGACCAACATACTGACCACGTCTTCCCAAAAGAAAGCAGGTGCAAACAGGTAGCGCCCGAATACCACCTTTTCCCAAATAGCGCCCGTTACCATGATGGCGTAGAGCAGAGAGGTTTTGACGATCACCGAATAGGTCGCCGCTTCGAATCCAACCCCATTCAGCAAGAAATTAATGACCAGACACAGACTGACGGCAAAAGCCAGAAACTGCAGCGGTGCGAGAATGCCCTGCACCAAAGTCCATACCGTGGCATCGCGGCGCGCGCGCTCCGCCGGGGTATATAGCGCTGATTGCGGCCGACTCATTGCCGGCTGACTCACGCCCATACAAGCCTCCAGCCACAGCTATAACTGCGACAGTTATTGACTGATCCAGAGTAAGAGTTTGCCCGTACAACTGTCAAACATTTTTTACATTTTTAAATTTAATATTTTTAGACACTTAGCGGGCAAAAGACGAAGGTGGGAACCATAAAACCCACGCTTTTTTTTCGTGGATTGACCGTTGATGATTTCGTACAATTCCGCCGAATGTGTCAAGTTACTCAGACACCGAGGCGACTAAGAGGCAAAAAAAGTGTCAACTTCTCCCGAAACTACGCCTGAGCGATTACTGGCAGGCCTCGCAGACCTCCAAGTCACCCTGAACGACTCGCAGCGGGTCGCTTCAATCAATTCCGATTCGGCTTTGATGCGAGAGCTATCCCGAGACACCCTGATTGGTCGGCCCTGGCTGGAACTGGTGGTTGAATCCGACCGGGCACTGGCTGCCGGATGCCTTGAAGCGGCTATAGCGCAACCGGATGCAGTCCATCGCATCGATGTCCGCCTCGACATTGTCAGCGATCAGGAGCCCGTGCCCGTGAGTTGCTGGCTCTGCGGCAACAGTGCCGAAAAAAGCATTCAGATCGCCTGCTTGGACCTGCGCAGCGAGAGCAACCTCAGGCAACAACTGGTGAACGCCCAAAGAACGCTGGAGCAAGACTACTGGAGCAACCGTCGACTCGAAGCGCGGTATCGACGCATGCTGGAGATGGTCGCCGAAGGCTTCATCGTGGTCGACGATCTGTCGGGCCGCGTGCTGGAAGCAAACGGCGTTGCCACCACGCTGCTCGAACTTGAGGAAGGCGCTTTGGTAGGGCGCATTTTCCCAGTGGGGCTCGATACCGAAGGCGCGCGGGCGCTGGTGGAACTGCAACGTGAAGCCCGCAGCACCACTGGGGTTGTGCAGGGACGAGTGACAACGGATAGCGGCGAAGCACTGGATGCCGGCATCACCTGTTTGCGTCAAGGCAATGAAACCCGACTGCTCTTGCGTCTCGCGGCAACGTCAGACAAAACACAGAACGAGGGCGCTGCGGACACCAGCTTTCAATCCTCGCCGGACGGCATCCTGATCACGGACAGTACAGGAGTCGTGGTCGCCGCCAACGGCGCGTATCTGGAAATGGCCGGCATTCAAGACGCTGAACAAGCGACCGGGCGCCGCGCAGACCGGTGGCTGGGTCGGTCGATCGTCGACCTCGACGTGTTACTGGGCAACATCCAGCCCGACAAGCCACTTCAACTGTTTAGCTCGGTACTGCGGACTGAGTTCGGCACCCGAATCGATATCGAACTGTCTGCGGTACAAGTTGAGCGCCTTGGGCAAT
>CAXPKH010000193.1:0-11433 GCA_964217615.1 Luminiphilus sp.
TCTATGGCTTGTGCTGGGCGATGAGTTATCTGGGTTTTGGTCTGGTGCAACATCAACGCGCGCTATCGGTCGCAGAAAGCATCGTGAGCCACCGCCAACACAGCCCGATTCGGCTTGAAGTGAAGCCAGGTTTTGCCAATTTGCTGGTCTGGAAAGCCCTGTACGAATATGAGGACCGTTATTACGTCGACGCCGTGCGTGTGGGGGTCACGCCGACCTATTTCCCCGGAGAATCGGCGGCCAAATTCAATGTGGCCCGCGATTTTCCGTTTCTCGCACCGACGTCGCAGCAAGCGAAAGACATCGAGCGCTTTCGCTGGTTCTCCGATGACTGGTTAGCGCTCGATAATGAAGACGCGGCAATGATCGTCGATATGCGTTACTCCCAAATACCGAATGCAATCAAAGGGCTGTGGGGTATTAAGGTGCGACCAGAGAAGGCCGAGACCGAACACGTCGAGTGGACGGTGCAGCGCGAAACCGGTGCTGAGGAGCTCAGCCTGTTTTGGACACAGCTGGTGGGCAGAGGTGCGGTGCCATTGCCATGACATGAGTAGGCGTACGGATACCCGAATCCTCAAAAAACCTTTGTATGGCGTGATTCAGCGCCTTACCGATTCCGTGGCGATGAGCCAGTTTGCAAGGGGCATGGTGGCGAACCTAACCCTATCAAGCGGAAGGATTAACGTGCATGTCTTCGACAAGGACCAACCCCATTTCTCTTGTTGCCCTGCCCCGGTTGGGGTAGCGTTCTTTTCACGACCAATCATCCGAGACAGCATTAATTATGGCGCGTGGCAAATTCAATAACATCGTTGAGACCGTGGGCGACACGCCCATTGTGAGAATTAATCAGCTTGCCCCTGAAGGGGTCACCATGTGGGCCAAATTAGAGGCGTTTAATCCGCTTAGTTCGGTGAAAGATCGCCTGGCTATGGGCATTATTGAGGCCGCCGAAGCTTCGGGCGAACTGAAGCCGGGTCAAACGGTAATTGAGGCCACGTCGGGTAACACCGGCATTGGCCTCGCCATGGTCTGTGCGGCCAAGGGCTACCCGTTTGTCTCGGTAATGGTAGAAACCTTCTCGGTTGAACGCCGAAAGCTCATGCGCTTTTTGGGGGCCAAGGTGATACTCACACCCAAAGAAGCCAAAGGCATGGGCATGGTCGCCAAAGCGCGCGAGTTGGCAGAGGCGAATGGCTGGTTTATGGCACGGCAATTCGAAAACCCCGCCAACGCCGATGTTCACGAACGCACCACCGCGCGGGAAATCATGGAGGCTTTCGATGGTGAGCGGCTAGATTATTTTGTCTCGGGCTACGGAACGGGCGGTACCATCACCGGCGTCGCGCGCGTGCTCAGGGCCGAACGCCCCGACACCAAGATCATCACGACTGAGCCCGACGGCGCGGCGCTCCTCTCAGATGGACGCGCGCAGGAGCGCAATGCAGATGGTTCTGCGAGCGGAAGTCACCCCGCCTGGGCGCCCCATATGATTCAGGGATGGACGCCCGACTTTATTCCTCTGGTAGCGCAGGAGTCGATCGACAAAGGCTATATCGACGAGGTGATTCCTGTGTCTGCCGACATCTCTTTCGCCACAGCGCAAGCACTGGCGCAAAAAGAGGGCATCTTTTGCGGGATCTCCTGTGGTGCGACTTTTGCCGCCGCACTCAACGTGGCAGAGCGAGCGCCAGCGGGATCAGTGATTCTTTGCACGCTGCCCGATACCGGCGAACGCTATCTGTCTACGCCGCTCTTTGCCGACATTGAGGCGGAAATGACAGAAGACGAGTGGGCGATGGCGGCTTCAACACCCACCGCTGTATTGGCAAGACCCTCATGAACGCCGAACCCATCTTGCTCGATCCCGACCCGCTGGCGCCCTACCGGATATCACCCGGTTTTAAAGTCAACGGCATGTTGTACCTCTCAGGCCACGCCGCCATTAGCGAGTCTGGCGAGCTGGTAGGCATCGGTGATTTCGACGCCCAGGCCAAAGCCACCTTTGAGTCGCTACAACGCACCTTGCGGGCCGGCGGCTCCGACCTGTCGAAAGTCATCAAAGTCACCATTTACCTCACCGACATGTCGCACTTTGAAAAAATTGTGGCGCTCCGCGGGGAATGGTTTTCAGAGCCCTATCCGGCGGACACCATTGTTGAAGTCGCGGCACTGGCGCTCCCCGAACTGATGATCGAGATCGAAGCTATCGCGGTGGAAGGTTGATCCGTTACCCGTCTCCGGCGTATTCAATTGCACCGTAACTCAAGGTGCGAAACCCATGCAGCGATTCGGAACCGCCATCGTGTCGGCCATCAAATTTTTTTGGCTCATAGCCATGATTAGCCACACCATGGCCGCGCAGGCGATAGAAGAGCCCGCCTTTGAAGTGCAACAAAGCTGGGAAGCGGAGCAAATTGAGATCCGGGCCTATGCACCCCGTATCATGGCTGTGACAGAGATGGACGGGCGCGAAGATAACGGATTTCGAGTCCTTGCCGGATACATATTTGGCGGAAACACGGGGGAGCAGAAAATTGCCATGACCGCGCCCGTGCAGCAAACGATGACCGGAGCCGCCGAGATGGCCTTTATGATGCCCTCGGAATACGGGCTGGATGATTTGCCTGCGCCCAATGACGAGCGCGTCGCGTTCAGACAGGAGCCCGCATACACCGCAGCCGTCATCCGCTTCAGTGGCTGGGCCGACGCAGAAAAGGCCGACGAGCACTGGCAAAAGTTGAGGGGCTTTTTGATCAGAGAAGGTATCGAGATTGTCGGTGAACCCACCCTCAATCAATACAACCCGCCCTGGACTCTGCCATTTCTTCGACGCAACGAGATTATTGTGCCGGTGAAACGCGATGGGTCGGAAAAGGAGAGCTCGGCAACCGAACTCTCCTAAGCCACGGTATCACTCTGCGGCGAAGATCTGCTTGCAGTCCTCGAAGGTGTCAAGTTCTACTGACTGGATAAACGATTGCATAGCACTCATCGCTGCGCGGTCGTGCTGACCACTTAAAACGTGCTGCGCGAGCGCGCCACCAATCTCTGGCTCTACGGCGAAGATACGAATGTCGATGAGCCCCGCTTTCGTTTTCCCCGCACCCATGGGCATAAAGATACCAATCTCCACCGGATGCCCGGCATCTTGCATGGACTTCTCCAATGCAGTGGCGGCCTTGATGAACCCGGGCACGTCATTGATGACCATCTGAAACCGCCGCTCCCAACCCGAGGGCTTGGTGAAAGGCTTTAAGATCGCATAGAACTCTGAGGAGACATTTTCCCGCAAAGCATCCAACTCCGGGTTAGCCGGCGCTTGGGAGTACATTCTGGCCGCTTTAAAGGCCGTCGCAGCGTTAGGAAAAATCGTCCAAGCAAATGCCTGATTGGGATAGCGATGCCCACTGACGGTAAGACAGGTCCCACCGGCTTCAGCGCCCAGTGAGGACATGATTTGAGGGTTGTCTGCCAGATACTGCGTGTAGCCCTGTGGGTTCGTTGTTTTAACATTGATCACCGAAACGACCGGCACGTCCTGGGACAGTGCCGCCGACGCGAAGACCGCCGCCAACGTGGCCACAGTGATTTTGAATACCGCTTTTACTTCCATATTTTTCCCCTTTTTGATTTTTGGTTTTTCTCGAAGCACGCAAACAAATGGGCTAGGGTCCCCTATCCACGCTGGGCCCGTTTCGAGACTGGCAGATTTAATAGGGTTTTTCTATTTATACTCCCCAATAGCACCTCGCCCATCGCTGATAGACGAACAACACCATGACCGATAAGTCCGTACCCGAAGTCAACCTGTCAGAAACCTCGCACATCGAATGCCCCTACAAGATGTACGCTTCTTTGCATCAGTCCGGAGGCGTTGGCGTTGATCCCAATATCGGGACGATTGTGGCTAGCTACGACACGCTCGCGGCACTTGCAAAAAACACCGCCGTCTACTCATCGGCCATTACCGAAGATGACCGTGGCCCTAGGCATATGGGGATCAACAGCGAGCCCGTGCAGGACGATGTCGAGGAAATCCTCTCCAACGCTCACCCCATTGTGAACGCCCTGTTCACCGCCGATCCGCCGGAACATACCCGTCATCGCAAACTAATCAGCAAAGCATTGAGCCCGCGCAGTGTGCGGGCACTCGAGCCGCAAATCCGCCAGATCACCACTGAATTGATCGACGCTTTCATTGATAGAGGTTCGGTGGATTTGATTCCAGAATTTGCCGTACCGCTACCGGTTACCGTCATTGCAGACATTTTGGGCGTGGATCGTGCCGATATCTGGACCTTCAAACATTGGGGCGACTTAATGATTTCCGGCAACATTGATTTGCTCAGTCACGAGCGACGCCGTGAAGTAGCCCATGCCGTGGTGGAACTCCATGAATATTTTGTACCCAGAATTGAGGAACGGCGGCGTCAGCCCACCGACGACCTACTCAGCATCATGGTGAACACCGAGGTGGACGGAGAACCTCCCCTCACGACCGAAGAACTTCTGCCCATCATTGATCAAATTCTGCTGGCAGGTCACGAAACCACGACCAATCTGATCGGTAACGCGATGCTCGTGCTTCTGGGCGATAACACCTTGATGACGCGGTTGCGCAACAACCCCGCCGACATTCCGGCCATGGTCGAGGAGGCGCTGCGGTGGGACCCCCCGATTCAGTGTACCTACCGGCGTGCGACGCGGGATGACGACCTCGAAGGCGTTTCCGTAAAGCAAGGTAGCATGGTCATACCCATGTGGGCAGGCGCCAATTGGGATCCCGGGGTCTTCCCCAACCCCGAGCGGTTCGATATCGATCGCCCGAACACCAAGCCCCATATGGGGTTTGGCTTTGGCCCCCATTTTTGCGCGGGGGCGGAACTGGCGAGGATCGAGGCGCGCGTTGCTTTCGAGGAGCTACTGGGGCGGCTGGGAGACATCACCCTTGATGAGGCGGCCAGTGATCTTGGGCACCTGCCGAGCTTTGCCTCTCACGGCTACAGGAAGATCGGGCTACAATTTAACGCCCTATGAGCCATTAGCTCGCGGCAATGATCTGCGCCCGGTGGGACACCTTCTCCGCATGGTCTGCAATCTCGCCGATATTAGTTAGTAACTGATACAAGAAAATGGCGTCTACAGGGGATATTGTTTCCTCATGCTGACGCAGCTTCGCCCTTAGCTTCGACTGCAGCTCGTCAGAGCGACGCTCGATTTTTTCTACCGTCACAGACTTAGTCATGATGACCGTGACTTGACGCGCGCCAAAAGCAGAGCGCGATAACTCTCGCGTCGCAGAAACTACCTCCACAGCTTTTTCTGCGGCTTCGGTAACCGTCGCGATAAACTTAAATAGTGACTTTTCCAATTTCGACGGAAAAGCCAACTGCCGCCCTAGCGAGATTCCCGCAATGTCTTTGGTCTCATTGGCCATCTTATCTTGCATGCGAACGAGTTCGAGCAGATCCGGGCGTGACACAGACATCCATAGACCTCTCGGGAGATTTTTGCGCACGTCCAGTTTAATTTCGTCTGCAATGCCCTCAAGCCTCGCTATTTCCAACTGTAACTTCTCCGCTTTACCCCAATGGCCGCCTTGTGCTGCTTCAAAATAAGGACCAAGTCGCGCCACACAGCTCAGGCAGGCCTCGGCATGCCGCTCCATGATCGATAGTGGCGAACTACTGAGCACATCAGACAATGCGGGTTTCACAGCCATTTCATTTATCCTTTAATCTGTTCGTCAATAGCGGACGCGGATAGGTCCACAACCAAACCAATTGCAACCCTTGTCCGGCGCTAACCGAATATAGCGGACAACACATAGAAAAAGATCACCGCCAATCCCGCGCCGGCGGGAAGCGTCACCACCCAAGAAGTAATGATAGCCCCAACCGTTGGCAAGTGAAGTGCCTCCACGCCTCGTGCTAAACCCACTCCCAGTACAGCACCCACCAAGGTATGGGTGGTAGAGATGGGAAGACCCGTGGCAGACGCCAACACCACAGTTGAAGCGGCGGCCAACTCGGCGGCAAAACCGCGACTAGGGGTGAGCTCAGTAATTTTTCTACCGATGGTCTGAATCACTCGCCACCCGTAGGTTGCCAAACCCACTACGATACCGGCCGCACCAATGCCCAGCACCCACCAGGGCATAGCCGATTTCGCGCCAATGATCCCTCCGGACTGCACCGTGCTAACCACTGCCGCCACAGGGCCTACCGCGTTGGCCACGTCGTTCGAGCCATGGGCAAAAGCCATACCGCAAGCGGTGAAAATCATCAAAATACCGAAAACTTTTTCGACGTTATCGACACTATTGATATCGCCATCGACTTTGATACGACGCAGTAATACAGAGCCAAGAAAAGCCACTACAAGGCCCACCGCCGCAGAAACAACCATTGCATTGGTAAACTTGGAGCCCATACCCAGATCGAAATCAACGCCAATGTGTTTCAGGCCCTTTAGCAAGGTCACCATGCTGATCATGAAGCCCACCATCCACATGTAAACGGGCACATACTGCCGTGCACGCTCAAAGGTGTTCTCATGGTCAAGGATCAGGTTTTTGACCGAGATAAAAAGCGCGAAGGACATGGATCCGGCCAGTAACGGTGAAACCACCCAGCTCGCGGCGATGGTACCTACCTTACCCCAAGCGACCGCCTCGACCGAAATCCCCACAGCTGCAAAACCAACAATTGCGCCAACAATCGAGTGAGTTGTTGAGACTGGCCATCCGCGCATGCTGGCAATCAGTAGCCAGGTGGCCGCCGCCAACAACGCTGACAGCATGCCAAACACCAATAACTCAGGGGTATCGGTCAGTACCGCTGGGTCAATGATGCCCTTCCGAATCGTTGACGTCACTTCGCCGCCCGCAAGATAGGCGCCCGCAAACTCAAATACCGCTGCAACCAGAATCGCTTGTTTCAGGGTCAGCGCTCTCGAGCCAACCGAGGTTCCCATGGCATTGGCGACATCGTTCGCGCCAATGCCCCAGGCCATAAAGAGGCCAAAAACACAGGCGAGCGCAAGTAAGATAAAGCCGTGTGACGCTAATACTTCCATGACGGAATCCCTTTATTCAGACTTTTCCAACTTAACCAAGAATTGTGACAATCAGATGAATACCCCGAGCTCAATCCGTCTAGCAGACCAAGAGTCGGTCCCGCTGTGCGCTTCAGTATCAAAATGAAACATCCCACTGGATCCTGAAGCGATTATCAGAATGATTCGACCCCAGTAATTGGTCATCCAAAGTAAGATGCGAAAAATCGACTGTAATCTTGTTGCTGTGTCCGGAGAAGAACCAGTTCGCGCCCAGCGTGAACTCCTCCCGCTCGTTGTAGAGTGAGCGCTCAGATTTGTTGGGCTCGCTGACATACGCGTAGCGCGCTGCCAGCTCCAAAGGTGCGGGGAACCCCTTGATCAGGTTGTGAAAGAAATAACCGGACTGTATGTAGAAGCCGGTCAGATCACTCTCGGTTCCCATCACGCGGTCAGTCACAAACTTACGGTGCCACTCCTGCTGAATTGAGAGTCCGCGATACTTGAAGGCAAATTCCTGCACCGCTTGCTCGATCTTGAACTGATCCTCCTCAGCAAAAATCGGCTTGGTAAAGCCATCCAAATTGCCGCAACCGGATGAGGACCATCGTGTACAGGGCCCGGTGTTGGTAAAGCCCGCTATCGCAAAGGAGCCCGTTGGCTTGTCGGTGTACTCGACATCAGTCTGCTTCCAAGCGAGATCTCGGCCCAGGAAATTCCACTGCAGGCGTCCCATATAGAGGTGATCGGTGGAGTTGTTTTTCACACCGCGACCCTCGCCGTTAAAAACGCCCGCGTAGTAGCGCATATCGGCCATCGTGCCCTCAAACAATCGGCCCCTGAGCTGAACACCGACCTGACGGTCCATCGTGAAGATACGGTTCACGATAGAACGCTCAACAAACTGCTGCCGGCCCGAGGAGTCCACACGCTCGCGGTTCAGATCCACCTTCCACTGGCCCAAACGAATACCACCCCAGTCCCATTTCGCCAGATCAATACGCCAATCTATCACCCGGGCACCGGATGAAACTGGATCTGCATCGACATCGCGTGCCGGCTGCAGGTCTACTTCAAAGTAGTATTTGATCCAGGGCTGAAAGCCGTGGCCGCCGATCTTCATCCGCAAACGGCGTTGCTCGAAGCTGGACCCACTGGAGTCCTCGTAATTGGCGATCTGCCGAGGGTCAGAACCGTAGGGATTGCTATAACGCATCTGCGCTCGCCACTGGAGATTTGTCTGCCAGTTGCCATCCCTTGTCTCGAATCGGAAACCCTTTGAGCCATAACTCGCCTCTATCGGGGACTCAGCCATCACGGCATTGGCCACTGCTTCGTCAATCGCTCGCTGTACGTTTTCATCCAGCGCCACCGATGAGGCCAGTTCCTCTTCGCGCACTGCTTCTGCCGATGAGGCTGTTTCCGCGGGCGCCAATGACACGCTGGACAGCACCTCGGCGCTGGATAACGTCTCCTGCTGCATTAACTGTGCATATTGCGCTTCGGTAATCAGACCATTACCAAAAAGAACATCGAGTAACGCCTTGTCAGTCGCCGAGGCTGTGAAAGCAACAGAAGTGCATAACACGCCCGCCGGCAGTGAATAGCGCAAACGTGATACCAAATGACGCATAGTGAGGGCTCCGATCGGTTCCTAGAAGACGCATTTCAAATACATGACAATGATGTGGCGCGAAGGTGTCATTTTCGTGACGCAGGCATTTCAGTTCTGTGACATAAATATTTCAGTTTTATGACAGGGCGCTCCCGCGTCGAACTGAAGCGCATAATCAGCGCGCAGACCTCAAATGAGCAGCGGGTATTCGCAAATCCTGGGGCGTGCATTGACCGATGGACATTGAGAATAGGCCCTCTGAGAAAAAGCGGAAGGGCGCCGCCGGTTTTTTGGCTTGAGTCGGTCAAACTGGATTATCCTGACACCGAGCCAAATAAGTGACCTGCAAACATGGCGACAACGTTCTCCGCCGCAAACCGAAACTTAAGACCCGGATTACTCGTTGTCGGTGCGTTGAGTCTGGCACTCTTGTTTAGGGGCCTGGTTTTTCTCACGGATGCGGGCGCCATTGGCGCGGGATACGCGGCCAAACAGCTTTGCTCAGGTATTTTTGTTGCACGGTTACCCGAGCACTTTGTGCTGAATACCGATGTGTTACCGAGGCTCGCGACGGTGGGTCCAATGGCAGCGCTGCTGGATTACCAAGTGGACCCCGAGCAACAAAACGTTTCGGCATCCATGCTGGGCCAAAAAATGACTGCGCAATTCAGGCCACGCTTTGGTTGTACCTTATTGGCTACCGAGGCGTTCCAACAACAGGCA
Organism: Luminiphilus sp.; assembly: GCA_964217615.1. Classification (GTDB taxonomy): domain Bacteria; phylum Pseudomonadota; class Gammaproteobacteria; order Pseudomonadales; family Halieaceae; genus Luminiphilus. The sequence continues at coordinate 9,401 of CAXPKH010000193.1, forward strand.
CTCAGCCCGTCCTCTGAACCATTGCCAGCAGCCAGCGCCGACACACTCGGAGGAAACTCGACGGAGGAGCCTGTCACAACGGGCATGTCACCGCCGGTGGCTTCCCTCGCAAGCGACGACGACGCAAACATTGACGCTGCTCTGGATAATGCTTTCGCAGAACCTCCCGAGGGAGAGCGCAATACCTTGGCTGTGCTGGTGATGCACAAAGGAGTGTTAGTGTCCGAACGCTACCAAGCACCCGTCTCAGTCGAGAATCCGATGCAAGGGTGGTCAATGAACAAAAGCCTCATGGCGACTTTTATTGGATACCAGATTGACGCGGGACAGCTAAGTCTGGATGACACTGTGAGAGAAGTGCTGAAGCGGGAGGGTTTTCCCAGTGAGGGTTTGGATCGCATCGATGAACGCTTGACGCTTGGGCATCTGCTCTACATGTCGAGCGGTTTTGATTTTTCCGAACGCTACTTTCCCGGAGACGATGTCACCGCGATGTTGTATCAACACCCGGTCATGGGCTACTCGGCACCCTCTAAAGGGCACGCCTATCCACCGGGCAAGCAGTTTGCTTACTCCAGCGGTGATATCAATACCGCCTCAATCATGTGGCAACATTCTCTTGCCGATGATTCGTATCCTGATTGGATCCACGCCAACTTCAGCAAGCCCCTGGGTTTGCAAGAAATAGTGCTTGAGTCCGACGCCCGCGGAGTGCAGGTCGGCTCAAGCTACGCCTACCTCACCGCTCGCGATTGGGCCCGAATGGGCCAGTTGTGGCTGGATGCCTGGCACGGTCGCAGTGCCATCATCAGTCAGGCTTGGCAGAGAAAAGCTGTAACACCAGGGACCGCTATCAATGGCGACATCTATGGCATGGGTTTTTGGCTCAACACAAACCGGCGTCGCTTCCCCAGCGCACCGGAGAACACTTTTCACGCTGGCGGCAACTCGGGACAGTTTGTTGTGGTGATTCCGGAGGAGGAGCTTGTGGTGGTTCGACTGGGCCTCACCCTTGATGAATCGCAAGCCAATATGAACGGGTTACTGGCTGATCTGCTCTCGCATTTATGAGTGATCCTGTCGCCCAGACCATGCGTGTCAAATTGGTCGCTTTGTCAGTGACTGATCTTGGCGTGCCGGTAGAGAGGCAGTGGTCATCATTACCGTTTTGGGGAGAACCGGCCGCCCGATCGAGGGCCAGACAATCTCAGTGATGTGAGGTTGAGACGCCATTTCCAGCATGAGGTTCTGGTTCCAACTCTGATACCGCTAGATCTCTTGGGGAGAAGCGATATCCAGTGCCTCTTACGGTTTGAATAAGATTGCTATATGCGACATTCTCGGCCTGCAAAAGTTTTCTGAGGCGCCGAATATGAACGTCTACTGTCCGTTCTTGCACATACACGTTGGCCCCCCAAATGCGGTCGAGTATTTGAGCGCGTGAAAAAGCGCGTTCGGGGTGCGTCATAAAAAAATGCAGCAACTTGAATTCAGTGGGGCCTATTTCGATATCTTTTGAGGCCACCGTTACACGCCGGCTATCGGATTGCAAAATCAACCCGCCAACGCGGAGTTCAGTTTGCTCCACTCCGCTATCTCTGTGCCTGATTACCGCACGTATACGAGCTAGCAATTCCTTGGGGGAAAAAGGCTTCGTAACGTAGTCGTGCGCACCCAGGTCGAGTCCCTGAACAACGTTATCCTCATCGGTCTTGGCAGTGAGCATTATGACGGGCAACGATTGGGTGGCCTCGTCTTTCCTGAGTCTTTGGAGTAACTCAACACCACTGCCTCCCGGTAACATCCAGTCTAGCAGCACGATGTCTGGTGGGTGATCTGTGATCTGCCAATAAGCTTCTTGGATGTCAGCCGACTCCAGACACTCAAAGCCGGCTGTTCCAAGAACAAATCTGAGCATTTCCCGGATACCGGGATCGTCATCCACCACCAAGACCCGATTCACAAGTATTCCATCCCGAAATCGGTAGCATCCGCCAGAGGCATTACCTTGCAACAGCGCATGGTCAGAGTGA